>OY782680.1:240000-560750 GCA_963678085.1 Aliishimia sp.
CCCACCCTGCAAGCGATCATCCCCTTCATTACCTTCAAGCGTATCCCTGCCGCGGTTCCCATGCAGATAGTCATCACCGCCATATCCCATCAGGTAATCATTGCCTCGCCCACCGAATAAGGCGTCGTCACCATTGAAACTTAAGTTCTTATCGTCGCCAAAGAGATAATCATCCCCTTCTAATCCAAACAGCGTATCATTTCCTAGACTGCCGACCAGAGCATCATTACCGCCCCGCCCGTTCATATGATCATCTCCGGCGCCGCCATTCAGGCGATCCTCTTGACCTGAGCCAAGAAAACGGTCCGCAAAACGCGAGCCGAAAAATGGGCCCTCAAAACCGGCAAATGTCAGCCCAGTTTCCCCGTCCGTCGCAAAACCGTGCTTGGTGTATAACGACAGGCCGGTTTTTAGCTGGGAAAAATCGAGCAAATCCAAACCATCTCTGTTGGTGACATGGCCCGAAAGCTCTTCGACCATGATGACCTCAGTCACATAGTCTGGATCAGGCACCCCATCCCTCGTGATTGAAGTGATTTGAAACTCATAGGGAAGCTGCGACACCCCGGCGGTTTGACCCGGCTCACCTATATCAATTGAAATATCTTGCCCACCGACGGAAATGTCTAAATGACCGTCGAATCCTTCGATCAGGCTAGTACCTTCGGAATCGCCGGTGAAAACTTTGTAGATTGTGCCATCAATGGGCAGGCCACTCGATCCAGACGAAAAGCCGATCACATAGGATCCAACGAGATCTTCGTCATCATAAATCTCGGTCTGCCAAGTGTTTTGGACGATATCCCCTGCTTCTGCCACAAAGGGTGAAAAGACAACCTCCAGCGGTACCAACGCACCTTCTGAATCAATATATGTGAGTTCAAATTGATAGGACTGCGCTGCGGAACCATCATTTTCATGCGTATCGGTCGCAGGCAGATTGAGGAGCAGCGCGATTTCGGAGGTCGGGTCGCGGCCTATGAATTCAAGATGTACTTCACGCTGAGGGTATTGCTTGACCATGTCATTAAGATGATAACGCGCTATATTCTGATGTAAAATCTCGCTAACTTTCTCAATTCTAGGATCGAAACCAAAGGGAAACGAGTCCGCAATATAACGTGAAGTATAGCCCCAAACCATAAAAGCACCTTTCTGGCAGCTGTGTATAATGCTGGGTGCTATAGCAGGCGCTGCTTAACACGGGGTTGGGGCAACGGACAAAATAGATCGGATTTTAAGCATTTTATCAAGGTGGACACAGGCCCCGATTGGTGGGGCCTGTGTCTGGAGCAATCAATGCATTACGGCATCATCGGGTTTGGCGCGATTGGTGGTGGCGAGGCGGTCACCGATGATTAAACCATCCACACCGGCGCTCACATGAACCGTGTCGCCATCGCCCACATCCCCAGCAAGCAGCATTTCGGCGAGCGGGTCTTGCAGGGCGCGTTGGATCACGCGTTTCAGCGGGCGTGCGCCAAAGACGGGATCATAGCCTTCATCCGCGAGCCAAGTGCGAGCACCGGAGTCAAGCTCTAGCGTGATTTTCCGGGCCGCGAGCCGTTTGAGCAAACGTGCCATTTGGATATCGACAATGCCATCCATATCCGCGCGCGCGAGCCGGTCGAAGATGATGGTTTCATCCAGACGGTTCAGGAATTCAGGCCGGAAATGGGCGCGCACAGCATCCATCACATCGCGCTTTGCGGGCCCGGTATCGCTGCCTTCTGGCAATTGGCTGAGCGCTTGGGCCCCAAGGTTCGATGTCAGCACGATCAGCGTTTGCTTGAAATCCACCGTGCGCCCCTGACCGTCGGTTAGAACGCCATCGTCGAGCACCTGCAAGAGCACGTTGAACACGTCTGGATGCGCCTTTTCTACCTCGTCAAAGAGCACCACCTGATAGGGACGCCGCCGCACCGCTTCGGTGAGCACGCCGCCCTCGTCATAGCCGACATAGCCGGGAGGAGCGCCGATCAGACGGGAAACCGCATGTTTTTCCATGAACTCAGACATATCAATGCGCACCATCGCATTGTCATCGTCAAAGAGGAACTCTGCCACAGCCTTGGTGAGTTCAGTCTTGCCAACGCCAGTGGGGCCAAGAAAGAGAAACGAGCCAAGCGGGCGGTTTTCGTCATTCAGACCTGCGCGGGCACGGCGCACCGCATTTGACACTGCCTTTACAGCAGTATTCTGCCCAATGACCCGGCCATGCAGCGCCTCTTCCATGCGCAGGAGTTTTTCGCGCTCGCCCTCAAGCATTTTGGAGGTGGGAATGCCGGTCCAACGCTCAACCACGGCGGCGATTTGCTCGGGGCGCACGGCTTCTGCGACCATTGCCTCTTGCTCTTGGCCTTCGGCGGTGGCGAGCTGTTTTTCAAGCTGCGGGATCACGCCATGTTGCAGCTCACCGGCGCGGGCATAATTGCCATCGCGAACCACACGCTCTAACTCGGCGCGGGCGCGATCCAGTTGTTCTTTCACATCGCGTGCTTGGCTCAGCTTATCGCGCTCGGACTGCCATTTGGCGGTCATCTGCGTAGATTGGCCTTGCAGCTCTGCCAGCTCGCGCTCTAGATTTTCGAGCCGGTCTTTGGAGGCGGTATCATCTTCAAGCTTGAGCGCCTCAACCTCGATCTGCATTTGCAGGATTTGGCGGTCCAGCGCGTCGAGCTCTTCAGGTTTGCTGTCCACCTCCATGCGCAGACGGGAGGCGGCCTCATCCATCAGATCAATCGCTTTATCTGGCAAGAACCGATCTGTGATATAACGGTGAGACAGCGTTGCGGCGGAAACAAGCGCGCTATCCGAAATACGCACGCCGTGGTGCAGTTCATATTTCTCTTTGATGCCACGCAAGATTGAGACCGTATCTTCAACGGTAGGTTCTTGGATCACAACAGGTTGGAAGCGACGGGCCAGGGCAGCATCTTTTTCCACATATTTGCGATATTCATCGAGCGTGGTCGCACCAACACAATGCAGCTCACCGCGCGCCAAGGCTGGTTTGATCAGGTTAGCAGCATCCATCGCCCCGTCGGTTTTCCCCGCGCCCACAAGTGTGTGCATTTCATCAATGAACAGGATAATCTCGCCAGCGGCCTCGCTCACTTCGGTGAGAACTGCCTTAAGACGCTCTTCAAACTCACCGCGATATTTCGCGCCCGCAATCAGCGCGCCCATGTCCAAAGCAAGGAGCTGTTTGTTGCGTAGGCTTTCTGGCACATCGCCATTCACGATGCGCAGGGCAAGACCTTCGGCAATGGCGGTTTTCCCAACACCGGGTTCGCCAATCAGCACCGGGTTGTTTTTGGTGCGGCGGCTGAGCACTTGCATGGCGCGGCGGATCTCATCATCGCGGCCTATGATCGGATCAATTTTGCCATCCCGCGCGCGTTCCGTCAGATCCTGCGCGTATTTCTTAAGCGCCTCATAGCCATCTTCGGCGCTGGCTGTATCAGCGGTGCGGCCCTTGCGAATGTCATTGATCGCAGAGTTCAAAGCCTGCGCTGTCACGCCGCCCGCATCTAACGCGGCCTTCGCCTCGGTTTTCACCAAAGCCAGCGCTGTCAAAAGACGTTCAACGGGAACGAAACTATCGCCTGCCTTTTTGGCTATGCTTTCGGCCTCTGCCAAAACTTTGGTGGTTTTTGTATCAAGATAAGCCTGGGCATCCCCGGTGACTTTTGGGATCTTCCCCAATGCACCGGCAAGATGTTGCTGGACCGCTTGCACTTGCCCGCCTGCGCTGGTGATCAAGGTAGCAGCAAAGCCTTCCTCGTCATCAAGCAGGGCTTTTAGCAAATGCTCGGGCGCAAGGCGCTGGTGGTTTTCTCTGATCGCAATGGTTTGCGCCGCTTGGATGAACCCGCGCGCGCGCTCCGTGAACTTGGTCAAGTCCATGGGTATTCTCCTCTTGTTAAGCGCCCCATCTTATTTGTCCGCCCGCTCTTGCAGCACGGCACTGGTTTGGAGCCTCACAACCAATATGGGAAAGCCACCCAGACGGTTCAAGACCCCAACCCTTGCAAGCGGCACCTGCGCGATACATATAGCCTGCAATCTAAGGAGAGCTTTATGGCGCAACAGGAATTTCCCGGCTGGCATGGCACAACGATCATTGGGGTGAAAAAGGATGGCAAGGTTGTGATTGCCGGAGATGGGCAGGTTTCGCTGGGCCAAACGGTGATTAAGGGAACAGCGCGCAAGGTGCGGCGGCTCAGCCCTGGGGGTCATGAGGTGCTGTGCGGTTTTGCTGGATCAACCGCGGATGCGTTTACCTTGCTTGAACGGCTCGAGGCAAAGCTGGAGGCCACCCCCGGTCAATTGGCACGTGCCTGCGTAGAGTTGGCGAAGGATTGGCGCACTGATAAATATCTGCAAAAACTTGAGGCCATGTTGATTGTCTCGGACGGAAAAGAGCTATTTGTGATCACAGGGGCAGGGGATGTGCTGGAACCCGAACATGATGTGACCGCCATTGGTTCGGGCGGGAACTATGCGCTTGCCGCTGCGCGTGCGATGATGGAGAGTGATAAATCCGCCGAGGAAATCGCCCGCGCCGCCATGGCGATTGCAGCGGATATCTGTGTCTATACCAATGGAAATCTCACTGTTGAGGAACTAAGCGCATGACTGATTTAACCCCGCGTGAGATTGTCTCTGAACTCGACCGCTTTATCATTGGTCAAAACGACGCCAAACGGGCCGTGGCGGTGGCGCTGCGCAATCGTTGGCGACGCAAGCAATTGCCTGATGATCTGCGTGATGAGGTCTATCCGAAAAATATCCTGATGATTGGACCCACCGGCGTTGGCAAAACAGAGATCAGCCGCAGGCTGGCAAAGCTGGCAAAAGCGCCGTTTATCAAGGTCGAGGCCACAAAGTTTACCGAGGTGGGCTATGTGGGCCGCGATGTGGAACAAATCATCCGCGATCTGGTGGACGCGGCAATCAACATGACCCGTGATCACATGCGTGATGAGGTCAAAGCCAAGGCCCATGCTGCTGCCGAAGAGCGTGTGATTGACGCGATTGCCGGAAGTGATGCGCGCGAGGGCACCCGCGAGATGTTCCGCAAAAAGCTGAAAGCGGGTGATCTTGACGATACGATGATTGATTTGGATGTCGCCGAAACGGCCTCACCCTTTCCAATGATGGAAATCCCAGGCCAGCCCGGTATGAATATGGGCATGATGAATCTGGGGGATATTTTCGGCAAAGCTTTCCAGGGGCGCACCACGAAAAAGCGCATGAGCGTGGCCGATAGCTATGAAGTTCTTATTGGCGAGGAGGCCGATAAGCTGCTCGATGATGAGACGGTGACGCGCTCGGCCCTGGAAGCGGTCGAGCAAAACGGCATCGTGTTTTTGGACGAGATCGACAAAGTTGCAACGCGCCAAGATGCGCGCGGCGGTGAGGTCAGCCGGGAAGGGGTGCAGCGCGATCTGCTGCCATTGATCGAGGGCACAACGGTGAGCACCAAACATGGCGCGGTGAAAACGGATCATATCCTGTTCATCGCATCCGGTGCCTTTCATATTGCCAAGCCCTCGGATTTGCTGCCTGAATTGCAGGGGCGCTTGCCCATCCGCGTTGAGCTACGCGCACTGACCGAGGATGATTTTGTGCGGATCCTGACCGAAACCGACAATTCTTTGACCAAACAATATAGCGCGCTGATGGGAACGGAAGAGGTTATAGTTACCTTCACTGATGACGGGATCAAAGCCCTTGCCCGCATCGCTGCCGAGGTGAACACATCCGTTGAAAATATCGGCGCGCGGCGGCTTTACACGGTTATGGAGCGGGTCTTTGAAGAGCTGTCTTTTGCGGCGCCCGACCGAAGCGGGGATGAAGTGACGGTGAATGAAGAATTTGTTGAGGCGCATCTGGGCGAGCTGACCAAATCCGCAGATGTGAGCCGCTATGTTTTGTAGCACATAGTGAGCACGCTCCGCTTTCTTCAAGACAATAGTCGATGGCTGAGTGCCGGGGCGCTGCTCACGCTGATGTCCTCATTTGGACAAACCTTCTTCATCTCTCTGTTTTCAGAGCAAATTCGGCAAGATTTTGGCCTGACGGATGGGGCCTGGGGCGGTGTTTATGGGCTGGGAACGCTGCTTTCTGCCGGGGTGATGGTTTGGCTGGGCACTTTGGCGGATAGATATTCGGCGCAGAGACTTGGCAGCGCGATATTGCTGTGTCTCGCCGCAACCTGCTTGGCTATGTCATTTGCAAGCCAAGTCTGGATGCTGGTTATATGCATCTTTTTCCTGCGGCTTTTTGGACAGGGTATGGCGAGCCATATTGCCGTGGTGAGCATGTCACGCTGGTTTGTCGCCACGCGGGGTAGGGCGCTTGCGATATGCACATTGGGCTTTACCTTTGGCGAAGCCATCTTGCCGCTGCTTGTCGTTTCCCTGTTGAGCATCGTTCTGTGGCAACAAATTTGGATTGTGGCGGCACTTGCGAGCTGTATTGGAGCACTGATCCTATGGCGATTGCTCACAACCGAGCGCGCGCACACAAAGGAAGACAGCGCAACCGCGCAAACCGGTATGATGAACCAGCATTGGAGCAGGGCCGATGCTGTGAAACACCCGGTCTTTTGGCTTATGGTCCCTGCGATACTTGGCCCGTCTGCCTTTAATACCGCATTTTTCTTTCAGCAGACGGTCTATGCAGATCTAAAGGGATGGTCCCATCTTGAGTTGGTCTCGCTTTTTCCTGCCTATACCCTGCTTTCTGTATTTTCCATGATAGCCTCAGGCTGGGCACTGGATCGGTTTGGCACCGCTAAACTGCTTGGTTTCTACCAAATTCCTATGATCTCTGCGTTTTTGTTTTTCGCCTTTGGGCAATCCAGCGCGGCGATCTTCGCGGGGCTCATTTTTCTGGCCATCACCACGGGCGCGAATGCGACGCTGCCAAACGCGTTTTGGGCACAGGCCTATGGGACAAAGCATATTGGAGCGATCAAGGCGCTTGCCGCGGCGGTTATGGTGCTTGGCTCTGCGATGGGGCCATTTTTGACCGGAACGCTTATGGATGCGGGCGTGCCGCTAGATATGCAATATATTGGTGTATCGGTGTTTTTTGGATTTGTGACGGCCTCGTTGCTGAGTGTGGTCCGGCTTTATTCTGCTAGCGCGCACGCCTAAGATAGACATAGAACGCGCCTGATCCGCCATGGCTTTGATGGGCTTCGACGATTTGCAGAACAGCGTTCGAAAGAGGTGGCAGGCGCAGCCATTCGGGCACTTGGTGGCGCAGCACACCGTAGCGCACTGGGATCGGGCCGCCCTCATCACGGTTTTTGCCTTTGCCTGTGATCACTAAGAGCAACCTTTTGCCCTGTTGATGCGACGAAAGCACAAATTGGTTGAGTTTGCGATGGGCGCGCTCCACCGTCATCCCATGCAGATCAATCTTGCCTTCTGGCTTAAGCTTGCCTTTGCGCATGCTGGAAAAGATTTTCTTATCCATTTGCACCGGCGCGGATCTGAGCCGCTCTGACAAGGCGGGGGCGAGATTGTCCTTTGCTTTGACTTGAGAGGTGATTTCAAACGGGGTCAGGGTTGGTTTCGGGGGCGGTTTCGGGATCGGTTTTTTACGCGGTTTATTAGTGGGCTCTTTTGGTTCAGAGGGCGCGATCATTGGCGCGGTGCGCGTCACAGATTTGGCAACCGACTTCCAAAGATCCAGCTCATCCGAGCTCGGTTTGCGCCCCTTCATAGCCCGTGATCCGTAGACAATGCATAGGCCCGATCAACCGGGAACAAGACAACCATACGACCGGGATCTTTTAGCTTACCCGCTGCCCGGCCGGCTTCATCCCCGGTCCCCATAAAAATATCGGCCCGCTGCGCCCCTTTGATCGCAGAGCCAGTATCTTGCGCTATCATCAGGCGGTTCATGGGGTCAGCCCCCTGCTTTTCGATCCAAACGGGCGCGCCTAGGGTCACAAATTTGGGATCAACCGCCACGCTGCGCATTTCGGTAATGGAGCGGTTCATCGCGCCAAGTGGGCCTTTTTCGGCTGGAACGTGGGACACTTCGCGAAAGAACACATAGGAGGGGTTGTGAAATAAGAGCTCTTGCCCGGCGCTTGGATTGCGACGCACCCAGTTTTTGATCACCTGCGCGCTGACCTGGTGGGATTCATAGACGCCGCGCCGCACGAGTTCCTGGCCGATTGACTTATATTCATGACCATTTGCGCCCCCATATCCGACGCGGATCATTTTGCCAGTTTGCAACCTGATACGCCCGGACCCTTGGATTTGCAGGAAAAACAGCTCTACGGGATCATCCACATAGGCTATTTCGAGCCCCTTGCCACGCAGCGCGCCGCCCTCCAAAATTTCCCGCCGTGTGAGCCAAGGTTTGTTGTTCGCGGCGCGGGGGTATTTATAGACAGGATATTTGAAGCGGTCAGTTTGACGGCGCGAGCCTGTTAGCTCTGGCTCGAAATAGCCGGTAAACAAAGCCTCTTTGCCATCTGAGATTTCAACCGGGCGAAAGAACAGCTCAAAAAACAGGCGCGCATTTGTTTCATCATCCACAAGCTTCATGGAGAGCTTACACAGCCCATCCCAATCCGCGCCCTTTAGGTCTTTGCAAGTCTCACGAAAGACAGAGAGGGCCGCCCCATGATCATCGGCGGCCCATCCTTCTAAAGCGTCAAAACCCAGAACCTTGTAGGTTATTTGTGCATCATTTGCCCGTGCAATTCCGATGCACATCACAAAAACCCAAACTATGGCTGCAAGGCTTACGCGTCTGTAGACACAAGCATCCAATTTGGATTTTCACTTCCCATATCATGAGCAAAGGCCCATGTATCTTTCTGACGTTTAACTTCTGAAGCCGAACCTTCGATCACCTCACCGGCGGCATTTTTCACCGCTGATGTCAGCTCTGCTGTAAAGCGAATAATGATCTCTGCTTCATGCGTATCCTCATCAAGGCTCGCGTCGATAATTTTCATCTCGCGCACGCCGATAAACTCTGCCTCGATTGTTAGGCCCTGTTCTTTGCGGGCTGCCACAACCTCTGCGAAGGTGTCGAAAATATCGGGCGCAAGAAATGGCTTAATCTCTTCAAGCTCTCCCTTTTCGAACCCCATAACGATCATCTCATAGGCTCCGCGCGCCCCTGACAGGAAATCGCCAACCGCGAATGAGTGATCAATGGTCTTCATAGCCATCAGCGCGTCAGCCTGCGGGGATCCCTCAGTCACATGATCTACGACATCACGATCTGGGCCACCCTCGATCACTTCTAGATCCGGCTTTTTGCGTTCAGGGCTTTGAGGCATTTCACGCGCATGCGGCTGTTCAAACCCTTCACGCGTTCCGAGCACATTGCGCAGGCGCAAAACCAGGAAAACAGCGATCCCAGCCAAGACAAGGAGTTGGAGCATGGGATTATTCATTGGTGCCTCTTGAGGTTATCAACATAGAAAACAGGTTTGATCATGCTTATGTAGGGTGCAAGATCAGTTCTGTCTAGCAACAGAAATATATAAGGAGCGTAAATTATGTGGCTTTTGATCGCATTTATCGCAGTCCCCTTGATTGAAATCGCTCTGTTTATTCAGATCGGCGGGCTCTTGGGGTTATGGCCGACACTTATTATAGTCGTTTTAACAGCGGTTGCAGGCACATATTTGGTCAAGCGGCAAGGCATGGCTGTGCTGAGTGATCTTCGTGAAAGTTTCCAGTCTGGCCCCAACCCAGCTGAGCCCATCGCGCATGGGGCGCTGATTTTGTTTTCCGGCGCTTTATTGCTTACGCCGGGGTTTTTCACTGATGCGGTTGGCTTCTCTTTACTTATCCCAGGCGTGCGGCATGTTATTCTGAACTATGCGCGCGCTAAGCTTATGAACAATCCGCGCTTTCAGTTTCATTCATCCGCAAGGCCAACTTACCCGCAAGATGTGACAATCGAAACGGAGTATAAAGATGTTTCAGCTAACGAGCCCAAAGAGGCGCCATCTGGCTGGACAAAAGACATAAACCGCCATTGAGACCGCAGGGCTGACCTGTTAGGGACACGCGCAAAACTATATTTTGGAGACTTAACCATGACCGAAGAAGCAACAGCCGCTGCTCAAGCCCCTCAAGTTCAAATGCGTGTATTAGGACAATTTGTTCGGGACATGTCCTTTGAAAACATTATGGCGCAAAAAGGGGCGGGCACCGATGTTCAGCCTGATGTGTCTGTTCAGGTGAACCTGGACGCGAAGAAACGCACTGCTGAGCATCAATATGAATCCTCAATCAAGTTGAATGTGACGTCAAAGTCCAAATCGGGCGATGAAGTTCTCTTTGTGCTTGAGATCGACTATGTGGGCGTTTTCCATATTGAGAACGTGCCGGACGAGCAATTGCACCCGTTCTTGCTGATCGAATGCCCGCGCATGATCTTTCCATTCCTGCGCCGTGTGGTGAGTGATGTTACCCGCGATGGCGGCTTCCCGCCGCTGAACCTGGAGAACATTGATTTCTTGAACATGTATCGTTCAGAAATTGCACGTCGTCAGGCTGAACAACCCACGGCAGGCACGGCTTAAGCCTAGAGAGATTTCCATAGGGGTGCATCCCCGAGTTTTTCAAGGAACGCGTCGTGATCGGCGCGTTCTTTTTTTGTTATACGGCTGGGCAGAGGGTTTGGCCTTTTTGGGACGATCCATTGCGCATCCGCGGAGTTTTCCGAGTTTGTGGTCGTAGTGCGCGCAGAAAGATCAAAATCAGGCTGGCGGCCGCCGATAAGTTCTAAATAGACCTCCGCAAGGATTTCACTATCCAGCAAAGCCCCGTGCAAGGTTCGAGATGAGTTATCAATATTGAACCGTCGGCAGAGCGCATCAAGCGAGGCGGGCGAGCCTGGAAATTTTCGCCGTGCGATCGCGAGCGTATCGAGGGCTTGGGACATAGGCAGCTTGGGCAATCCGATCCAGCCCAGCTCTGCATTGAGAAATTTCATATCAAAGGCGGCGTTGTGGATCACCAACCGCGCATCACCCACGAAATCCAAAAAGGCCTGGCCGATCTGTGCGAACACCGGCTTATCCGCTAGAAACTCATCCCCAAGGCCGTGCACTTCGAAAGCGTCCTGGGGCATTGAGCGTTCGGGATTGATATATTGATGATAGGTGCGACCGGTGGGCATATGACCCATGAGCTCGACCGCGCCAATTTCAACGATGCGATCACCAGTTTGAGGGTCAAAGCCGGTGGTCTCAGTATCCAAAACGATCTCACGCATTGTTGATCCGCTCCCTAAGAGTGTGTACGATCTGTGAGACCTGCTGCTTTGCGTGCTGCAAACTATCTGTTTCGATTACAAAATCCGCGCGTTTTAGCTTTTCTTCGATGGGCATTTGTTTTGACTTGATCAAGTTGAACTGATCTTCGCTCATTGTGCCACGCCCGAGAACGCGCTGTTTTTGCGTCTCTGCGTCTATATACACACAGGCGATGGCATCAAATTCCGGCTCGGACTGGGTTTCAAACAAGAGCGGGATATCAAAGACGAGGATCTGTGCTGTTGAAGTTTTTGCAAAGCTCTCGCGATCCTGGCGCACGAGGGGATGGATGATCTGTTCGATTGTCTTGAGCAAGCTGGGATCAGAGGAAATCAGGCCCCGCAGGGCGCCGCGCGATACGGCTCCATTGACGATAGCTGCGGGGATAATGGGCGCTAGAGCATTCGCACCTGCGCCGCCTTTGGAGTAGAGACGATGCACAGCTGCATCCGCATCCCATAGATCGCACCCCAGATCTTTGAAGAGCTGTGCTGTGGTGGATTTTCCCATGCCAATTGAGCCAGTGAGACCAAGTTTAAACATCTAGGACAGCGCGATTTGTCTAACGGTGTCATCTACGACCGGTTTCTGGCCGAACCATCGTTCAAAACCGGGAACGGCTTGATGGATCAGCATGCCCAAACCATCAACCGTTTGGCAACCATGCGATTTTGCAATGCGGAGTAGATCTGTTTCCAACGGCGAATACACAAGATCTGTGACGAGTGTGTTGGGCGAAAGCCGATCCAAGGAGAACTCAAGCGGTGCTTTTCCGGTCATCCCAAGGGAGGTGGAGTTCACTAGCAGGCCCGCGCCTTGCATCATTTGATCCGAAGCATCCCAATCGAAAACAGAGAGCCGATCACCAAACAGGTTTTTGAGCTCTTCGGCGCGGGCTCGGGTTCGGTTTGAAAGCCGTATTTCAGGCACCCCCGCATCCAGTAGAGAAGACACCACTGCCCGCGCAGCACCCCCGGCCCCTAAAATCGCGACTGGTTTTGAGGTAGGATCCCAGTTAGGAGCTTGCGTTCTTAAATTCTCCAAAAATCCATAGCCATCTGTGTTATCTGCATGGATTTTACCACCTTCGAGAAAAGTCAACGTATTGGCTGCCCCGATCTGAGCAGCGCGCTCGGTTACTGTGTCCGCAAAAGCAAGAACCGTCTCTTTGTGGGGGAGGGTGACATTTATCCCGACCACACCAAGTTTCGGCAAAGCCTCCAAAATTGTTGCCAAACTCTCTTGTTCCACGTGAAACGGTAGATAATGCCCAGAGATTCCAAGCGTTTTGAGCCAATGCCCGTGGATTAAGGGAGATTTAGAATGCGATATCGGACAGCCGATCACGCCGGCGAGAGAAATTTTATCCATGTTTTTAGCTTCTTATATGCCCCGTTGCCCTAAGATACCCAAGCACCTCTAGGAGCGGAAGACCCAAGACGTGAAAATAGTCGCCCTGCACAGCAGTAAAGAGCTGCGCACCTTCTTCTTCGAGCTTATATCCGCCGACACTATGCTGAATGCTCTCCCAGTTTCGTGCGACATAATCTTTCGCAAATGCTTGAGAAATCTCGCGCATTTTCAGATGCACGGTGCCGACATGACGCCAGACGGGCTGGCTTTCATGGTAAATCACCGCGGCAGACAAGAGCGTATGTGTCCGCGCGGACAGGCTTAATAGTTGCTCAAGACATTCATCCTGGTTGGTGGGTTTTGAAAATATTTCTCCCTCGCAATCCAAGATCTGATCGCACCCCAACACAAAATCCGCCTGATAGGATTGAGTAACGGAGCGCGCTTTTGCCTCTGCAAGGCGTTCGGCTATTTGGCTAGACGTCATCTGCTCTGCCTTACGGCTTCGCTTAATCGCTTCTTCATCGACGCCTGGCACGATGGTGCGAATCGCTAGCCCCGCCTGGCGAAGCAAATTTGCCCGCGTGGCCGAGCCGGAAGCCAAGATCAGGTGGACAGACATGTCACTAACCCTGTTGATAAGTGCTGTTTAATCTAGGTAAATATATTCTGAAATTTTTTAAAGCTGGTTTTTCCTAGGCAATGTGGCACATCTGAGGAAGTTTTAGTGAACTTACCCGCTGTAGAGAAGGATAAGTAAGTTATCCACATAGATCTGAGATGTTCAAATAGCACAAAAGAACATACACCGAACTAAATGTTCACATATGTTCTAATATTTTGTTTTAGAACGATTTATCCAGGTTATCCCTAACTATGGATAGATTTGTGTTCCTAACAAATTTTGTGTGTAAATCCTGGAAGATTAAAATGATCCACAGAAAATTTCCCCACTAAAACAAAAACAACTCTTAAATTTCATATATAATATAGATGATTGACTGAACTACATCGACAGGCTACCAGCAACCAACCCTGTTCTGGGTACCTTTCCTTTATACTCTTGGAGACGCTTCTTTTGGCGTTAGTCTATCTATGAGCTCTACATCTCTCACATTGGCCTATCTCAAATCGAAGAGCCCTAAAGACCTCTTGTCCATGGCTGAAGATTTGGAGATCGAGAACGCTTCCACCATGCGTAAAGGTGAGATGATGTTTCAGATCCTACGAGAGCGGGCTGATGAGGGGTGGGAAATTTCAGGCGATGGTGTTTTGGAAGTTCTTCAAGATGGGTTTGGTTTTCTACGCTCGCCTGAAGCAAACTATTTACCAGGACCAGATGATATTTACGTCTCGCCAGAGATGATTCGAAAATTTGCGCTGCGCACGGGAGATACGATTGAGGGTGTGATTGGTGCACCTGATGAGGTCGAACGGTATTTTGCTCTGAAGAGCCCCACAAAAATTAACTTTGAAGACCCAGAGAAAGCCCGCCACAAGATTGCCTTTGACAATTTAACGCCACTCTATCCTGATGAACGGCTGCAGATGGAGGTTGAAGATCCAACTATTAAGGATAAATCTGCACGAGTCATTGATCTAGTTGCCCCGATTGGCAAAGGTCAGCGGTCATTGATTGTCGCGCCCCCAAGGACAGGTAAAACTGTTATTTTGCAGAATATTGCGAGCTCAATCGAGAAAAATCACCCAGAATGCTACCTGATTGTTCTACTCATTGACGAGCGCCCAGAAGAAGTCACAGATATGCAAAGATCTGTGCAGGGAGAAGTGATTTCGTCAACTTTTGATGAACCTGCGACGCGGCACGTTGCTGTGTCTGAAATGGTGATTGAAAAGGCGAAGCGGCTTGTTGAACATAAACGAGATGTTGTGATTTTGCTGGATTCTATCACTCGCTTGGGGCGGGCATTCAATACAGTTGTGCCATCTTCTGGAAAGGTTTTGACAGGCGGTGTTGACGCGAATGCGCTTCAAAGGCCAAAGAGATTTTTCGGTGCTGCACGAAATATTGAAGAGGGCGGTTCGCTTACGATTATTGCTACAGCATTGATTGATACGGGTAGCCGAATGGACGAGGTTATCTTTGAGGAATTTAAGGGCACCGGTAACTCGGAGATTGTTTTGGATCGTAAGATAGCAGATAAACGTGTCTTCCCAGCGATTGACATACTGAAATCAGGAACCCGGAAAGAAGATCTACTTGTCGATAAAGGCGATCTGTCTAAGACATTTGTACTGCGTCGGATTTTGAACCCGATGGGAACGACAGATGCTATTGAATTTTTGTTGTCGAAGCTTAAACAAACAAAAACAAATTCAGAATTTTTCAACTCTATGAACGGTTAGGATTCTGCCCCTATGGATACAATCTATGCCCTGGCAACTGCTCCAGGAAAGGCAGGCGTAGCTGTTATCCGTGTTTCTGGCCCACAGGCAAAGACCGTATGTTATTCTCTTTCAAATACTGACAAGTTAGATCGCAAGGCTCGACTGAAAAAACTGCATGACCGGGATAGCGGGGTGATTGATCACGCACTTGTACTTGGTTTTCAGGGGCCTAACAGCTTTACTGGGGAAGATGTTGTTGAGTTTCATACGCATGGCGGCCCAGCGGTTATATCGCTCTTGTTAGAAGAACTGGCGCTTTTTCCAGAATGCCGCATTGCTGAGCCGGGCGAGTTTACCTGGAGAGCATTTTCAAATGGCCAATTAGATCTGGCGCAAGTCGAAGGTCTAGCTGACTTAATCAATGCCGAAACAGAGCAACAACGGAGATCTGCCTTAACGGTAAGTTCAGGCGAGTATTCACGTTTTATAGAGACGCTGAATGGTTCTCTATTAAAGGTCTGCGCGCTTTTAGAGGCGTCAATAGATTTTCCTGAAGAAGAGATCCCAGATACGCTGCTATCGGATGCTCTGAAAAAGGTAGAAGCTGCCATCGCGATTATGGAAAATGAGATCGCGGGCTACAAAATTTCTGAACGGCTGCAAGACGGATTTGAAGTTGCTATTGTTGGCCCGCCGAACTCGGGTAAGTCGACATTGATGAACCGTCTTATAGGGAGAGAGATCGCGATTACGTCGGATATCTCGGGGACGACTCGCGATATTTTGGAAGCACGCATGGACTTGAATGGAATCCCGGTTACTTTCTTCGATACGGCCGGGATTCGAGAGACATGTGACGAAATTGAAAAAATCGGCATTGATAGGGCGATTAGTAGGGCAAACTCTGCTGATGTACGGGTATTTTTATGTGACCCAAACGACATTTATGCGCTTGATAAAAGTGAGCAGGATTTTGTTTTCGTCCCCAAAGATGATACCGAAAAATATAGCCAAAGTGGGATTTCAGGACTTACGGGGTTCGGTGTAGATCGGTTGAAAGATTCGCTTTCTAAGTACTTTTCTACACAATTGGCTCGGGCTAGTAAGTCGACCAAGTTCCGGCACATAAGTTTACTAAAGGTTGGTTTGAAAGCGTTGGAATCAGCGCGGATAAAGTTGGTAGATGGGTCGCAAGACATAGAATTGATAGCCGAAGATGTTAATCTTGCTCTTTCTCAGCTGGCGTCGATTTTAGGAAAAAAAGATGTGGAAGCAGTGTTGGGCGAGATCTTTTCGAGCTTCTGTATTGGAAAATAGATGGAGTGTTTCACGTGAAACATTACGATTATGATGTTCTTGTTATAGGCGCAGGGCATGCGGGTTCTGAGGCTGCGTGTGCTGCCGCGCGTATGGGCGTTAGAGTAGCGCTTGTTACTATGAAAGAGTCAGATATTGGGGCTCTTTCCTGTAATCCAGCGATCGGTGGGCTCGGAAAGGGCCATCTCGTAAGTGAAATAGATGCGCTTGATGGGGTTATGGCTAAGGTTGCTGATGCGTCAGGGATTCAGTTTCGTCTCTTGAATCGGAAAAAGGGACCAGCCGTGCGCGGTCCACGCGCTCAAATGGATCGTAGCTTGTATAGGGCGAACATGCGAAAGCATTTGGCATCACACAGAAATTTGCACATTTTGTATAGCCAGGTTACTGATCTGTTGATTAAGGAACAAAGGGTAAGGGGAATCGAGACCCAGGATGGTCAGAAGATAACTTCTAAGATTGTCATATTGACATCTGGCACCTTTTTGAGAGGCGTAATCCACATAGGGCAGGTAAAAACAGAAGCTGGCCGGATGGGCGATAGACCATCCAATCAATTGGCTGATAGGGTTCGTTCGATCGGATTGCCGTTGGGTAGATTGAAAACTGGTACTCCGCCAAGATTGAGCGCCAAGAGTATTGACTGGTCGAGATTGGAAGAACAACCGGGTGACGATGATCCGGCCTTTTTTTCCGTAGATACGAAAGAGTTGATAAATCCGCAAGTTTCGTGCGGGATTACATATACCAATAAGAAAACACACCAAATCATTGAGGATAATCTGAGTGAATCCGCCATGTATAGCGGTCGAATCGAAGGGGTCGGACCTCGCTATTGTCCATCGATTGAAGATAAAATTGTACGGTTCAAGGAAAAGGAGGCCCATCAGATTTTCTTGGAACCCGAAGGGCTGGAAAGTGACCTGATTTATCCAAATGGCATATCGACGTCATTGCCCGTAGAAGTTCAGGAAAAATATGTTCGAAGTATAGTTGGTTTAGAAAATGCCGAAATCATGCAACCCGGCTATGCGATTGAGTATGACTATATTGACCCTCGCTGCCTCACGTTGAATTTGGAGGTGCCGGAGATAGGTGGGCTGTATTTTGCAGGTCAGATCAATGGGACGACCGGATATGAAGAAGCAGCTGCGCAGGGAATTGTAGCTGGGCTGTCAGCAGCATGCACCGTTCTGGAAAAAGAGATGCCTCGATTTAGCCGATCAAACTCATACATCGGTGTGATGTTAGACGATCTTACGACGAAAGGGGTTTCCGAACCTTATCGAATGTTCACCTCTAGAGCCGAATATAGATTGTCTTTGCGTGTTGATAATGCGGATCAACGGTTAACACCAATAGGTATCGATCTCGGTTGCGTTAATAAAGAAAGAGAAGCTGCATTTATGCAAAAGTTGTCAGCTCTTGAGGATCTTAAGAGTCGGCTCAACGCCACTATCGTTCGTCATAAAGACCTAAGTGCTGCTGGAATTTCCACTAGCGCCGATGGGAAAAAGAGAAACTTGTATGAGGTGCTTTCATTTCCAGATGTGTTTTTCTCGGATCTGATTAGATTCGATGGTGATCTAAGCGATGTTCCGTCTGCGCTTTCGAAACAGGTCGAAATCGAGGCGTTGTATCAAAACTACATTGACCGGCATGATCGGCAGATTAGAGCTTCTCAAAAAGACGAGTTGATTACAATACCGAATGACTTCGACTATACAGGCATCCCCGGTTTATCGAATGAATTGCAACAGAAACTGGCGCAAGTTCGCCCAGTGAACTTGGCCCAAGCTTCACGTATTGACGGTGTGACTCCTGCTGCATTAGCGCTATTGGCATCGCTCATAAAACGACCGAAGAAGAGCTTGGGATGAGATCGCGATTTATTGGTGATGTTTCACGTGAAACACAAGGCTTGCTAGACGCGTATATTCTACTGCTGGAAAAATGGAACCCAAAGATCAATCTGATTTCAAAAAACTCTCTCCCGGAGGTAATAGACCGGCATATAAACGATAGTTTACAGCTTCTTGAATTTGAAGCGGATGCGGAAAATTGGCTCGATCTGGGGTCAGGTGGGGGATTGCCAGGCATACCCGTAGCGATTTTTCTTAGGGATAAAACTGGCTTCAAAATGACCTTATTGGAAAGCGATGCTAGAAAATGCGCCTTCTTAAGAACTGTCGGTCGGGAACTTGACCTACCAGTTTCAGTGGTGAATTCACGTATCGAATCCCATGCACCGCATAACGCTATGACAATTTCGAGCCGCGCGCTAGCTCCGCTACATAAGCTCCTTGAATTTTCCCATCTGCATCTATCTCCTGAGGGTGCTGGATTGTTCCTAAAAGGCGCTAAATGGAAAGAAGAGCTTGAAGAGGCTCAGAAACTATGGAGTTTTGATTACGAGTGTTATAGCAGTAAAACCGACGAGAATGGTGTTGTGTTGAAAATAGGGAATATCAAGTCTTATGACACAGATAACAAATAAAGACGCAAAGGTAATCACTATTGCTAATCAAAAAGGCGGGGTTGGGAAAACAACCACAGCAATAAATCTTTCTTCTGCCTTAGCGAAGCGTGGCAAAGAGGTGCTCGTTATCGACTTGGACCCGCAGGGCAATGCCTCCACTGGGTTGGGGATCGAGCCAGAAGAAAGGGATTTGACCACTTTCGATCTGATCTTTGACAAGGACGTTGCCGTAGCGGACATAATTTGCCCTACAGAGTTTGAGAATCTCTATATTATTCCTGCAAATATTGATCTTAGCTCGGCAGATATGGAATTGATGTCAAACGAGCGGCGCAGCGTTCTATTGCGCGATGCTCTTCATCGCAGGCTGGTAAAAAACCTTGGTTTTGACTACATATTTATCGACTGCCCACCTTCACTCAATCTGTTGACTGTGAACGCAATGATCGCAGCCAACTCCGTTTTGGTGCCTCTGCAAGCTGAGTTTTTTGCTTTGGAAGGTCTATCTCAATTGATGTTAACCCTTCGCGAAGTGCGTCAGAGCGGAAATCCCAATCTACGCATCGAAGGCGTCTTGATCACAATGCATGATTCTAGGAATAACCTTGCCCAACAGGTTGAAAAAGACGCACGCGACACCCTTGGGGACTTGGTTTATAAGACAACAATACCAAGAAATGTGCGATTAAGTGAAGCGCCCTCATTTTCACTACCGGTCATCGAATATGATAAAACTTCGAAAGGCGCCTTAGCCTATAAAAACTTGGCCGATGAGCTTTTGCAACGAGAAATCAAGAAAGAGGCAGAGCATGTCTAAACTGGACAAGAAACGAGGATTAGGCAGAGGCTTGTCGGCCCTCATGTCAGATGTTCAGCTTGATACCGAAGGCGCGGAAACGGCACCCGTCGTGCGGGACCGAGTTTTGCCCATTGACATGATCGAAGCGAATCCAAATCAGCCGCGAAAGTCATTTGCTATCGAAGATCTTGCGGATCTGACCGCTTCGGTTCGCGAAAAGGGGATTATTCAGCCGATCATTGTTAGACCAATCGGGTCGGACAAATATCAAGTCGTAGCAGGAGAACGGCGCTGGCGTGCGGCTCAGAATGCGCAATTACATGAAATTCCGGTTGTTATTCGTGATTTATCTGACACCGAGGTCTTAGAAGTCGCGATTATCGAGAATGTTCAGCGGGCAGACTTGAATCCGATCGAAGAGGCTCAAGGTTATCGACAGTTGATGGATAGTTTCGGTCATACTCAGGAAGAATTGGCGAAGTCTTTGGGTAAAAGCCGCAGCTATATCGCCAATCTGTTGCGTCTTATGCAGCTGCCCGAGGATGTGCAAACTCTGCTGCAAGAAAATAAGCTGTCCATCGGTCATGCGCGTGCGTTGATCACATCGGATAACGCATCGACTCTCGCAAAAAAGGTTGTCGAAGATGGTTTGTCTGTGCGCGCAACCGAAGCGCTTGCAAAAGGCCCTCAAGAACCCACGAATAAGGTCGCAAAGCAGCGCCAGCCAAAGCCATCAACCAAAGATGCCGATACAAAAGCACTAGAAGGCGATCTTTCAGCCGCAATTGGAATGCATGTGTCAATCGATCATGCGGCGAGCGGAGAAGGTGGGAAAATTACCATTAGTTATAAATCTCTCGACCAGCTCGATGACCTTTGCCGGCAGTTGAGTGGATTTTAGGGAAGAAGCTTAAGCACTATTTGATTCAAAAGTGCAAACCACTGTGGGGAAACGCGAATTTTCCCCTCTGCTATTGTGATAGCACCAAGGTCGAACAGCTCTTCCAGCCCATTATATGATACAGAGAAGCCCGTTCGCGACTGTACCAATTCTAAATCAATTCCAGAAGACCGGCGCAACCCCATTGAGATCAACTCAACCGCATGATCCCTATCAGTGAGTTTTTCCCAAATTGTATTTGAATTTCCCTGCGCTGAGCTTAGCCATTTCATAGGGTTAAGTTCAGTCTCAGAACTCCAGCGAACCCCTCCAGTATCAGTAAATCGTCCATGTGCGCCGGGCCCAATGCCTAGGTAATCACCCCCGGCCCAATACATCATATTGTGGCGCGAATAGTCATCATCTCGGCCAAAATTGGAGACTTCATAGGCAAAAAGACCATGATCAGCACATAAATCCCGTGTTAGCTCAAACATATCAGCTTGGCGATCTTCATCTGGTAATCCTTTAAGCAGACCTGACTCGAAGCGGTCGCCAAACGCTGTTCCCCTCTCAATTGTCAATGAATACAAAGACATATGAGAAAAACCCAAGGATAAAGCGTGTGTTAGCTCTTGCTCCCAATCCTTCAATTTCTGATCTTGCCGCGCATAAATCAGATCAAAGCTACAGCGATCAAATGTCGCCCTCGCAATGTCCAAAGCCTCCAAAGCCTCGCTTACAGAATGTAACCGCCCAAGACGCTTTAAATCTTGGTCGTTTAGAGCTTGAACGCCTAATGATACACGATTGATACCGGCGCGGCGAAAGTCGGCGAATTTCTCATATTCCACAGAACTGGGGTTAGCTTCGAGCGTAATCTCAACATCGTTCTTAAATCGCCATGTTTCAGAGATCTTGTTCAATACCCGCTCTACCATCGCTGGGCGCATCAGGCTTGGGGTTCCGCCACCAAAGTAAATCGTGTGAATAAGCCGATCCTGGCAAAACTCTGCTTGACGCTCTAGCGCATCGCAAAACGCATTTGTCCAAGCGTCATAATCAATCGACTTGGCTACATAGCTGTTAAAATCGCAATATGGGCATTTAGCCTCACAAAAAGGCCAATGAATATAAATACTTAAGTCATTCTTGCTAAGCGGGTCAGGCAAAACTCTGCTCAATCAGCTTTTCAAACGCACGGGCTCTATGACTGATTTCATTCTTTTGTGCCCAAGACATTTCCCCGAACGTGATCTCGTACCCTTCGGGCACAAAAATCGGATCATAGCCATGGCCCTCAAGCCCGCGTGGGGGCCAAATCAGGTGGCCTTCGGCTATGCCCTCGTAAATTTCCTCATGATCATCGGGCCAAACCAGCAACAGAGTAGAACAAAAACGCGCGGTGCGGGGATGCGCGGCTTTCGCTTCTTCAAGTAGATTATGGGTTTTTTCCATCGCCATCATGAAATCACGCCCAGCGGGTGTTTCCGCCCAATCAGCCGTGTAAACACCAGGGGCACCGTCCAGAGCATCGACCTGAATCCCGCTGTCATCTGCCAAAGCAGGTAGGCCCGTCGCCTCCATAGCTGCCCGTGCTTTAATTCGCGCATTCCCGACAAAGGTGTTCTCGGTTTCTTCAGGTTCCGGCAGATCAAAATCCTTAGCCCCTTTGACCTCAATATCATAAGGGGCCAGAATTTGCTGCACCTCTTCAAGCTTTCCCGCATTATGGGTCGCGAAAAGAAGTGTTTTGCCTTCGAAAACCCGGCTCATGCGGTGGCGCTTTTCTGGACTTCGACCAGTTCAGAGACACCTTTTTCAGCCAGATCAAGCAGGTTATTCATCTGATCCCGGCTAAAGGCAGCCCCCTCTGCAGACATTTGCACCTCAATCAGCTTATGCGCGCCCGTCATGATGAAATTCCCATCCGTGCCCGCATCACTATCTTCGGGATAATCCAGATCAAGCACGGCTTGGCCCGCATAAATCCCGCAGCTCACCGCAGCCACATGGTCTACAATCGGATCGCTCAAGACATCACCCGCTTTCAAGAGCTTTTGCACAGCCAGCTTCAGCGCAACCCATCCGCCCGTGATCGAGGCGCAGCGCGTCCCACCATCGGCTTGGATCACATCACAATCCACTGTGATCTGCCGCTCTCCCAAGGCAACCCGGTCCACGCCAGCACGCAGCGCCCGACCGATAAGACGCTGAATTTCAACAGTTCTTCCACCCTGCTTGCCCGATGCTGCCTCGCGCCGCATCCGCGAATGGGTCGAGCGGGGCAACATGCCATATTCAGCCGTCACCCAGCCAAGGCCTGTTCCTTTAATAAACGGGGGCACACGATCCTCAATTGTGGCGGTGCAAATCACATGGGTATCGCCCATTCTGATCAAACAAGAGCCCTCAGCGTGACGCGTTATGCCGGTTTCGATTGAAACATTACGCATTTCGTTTATTTTTCTGCCAGATGGTCGCATGATACCCTCATTCAAATTGCAATTTCCGATACCTGGACGAGTCCCGTTGATGCAAGCCCGTTTCCAAATTTTATTGATCATAGCGCCATGATTGATAGCCCGAACCTGCTTAATGAAATGAATGATCGCTCCCGCGAGGTGTTCCGCCGCGTGGTCGAGGGGTATCTGGAATCAGGTGATCCGGTAGGTTCGCGCACGCTGACCCGTGAATTTAGTGAAAAGGTCTCAGCTGCAACGATCCGCAATGTGATGCAGGATCTTGAATATCTTGGCTTGCTGAACAGCCCCCATGTCAGTGCGGGGCGCATCCCAACGCAGCAAGGGCTACGCATGTTCGTGGATGGTATTCTTGAATTGGGCCTGCCCGATGATGAGGATCGCGAGCGGATTGATGCTACCTTGGGCGACAATTCCGGCGATGTGACGAAACTGCTGGATCGGGTTGGGTCCGCTCTTTCTGGTGTGACGCAAGGGGCGTCCTTGGTGCTTGCGCCAAAACAAGAGGCGGCCATTAAACATATCGAATTTATCCCTCTTGCGCAGGACCGTGCTTTGGTCGTTTTGGTTTTTGCGGATGGTCATGTGGAAAACCGGCTCTTTACACCGCCCTTGGGTCAAACCCCTAGCTCTATGCGAGAGGCCGCCAACTTTCTCAATGCCCTGATCGAGGGGCGCACCCTTAGCGAGCTGCAAAAGCTGTTAGAGCAAGAAATTTCAGCAAAACGGCAAGAATTGAACAGCCTGGCGAGCGAACTTGTAGAGCAAGGCCTGGCAGCATGGATGCAAGATGGCGAACAGGCCGAGCGGCTGATCGTGCGGGGGCGCGCAAATTTGTTAACAGAAGAGCAGGGCGAGGAACTAGAACGTATTCGAACCCTGTTTGATGACCTTGAACGTAAACGAGATATTGCCGAATTTCTGGATCTCACCGAAGAGGGCGAGGGTGTGCGCATTTTTATTGGTTCTGAAAACAAACTTTTTTCACTTTCGGGTTCCTCTTTGGTGGTTTCTCCATATATGAACGCTGACCGTAAGGTCGTGGGTGCCGTTGGTGTGATTGGCCCCACGCGCTTGAATTATGGACGCATTGTTCCGATCGTGGATTATACAGCGCAGCTGGTTGGACGGCTGCTCACTGACAGAAGCTAAGGGGCCAACATGGCAGACGGAAAAAAAGAAGAAACACTGCAAACGCTGGATGAAATGTTGGAAGAGGCTATGGAGTTCGATGGCGATCTTCCTAGTGACGTAGCTGGCAATACTGAAGAATTAGAGGCTTTGCGTGCCGAGCGCGATGATTTCCAAGATAAGTTCATGCGCGCTTTGGCAGATGCCGAGAATGCGCGTAAACGGTCTGAAAAAGATCGGCGCGAGGCGGAAAATTATGGTGGTTCAAAGCTCGCGCGCGATATTTTGCCGGTTTATGACAACATGAAACGCGCGCTTGAAGCGGCCACAAAGATGGAAGGCGAAGACAGCGCCGCTCTGGTTGAGGGTGTTCAGCTCACCATGCGCGAGCTGCTTAATGTGTTTTCAAAACATGGGATCGTGCTCATTTCGCCCGCCGTTGGCGACCAGTTCAATCCACAAAAGCACCAAGCCATGTTCGAGGCACCAGTGCCCGGAACAAGAGCTGGTCAGATCATCGATGTAGCTGCTGAAGGTTTCATGCTGCATGACCGTCTTTTGCGCCCGGCGCAGGTTGGGGTTAGCTCAACCCCGGCTCAGTAGACAGCGCCTTCAATCTATATAGCGCATCCAACGCATCCCGCGGGGACATCTCATCGGGGTGTAGATTATCAAGGGCGTTTTGCAGGGCTGTTTGATCAGGCGAAACTTGCGGCGAGTCCTCAGGAATAGCCGCAAACAAGGGCAAATCGTCCAATACAGCCAGCGGTGCGGCTTTGCCTTCGCGCGCGCCCTGCTCTAAATTGGCGAGAATGGCGCGTGCGCGCTCGATCACGGGGGGAGGCAAGCCAGCAAGCCGGGCCACCTGAACCCCATAGCTACGATCTGCCGCGCCGCGTTTCACCTCGTGCAGGAAAATAACGTCACCGTTATACTCTTTGGCCGTGACCATCGCGTTTTCAATTCCGGCCATACGCTCTGAAAGTTGGGTCAACTCATGATAATGCGTCGCGAAAAGCACCCGGCACCGGTTCACGTCATGCAAATGTTCCAGCGTGGCCCAAGCAATAGAGAGCCCATCATAGGTCGAAGTGCCCCGACCAATCTCATCCAAAATAACTAGAGCCTTATCGTCAGATTGATTTAGGATTGATGCAGTCTCTACCATCTCTACCATAAAGGTAGAGCGCCCCCGCGCTAGATCATCCGACGCGCCCACGCGTGAAAACACCTGGCCAACGCAGCCAATATGGGCAAAGGTAGCGGGCACGTAGCTGCCCATCTGCGCAAGAATAGCGATTAACGCGTTTTGCCGCAGAAATGTTGACTTACCCGACATATTAGGGCCTGTCAGGATCCAAGCTTTTGCAGTGCCATCATCGGGGCTTAGATTACAATCATTTGCTACAAAGCTTCTGCCACTCTGATTTCGCAAGGATGCCTCGACCACCGGATGACGCCCGCCAATGATTTCAAAATGGCGTGAATTGTCAATCTTCGGCTTAACCCAGTTCTCCTCAACGGCGAGCAGTGCGAGCGAAACCGCCAAGTCAATTTGGGCTATTTCACGTGAAACGTCGTGAAGTTTCGCTGCGCTTTCAAGGGCAAGCGCGCATAGCTGCGAAAACTCCTCAAGCTCGATCCGCAAAGCGTCGGCACCTGCGGACTGGATCCGGCGTTCAAGATCCGACAGTTGAACCGTGGTAAATCGAACCTGATTTGCCGTGGTCTGCCGATGAATAAACGTCTCTGACAAGGGCGGAGACATCATTTTATCTGCATGCGTGGCGGTGCATTCCACGAAATACCCAAGCACGTTGTTATGCTTTACCTTCAACGCGGCGATGCCTGTATGCTCTTGATAGGTTTTCTGAAGCCCCGCAATGATCGAGCGCCCCTCATCCCGCAATTCCCGTGCTTGGTCCAAATCCTCTCGAACGCCCGGCGCAACAAATCCCCCATCTCTTGCCAAAAGCGGAGGTTCTGCAATCAGCGTTCTATCAAGCGCATCAAGCAAATCTGTGCATTCCGTCAAAACTGTTAGGTTCTTATGCGGGTGCGGGTCCGCTAAATTGATTAATGATTGATACAATAATGCGCCTTGCTCTAAGCTGCTGCGAATAGAGCCTAAATCACGCGGCCCCCCACGGTTTAAAGACAGCCGAGAGACCGCACGATCTAAATCAGGAATACGTTTGAGATGGGCCTGCAAATCCCTCGCAAGAGATTGATTTTCATAGTAATATGTAACGCTCGAAAGCCGCGCATTGATCACATCTGGCTTTTGCGACGGAGCCGATAGCCGCCGCTCAAGCAAGCGCGCCCCGGCCGCAGTCGATGTGCGATCCATAACCGATAAAAGCGATCCCGCACGACCACCCGTTAGGCTCTGTGTCAGCTCAAGGTTCCGCCGGGTCGCAGCATCAATATGCACAAAAGCATCCGAAGTCTCTTGCCGCGGTCGTGAAAGGTGGGGAAGTTGACCCTTTTGCGTTAATTCCACGTAGCTCAAGAGCCCGCCCAAAGCCGAAATCTCAGCCCGGCTAAACTGGCCAAACGCCTCCAAAGATTTCACATAATAGCAAGATAAGAGCCGATTTTCCGACGCAGCACTGTCAAAGCTCATACGGGGTTGTTCAGTCACGGCCACCCCAAATTCAGGCTCTAAATAGGCCAATTCCTCATAATTTGCGTCAGATACAATGATCTCAGCTGGGGCAAGGCGGGCAATTTCGGCGCTGAGACGTGCACGATCTGTGATCATGACCTGAACCGCCCCAGTAGACATATCGAGCCAAGCAAGCGCAGATAAGTCTCTAACTTGGGCAAAAGCGGCCAAATAGTTATGCTGGCGCGCACTTAGCAGACTGTCTTCGGTCAAGGTTCCAGGTGTGACAACCCGAACAACACCGCGTTTCACTACCGCCTTATAGCCGCGCTTCTTTGCCTCGGCAGGGCTTTCAAGCTGTTCACAGACGGCAACCCGAAAGCCTTTGCGGATCAGCGTTAGAAAATAGCCCTCTGCCGCATGCACTGGAACGCCGCACATTGGAATATCTTGGCCGGAATGCTTACCCCGTTTGGTCAAGGCGATGTCCAGAGCCTCTGCCGCCGCAACAGCATCCTCAAAGAACATCTCATAAAAATCACCCATCCTATAGAATAAAAGCGCGTCTTTATGGGCGTCTTTGATTTCAAGATATTGTGCCATCATGGGTGTGACGGTCATTGCTTCCCCCAGGTTTAGTTCGCGTAGCATAACGACCTCACACGCGACACGAAAGGGCTGGTACTGCTAACCTTGAGGATATTAAAGCGCCCGGTGTTTTATCATTGAGCAGCGCTTTAAAAAGAAATGTATGTCCCCGTTTTCCACGATGGTCAGCATGCAACGGTGAATGATATAGTGAACACGGCAATCCTCGCAGCGGGAAAGGTTGATCAAAACGATGCATATCGCGATGTGGTCCGGGCCGCGTAATCTATCGACGGCCATGATGTATAGCTTTGGCGCGCGTGCAGATTTTCAGGTTTTGGATGAACCCTTTTATGGGGCTTATCTGTCTCTCACCGGGGCGGATCATCCCATGCGCGATCAGATCCTTAGCTCTATGGAATGCAATCCGGCGCGCGTCTCCCAGCAGATGCAGCAAAAACCCCAAAACAGGCTCTATTCAAAGCAAATGACCCATCATATGGTGGATGGAATCCCGCGTGATTGGTTTGCTGAGGTCAAACATGCCTTTCTGATCCGGCACCCGGCGCGCGTAGTGGCAAGTTATGAGAAAAAGCGGGAAAGCCCAGAGCTGCCCGATATCGGCTTTGTCCAGCAGGTTGAGATATTCAATCAGATTGTTGACATGGGCCTAAAGCCGGTGGTCGTGGACAGTTTCGACATTCGAAAAGCCCCGCAACAGAGCCTAAAACGGCTTTGCGCAGCGCTGGAAATCCCCTGGGATCCTATGATGCTGTCATGGCCCAAGGGCGGGCATCCGGCAGATGGCATTTGGGCTCAGCATTGGTATGGCGCTGTGCACGCCTCGACCGGGTTTGGTGGGCCAGAGGGGCCTTTGCCTGACATGACAAGATTGGCTGAGCAAGCTATGCCCTATTACGAAAAGCTTGCTCAGTACAAAATTTAGCTGTCTGCCTTGCGGTCTCGCGCTGCGAGCAGCTTCAGGCGCAGCGCGTTCAGTTTGATAAAGCCCGCCGCATCCGCTTGATCATAAGCGCCTGCGTCGTCTTCAAAGGTCACATGCGCCTCGGAATAGAGACTGTTTTCAGACCAACGCCCAACACAAGAGGCGCTGCCTTTATAGAGCTTAAGCCGCACGGTGCCGCTCACATGTTCTTGGCTTTTGTCGATGGCCGCTTGCAACATTTCGCGCTCGGGTGAGAACCAAAAGCCGTTATAAATCAGCTCCGCATAGCGCGGCATTAGCTCGTCTTTCAGATGCGCCGCGCCGCGATCCAGGGTGATCGATTCAATCCCGCGATGCGCCTCAAGCAACAATGTGCCGCCAGGCGTTTCATAGATGCCGCGCGACTTCATGCCGACAAAACGACCTTCAACAAGGTCCAAACGCCCACAGCCATGCCGCCCGCCGATCTCGTTTAGCTTGGTCAAAAGCTCAGCCGGTGAGAGCCTAACCCCATCAATAGAGACTGCATCGCCGCGCTCAAACCCGATTTCGACATATTCCGGCGCATCTGGCGCGTCCTCTGGATGCACAGTGCGTTGAAAGACATAATCAGGGGCCTGCACGGCGGGATCTTCTAGCACTTTGCCCTCAGAGGAGGTGTGCAGCAGGTTCGCATCCACGCTAAAGGGAGCCTCGCCGCGTTTGTCTTTCGCAATCGGAATTTGGTTCTTTTCGGCAAAATCAATCAGTTTGGTACGGCTGGACAGGTCCCATTCCCGCCAGGGTGCAATCACCTTAATATCAGGGTTGAGCGCATAGGCGGATAGCTCGAACCGCACCTGATCATTGCCCTTGCCGGTTGCGCCATGGGCCACAGCATCCGCGCCCTCAGCAGCGGCAATCTCAACCAAACGCTTTGAAATAAGGGGGCGCGCGATAGAGGTGCCCAAAAGGTAAAGCCCCTCATAAACTGCATTGGCGCGGAACATGGGGAACACGAAGTCGCGCACAAATTCTTCGCGAAGATCTTCGATATAGATCGCGTTGGCACCCATCATTTCCGCTTTCGCGCGGGCCGGTTCCAACTCTTCGCCCTGGCCCAGATCGGCGGTGAAGGTCACGACCTCGCACCCGTATTCAGTTTGCAGCCATTTCAAAATGATAGAGGTATCTAGGCCCCCAGAATAAGCGAGAACTACTTTTTTGGGTGCCGTCATGGGAGCCTCCGAAATGATATACCGCCTGGCGAGTTACCGTGTTTCCTTAACCTTGGCAAGTCAGGCCGATAGGGGGATGCGACGTAGATGCGCAGCATATATGGTGTTATTTCAACTTGTTCTTTGATAGGAGACGGGGCTTCAGTCTCTGTAAGAAAAATGCCGATAGGTTAATATGACAGATCAATTCGTAACGGCCGCCCGCCGCGCTGAAATGGCTATGAGAGAGGTGTTCCCCCGAACGCCGCTTTTGAAGAATATGCATTTATCTCAACGCTTTGGCGCGGATATTTGGCTGAAACGCGAAGATCTGAGCCCGGTTCGTTCTTACAAACTGCGCGGGGCGTTTAATGCCATGCGCAAGGTGCAGGGCCAAAGCCTGTTTGTCTGTGCCAGTGCTGGAAATCACGGGCAGGGGGTTGCCTTCATGTGCCGCCATTTTGGTGTGCGAGGGGTGGTTTTCATGCCCGTCACTACCCCGCAGCAAAAAATCATGAAAACACGCATGTTTGGTGGCGATCAGGTCGAGATCAAGCTGGTTGGGGATTATTTCGACGACACCCTCGCCTCAGCGCAGGAATTTTGCGCCCAGCAACAGGGCTATTTCCTCTCGCCCTTCGACGATGAAGACGTGATTGAGGGGCAAGCCTCCGTTGGGGTAGAAATCGAAGCACAGCTTGGTCGCGCGCCTGATCACATAGTAATTCCGGTTGGTGGGGGTGGTTTGGCTTCTGGCCTATATAGCTATTTTCGAGCCGAAACGCAGTTTACCTTTGTTGAACCCGCCGGTGCGCCGAGCTTGCAACAGGCCTTGCATCACGGTGCGCCGATTGATGTCTCGCCTGTGGATAGTTTTGTGGATGGAGCGTCGGTTGCTCAGATTGGCGCGCGCACATTTGCCCGTTTGTCTGATGTGTCGGAAAATAGCGTGATCACAATCCAAGAGGACCGGCTCTGCACGACAATGCTTGAGATGCTGAATGTTGAAGGGATCGTGCTAGAACCCGCCGGTGCCCTGGCCATCGAGGCACTTTCGGATATTGCCGAAGAAATCAAAGGAAAACAGGTGGTTTGCATCGCCTCAGGTGGCAATTTCGATTTTGAGCGACTACCCGAGGTAAAAGAACGCGCACAGCGTTACTCGGGCGTTAAGAAATATTTCATCCTACGATTGCCCCAACGGCCCGGCGCGTTGAAGGATTTTCTGAACATTCTAGGCCCCGACGACGATATCGCGCGCTTTGAATATCTTAAGAAATCAGCGCGAAATTTCGGCTCTGTGTTGATCGGGATCGAAACGAGCCGGCGCGAAAATTTTGATCGTCTGTTCGCAGAGTTGGATCAAACAGGGTTCACCTACACGGATATTACAAATGATGAAACCTTGGTGCAATTTGTGATTTAGCCGTAGAGAGTTGAAAATAATAACAATTTTTGAAGATTAGCTTGTGAACTGGTTCCACTTTCTTGCATTAGGCGTGCAATGGGTCCGGTTAGGTTTACCAAAGAGTAACGAAGAGCCGCTAAGGTCTGCTGAGTTAGTAGAGCAGGAAACATATCGTGACAGATACCCGGCAGCCCCTTATCAATGAAACCGTCCCGGATTATGATCGTTTGGATGTTTTTATGTCTCGAACCGATGAACGGGGCGTGATTAAATTTGGGAATGATACATTTTTCCGCCTTTCCGGGTATGGTTGGGACGAATTGGATGGCGCGCCCCACAAGATCATTCGTCACCCAGATATGCCGAAATCTGTGTTTTGGCTTATGTGGCAGACGCTTAAATCTGGTGCCCCCTTTGCGGGATATGTGAAAAACCGCGCGAAATCTGGTCGATACTATTGGGTATTCGCTGTGGTTCTACCTGTTGAAAGCGGATATCTATCGGTACGCTTGAACCCTTCGGAAGAGGTTATTGGCAATGTCAAAAAATTGTATGCGACCCTGTTGGCGCAAGAAAAAAGCGGTGATCTGACCCCCGAGCAAGGCGGGGACAAGATAGTCGAGGCTGTTCAAGAGCTTGGATTCCGAGACTATGCAAATTTCATGGCTTATGCGCTGAGCAAAGAATATGCTCATTTTATGACCTTGTCAGGCGAGGCACCCGATAAAGCTTTTGCCGATTTTGAACAGATCACGGCTATGTGTGAAGAGCTTAAGGAAGATGTAACGAAAATTATCTCACAAGTTCAATCGATTAGATCTGTACCCGCAAATCTCAAGGTGCTCGGCGCGCGGCTGGAACAAGGGGGGGCGTCCATCCAAATCTTAGCGCAGGATTATGAGGCCACAACACAGACGCTCTTGGGGGATATCGCCCGTATGTCTGATGATCTGGAAGTGCTGTTGCAGGCCGCACAACGCGGTCGATTTGGGATCTCGGCTGGTCAGGTTTACTGCCATGCAGTGGAGGCGTTCCGCAGTCAGGGAATTGTGCCAGAAGGGTTGGATAAAGCACAAGAACTCGCACATCTTGATGCAGCACTCTGCTCATTAGAGCGAGATATTTCCAAGACTGATAAGCGTATCACCGAAGAATTTGAAAGCTATGCTGCTTTGTCAGGTAAATTGCGCAAGCACTTAACAGGGCTCGCAATGAACCGCATCATGTGTCGCATCGAATCGGCAATCCTGAATGAAGATACAGATAGTATCGAGGCTATCGTTACGCAGCTTAGTCGCTTTCAAGAACAATTATCTAAGGCCCTAGACCGAGTTCTACGAAATTGCCAGAACATCGCAGCACGCCGCGCCAGAAGCACCTCAACTTCTCCTGTACGGCGTAGCAACGCAGCGTGAGTAGTCGATCCGCTGAACCGCGCTCGGGGGGCCGGGGACTTTGATACCGGTGGCGCGTGACGCGGGCCCCGTTCTAGTCCTCTGCTTCGCGCGTTCTGACGGACAAAGTAGAGGACTAGGCTTTTGTTTATCCATCAACTTTCCTCGTAAATTGCATGGCAATTTACTTGGGTCGATGGACTAGAGTGAAAACTGTTTTTTCATATGTGCAAGTGGCTTTCGACCTGCTCACGGCTAGAGTGAAGCGCATCCGCTGTGCCGCTCCATACGATCTGCCCTTTCTCGATCACATAGAATTTGTCGCAGATACGCGAGAGCTCGGCTAGGTTCTTGTCAATCAACAGGATCGATAAGCCGGTTGATTTGAGGTGGTGCAGCAAGTCCCAGATCTCTGCGCGGATAAGCGGTGCGAGCCCCTCTGTCGCCTCGTCCAAGATAAGAAGGTCGGGGTTGGTCATCAAGGCGCGACCAATTGCGAGCATTTGCTGCTCACCTCCTGACAATTGAAACCCGTAGTGACCCTTTCGCTCGGCCAGCCGGGGGAAGGCTTCGTAAATTCTGGTCTCGCTCCACGCCCCATTCCCGATGCGCGATGTGGCGAGGAGGTTCTCGGCAACAGTCAATGAGGGAAACACATGCCGCCCCTCGGGAACCAGACCGACGCCAGCCTGAGCGATCTGAAAAGGCGCGGCCCCAGTCATGTCCTGATTTTTGATCAAGATCTGCCCCGCTCGTGGCTTTAACATGCCCATCAAACAGCGCACGGTTGTTGTCTTGCCCATGCCGTTTCGGCCCATCAGAGTGGTGACTTCGCCTTGTTCTATGTGCAGATTTAGACCGAAGAGCACCTGTGCATTGCCATATCCGGCGTGAAGATCTTCGATTTTCGCAAACGCGCTCATACAGTGTCCTCGCCCAGATAAGCGGCGCGCGTGATCGGGTCTTCTCGGATCTGTTGTGGGGTGCCAGTGGCAACCACAGCGCCATCCACCAGGACCGACACGCTGTCGCTGAGCTTGAAAATAGCATCCATGTCATGCTCGACCAGAAGCATGGGGATGTGACCTTTGAGAGAGCCGAGAAAGTCGATAAGCCGCGCGCTTTCGCGTTGGCCCAGCCCTGCCATGGGTTCATCAAGCAGTAACAACTTTGGCTCTCCGGCCAATGCAAGGGCCAGTTCGACAAGCCGTAGCTCGCCATGTGACAAATCCCCGGCGCGCATATGTGCCCTATCCACAAGATCAATGCGGGTTAGGATCTCCATGGCGCGCGCGTTCAGCGCGGTTTCGCGGGCGGCGCGGCGTAAGAAGCGCATACTGCTGCCCGACTTGGCCTGAACCGCGATCGCCACGTTTTCGAGGACTGAGAAACTTGGCAGCACCGAAGTGATTTGAAACGTCCGGCTCAGCCCCGCTTGCGCGCGTTGATCCATACTGAGCGGCAAAAGATTGCGACCATCAAGCATGATCTCACCGCTATCGGGTTGCAACACCCCAGAGATTTGGTGAATCAATGTGGTCTTACCTGCCCCGTTTGGACCGATCAGGGCATGACAGGTGGTGGCGCTGACGGACACGCTGACATCGCGCGTGACCTGGAGGGCTCCGAATCGTTTATTGAGGTTGCGCAGCTCTAGCATCGTTTATGCCTTTGCTGGGCGGCTGAGCAAATCGCTCAGCCCGCCTTTGGCATAAAGCACCATGACCACCAGAAGTGGACCATAGAGAAGGCGCCATTCGTGCAAAAACTGGCTTAGGATTTCCTCTGCCAGAACGATGAAGAAGGCCCCAAGAATAGCGCCATTGCGGCTGCTTAGACCGCCTAGAACGACCACAACAATCAAATCGCCCGACCGCTGCCAGGCTGCGAGCGCGGGGCTGACAAATTCGGCATGCTGCATTGTGAGCAGGCCGGACACACCAGCAATCATCGCGGCGATCACATAGGCCACCAGTTGGTAGCGTTTGACGTTATAGCCCATAATGGCGGTGCGCTGAGGATTATCGCGGGCGGCGCGCAGAACACGCCCAAAGCGCGCTTCGCTGATCCGATGCACCCCCCACCAGGCGGCGATCATGGTGGCAAGGATCACAAAATAAAGCCCGCTGCCATTTTGCACGACATCGCTGCCCCAAAGCGTCGCTAGTGACCAAAGCGTCAGGCCATCATCGCCCCCATATGCGGCGAGAGAGGAGAGGGTGAAAAAGATCATTTGTCCAAAGGCGAGCGTGATCATCAGAAAGTAGACGCCGCTTGTGCGCAGGGCCAGCGCGCCAGTGACCAAGGCCACGGCGGCAGTGACCGCGAGCGTTATCGCCAGCAGCACCAGGATGTTCTCAATGCCCGACTCCAGCGCAATGGCCGCCGCATAGGCCCCCACCGCGACGAAGGCGGCATGACCAAGGCTCACCATGCCACCATGGGCAATTAGTAGATTGAGCGAGATCGCGGCAATGGCGAGGAGCATCGCTTTGATGAGGAGGCCGGACAGATAGCCCGCGCCCATCAGTTCTAGCGCCATCGGTGCTATCAGCAAGAGCGCGAAAATAGCGAGCCCGGTGGTGAATGCACGGTCCATTAAGCCACCCCACGCGCAGGCAGCAGCCCTTTTGGCCGGAAGATCAAGATTGCTGCCATCAAAACGTAAATCAGCATTGATGCCAGCGCAGGGCCGATCTGATTGGCCACAGATGGCGAAAAGACTGCGGATAACAGCTCGACAGACAAGCTCCGCCCCAGCGTATCGATTAACCCGACAAGCAAAGCTGCGACAAAGGCCCCGCCAATGGAGCCAATCCCGCCAGTGATGATGACGACAAAAGCCACAATCAGAATATTATCCCCCATGCCCGGCTCAATCGCGAATATCGGCGCAGCGATCACACCCGCCAAACCCGCCAGCATCGCACCAACGCCAAAGACAATCATGAAAAGTCGCTTGATGTTCACACCAAGGGCCGAAACAATCTCGGGGGATGTGGCCCCAGCCCTAATCAGCATGCCAACCCTTGTATAGCTGACGATTGCAAACAAGGCTGCGGCAACGACCAGCCCAGCGATGATTGTGGCGAAACGATACACCGGATAGCGCAGTTGCTCTGTGAGTTGAACCGAGCCAGACAGAAATTCGGGCGGATCAATCGACAATGTTGTCGGACCAAAGACCACTTTCGCAAGCTCATTGAGAAAGATGATAATTCCAAAGGTCGCCAGCACTTGATCCAGATGGGAGCGCTCATAAAGGTGGCGAAAGATGAAAAACTCAAGAAACAGCCCAAAGGCAAGGGCGGTCACAAGCGAGAGCACCATCGCAAGCCCAAAGCTCCCGGTCATGCTGTAAAAGGCAAAGACCAGATAAGCGCCTACCATATACTGCACACCATGGGCCAGGTTGATAAAGCCCATCACACCAAAGACCAGAGTCAGCCCGGCGGCAATCAAAAACAGCAGGATGCCATACTGAATCCCGTTAAGGACGAGGATCAAGAAAAGTGTGAGAGACATGTCGTTCCTTTGAGAACTGACTTCAAAGCGGTGGGGGCCGCGCGATCACGCACAGCCCCGGCACAATTTACATGCGGCAATCGTCGTGGAAACTGTCTTCGTAGTTTTCGACGATGGTACGCACAAAGGAAGTGTGGAATTTCCCGTCTTCACGCTTTGCGACATTCAGCATGTGGAAATCCTGGATCGGATAGTGGTTGTTGTTAAAGGCGAAATCACCGCGCACAGAGTTGAAATCTGCCGCCTTAATCGCGGCGCGCACAGCGTCCTTATCGCTCAGATCGCCGCCCAATTTGGCAACTGCGCTATCAATCAGCATGGCGGTATCATAGGCCTGCATCGCGTAAGAGCCAGGAATATAGCCATATTTTTCTTCGAACGCGGTCACGAAAGCGGTGTTTGCTTCGGTGTCCATATCAGGGGCCCAGGTGCCTGCGGCAAGAAAGCCAACGGCGGCGTCCTTCTGGCCGGGCAGGGTTGTTTCATCGGTTGTGAAAACCGACATGAATTTCTTGTTGCCCGCCAGCCCTGCCGCATCGAATTGCTTGACCAGACGCACACCCATGCCCCCTGGCATGAAGGTGAACATTGCTTCTGCGTCAGAGGTCGAAAGCCGCGCCAGCTCAGCCGAAAAATCCTGATGCCCAAGCGGGGTAAAGACTTCATCCGTTACCGTGCCATTGAAGGTCTGCTTGAAGCCGTCCATATTGTCACGCCCGGCCTGATAATTGGGCGCCATTGCAAAGACATTGGTAAAGCCTTCTTCGTTGGCAATCATGCCGCTGACTTCGGCGTTCTGGTTGTTTTGATAGGAGGTCGCAAAGAAGTAGGGATTGCAGTTCTTCCCGGCAAAGGTCGATGGACCGGCATTGGGACTGATCAAGAAGGTCTCTGACGCCACAACTGGCTTAAAAATCGCTTGCAACATGTTCGAGAATACGGTCCCGACAACGAAATCAACGTCTTCTTTCTCAATCAGCGATGTGGCTTTCAGCAGCGCAACATCGGGCTTTAACTCGTCATCTTCGATCACCAGTTCGGTTGCTTGCCCGCCAAGCGTGCCGCCTTTTTGCTCTAGGGCTAGCTGGAACCCGTCAACGATTTGTTGCCCAAGCGCGGCGGGTGGGCCAGACAAGGTGACGATCATCCCGATCTTTAGATCCTCCGCAAAGGCCGAGGACGCGCTCGCAGCGCTGATGGCCAATGCGCTGATGGATGCCTTGAATGTACTCATGATCTTTTCTCCCGTTGTTGTGACGCTTTCACAGCGCCTGTTTAGGTTTTCTGTCCGTAGCCTGCCTTTTTTGCGTAGCCCCTGACAATGGCTTTTCGCTCCGCGTGGCTCAGTACGTCGTTCACATCGGCAAACCCTGCCGGTGCCAGCTTTTCCACCTCGTCGATCACGCGCTCAGGTCCACCGATGCGGTTCAAACGCACAACCTCGGCGGTTTTCGGCAAACGCTCCAGCTCATAGCGATAGAGGGCTTCGCGGGGATGCGCCGAATTGGCAAGCTGATCGCTGAGGCAGCGCGCATCAAGTATCGCCTGTGCCGCGCCGTTTGAGCCGACCGGATACATCGGATGGGCCGCATCGCCCAAAAGTGTCACGCGCCCATGGGTCCAACGTGGCAAAGGATCCCTATCGGCCATCGGATATTCGTAGATATCGCTGCTGGCTCGCACGAGCGCTGCGAGGTCCATGCCAGGGATGGTGAAGCGTTCGGCATAGGGCAACACTTTGGCAAGGGTGGTTTTCTTTGACCAGCTCTCGCGCTGCGGAGAGGTTTTGTCGCCATCCGCCACACGGATATTGACGACCCAGTTCATCAACTGTTTGCCGTCCTTTATCGGTGAAATCGGATAGAGAACGAATTTGCCGCTAAGCCCTCCGGCGATGGCCATGGTCTCGCCATCTTCCCACACAGGCCAATCCACAGCCCCGCGCCACATCACCACGCCCTGCCATTTGGCGGGCCCTTCGCTGGGATAGAACGCGCGACGCCCAACCGAGTGGATCCCATCGGCGCAGATCAGAACTTCGCTGCGCAGCGTCTCAGAGGCGCTGCCCGACAGGGTGTCTCTGAAATGAGCCGTCACGCCGCCCTCATCCTGAATAAAGCCCGCAAGACTGAGCCCGGTGCGAACCGCATCTTGCCCCATCCGCTCGATCACTGCATCATAAAGCAGCTTTTGCAAGCGCCCGCGATGGATCGAAAATTGCGGGTGATCATGCCCAGCATGAAGGCCGCGAAGCTCTCGCCAAACCTCCTGGCCTTTCAAGGTGAGATATCGCAGCTCACGGGTCCGTACCCCAATTTGATCAAGCCGCTCCAACAGGCCAAGCGCGGCCAGCTCTGCGATCGAATGCGGTAATGTATTGATGCCAACACCGACCTCGCGGACCTCTGCGGCCTGTTCGAGCACGATGCACCCGATCCCGCGCGCATGCAGCATAAGCGCCGTGGTCAGCCCGCCAATCCCAGCGCCCGCAATTAGAACCTTCATGCGTCGTCAGCCTCGGGCGGTGGCAAGAAGTCAACCGCATGCGCGGCTGATATCGCCACCACTTCGGCTGGGTCGGGTTTGGGCCCCAGATTATGCAGCGCCCAAAACAGATCATAGAGCTTATGTGTCGGTGTCACCCAGAACAGCGTTTTGATCGTCTGGTCTGAGTTGTTAAAGATCCCATGGGGAATGCCACGCGGCAGCGTGATCAGATCGCCAGGCTCGCCAACGGCCTCTTCCCCGTTCAAAATGAAATCGAACCGGCCTTCAAGAATATAGAGGAATTCGTCCTGATCCGGGTGGATATGCGGGGGCACAAACGTCCCTGGTGGCAGCGTTGCATGCCAGGAAAAACAGGCGTCACTCACTTGTTTGGGAACATAGGTTTGCCCCAAAATGTTCCATGTGATGGAATCGTAGCCCTCTGTTGATTTGATAACTTTCGCGTCCATGTCCCATCCCCCGTCGCTGGTCCAACCTTAAGAAACCCAGGAACTATTTCAAGCTTAGAGTTTTCCGAGGCATGTCGGGGAAAGAAACACCCATCCGTTATGGCTATGCCTTTGATCACGGGGCGCGGTGACACCTATGCCTAATTATCCTGCAAGCGCTTGGCAGAGCGGATGACCTGGATCCTTTAAGCCATCAATCACGTTGAAATGGTGTTTGCCGGGGTCAGCCACCAGGTCCGTCTGGGTGCCTGCGCGCCCCCAGGTCTCTGCCAGACAAGCGGATTGACGCAAGAATTCGGGACGCTCGCACGCACCAACCCATGCGGTTACATCAATGCCGGGGCGGGGCGTGCAAAGTGCAGCGCTCTCGCTAACCGCAGTCTCGACCGTGAGCCCCAGTTTTTTGTTCATACTGTGCAGCCTCAGCGCGCGCAAATCATGCAGCCCGCTGATTGAAACCACACGCTCAACCCGCGCGGCAACAGGATCTGGCAAGGGGCTGGTTTCGCATACCATCCTTGTGACCAGATGCCCGCCAGCGGAATGACCTGTTAACCGGATCGGTCCTGACACGCGTTCTGCGGCTTTGCAGATGGCGCGCCCTATTTGTTGGGTGATTTCTGGCAAGCTGGCCTCCGGTGCGAGGGTATAGCTTGGCAGGACAACCGCCCAGCCCAAAGCCAAAGGCCCTGTCGCAAGATCGGACCAACTGGATTTGTCGAATGCGAGCCAATAGCCGCCGTGAACAATGACAACCAGCCCTTTCGGCACGGCCTCAGGCATAAACAAGTCAAACCGTTCGCGGGGGTGATCACCATAGGCGATATCGAGCTGGCCGGCCTGCTTCGCGCGAAACTTCTCGGCCTGCGCGCTCCAGATCTTTGGGTAGGTCATCGCGCCCTGAATATAGTCTGCGTTGGAGAAGGCGTCCTCCCAATCGATCCCAGCAGCATCTGTCATTGAAACGCCTGCAGACCTGTGAGCCCGAGGATCAGAACGCCTTGCATATTTCGCATCATCACTCTCCGCTGTTCTGGTTGCGCGACCTTCATAAACGCGAAACTTGAATATTTCAAGCTTGAAGTAATAGTCGGGCCGCGCTATGGTTTCCCCAAGAGCCGCTAGATCGCGGGAGACCCACAAAAAGGAGACCGTTCATGCGTATTGCATGTTTGGGCGGCGGGCCGGCGGGCCTTTACTTTGCGATTTCCTCCAAGCTGAGAGATCCCGGTGCTGAGGTTGTTGTGATCGAGCGCAACAAGTTCGATGATACTTTTGGCTGGGGTGTGGTGCTCTCGGATGAGACGCTGGACAATCTTGCCAAGAATGACCCTGTTAGCGCAAAGGCAATTGGCGACAATTTTGCGTATTGGGACGATATCGCGCTGCATTATCGTGGGGAAACACATGTCTCGTCGGGGCATGGGTTCTGCGGGATCGGGCGCAAGAAGCTTTTATTGGTGTTACAGGACCGTGCCCGCGCCCTTGGTGTTGAGCTGCGGTTCGAAACAGAGGTGGGCAGCGCCGAAGACTACCGCCAAGAGTTCGACGTTGTGGTTGCCAGCGACGGGCTGAATTCAAAGACCCGCACGCTTTATGCCGATAGCTTTAAGCCTGAAATTGATCAGCGTCTGTGTCAGTTTGTCTGGCTTGGCACGCATCAGAAATTCTCGGATGCCTTCACCTTTATCTTTGAAGAAACCAAGCATGGTTGGATCTGGGTGCATGCCTATCAGTTCGACGATGATACGGCGACCTTTATTGTAGAATGCGCCCAAGACACGTTTGACAAATTCGGCTTTGGTGAGATGTCTCAGGCCGAAAGTATCGCGGTCTGTGAGGAGATTTTCAAAGATCACCTAGGCGGTCATTCTCTGATGACCAATGCGGGCCATATTCGTGGTTCTGCCTGGATCCGCTTCCCACGGGTTCTGTGCGAAAAATGGCATCATGAGAATGTTGTTTTGCTGGGCGATGCCAGTGCCTCGGCGCATTTCTCGATCGGCTCAGGCAGCAAGCTGGCGATGGAAAGCGCCATTGCGCTGGCCGAGTATATCCACAACGAAGATAGTTTAGATGCGGCGTTTACTCGTTATCAAGAAGAGCGGCGGCTTGAAGTGCTGCGTTTGCAATCGGCGGCGCGCAACTCGCTTGAATGGTTCGAGCAGGTGGAGCGTTACTTGGGTCTTGATCCGGTGCAGTTGAACTATTCCATGCTCACGCGATCGCAGAGGATTAGCCACGAAAACCTGCGCCTGCGCGATCCCAAATGGATGGAAAGCGCAGAGCGTTGGTTTATGGGCCAAGCGGGCGTGACAGGGCCGGTGCGTGCGCCGATGTTTGTTCCGTTCAAGCTGCGCGATATGGATCTAAAGAACCGCATCGTGGTCTCGCCCATGGCGCAATATCTGGCTAAGGACGGATGCCCCAATGATTGGCATTTGGCGCATTATGGCGAGCGGGCCAAGGGCGGGGCAGGGCTGGTTTATACCGAAATGACCTGTGTCAGTGCGACCGCTCGCATCACGCCGGGATGTCCAGGGCTTTACGCGCCAGAACATGAGTCGGGATGGAAGCGTTTGACCGATTTCGTGCACGATTTCACCGACGCTAAGATATGCTGCCAGATCGGGCATTCGGGGCGCAAGGGCTCCACCAATATCGGCTGGAAGGGCATGGACACGCCTTTGGCAAGTGGCAATTGGGAGATCGTCAGCGCCTCCGCACTGCCTTGGTCCGATCAGAACGCGATCCCGCGCGAAATTACCCGCGCGCAGATGCATGAGGTGCGTGACCAATTTGTGGCCTCGACCCGAATGGCAGAACGCGCGGGCTTTGACATGATTGAGCTGCATGCAGCCCATGGGTATTTGATTTCGTCCTTTATCTCGCCCGTGTCCAACATTCGCACGGATGAGTATGGCGGCAGCCTTGAGAACCGCATGCGCTACCCGCTGGAAGTCTTTGCGGCGATGCGCTCGGTCTGGCCCTCACGCAAGCCAATGTCGGTGCGGATTTCAGCCAATGATTGGGTGGGCGAGGCGGGAGTCACGCCGCAAGAAGCCGTTGAGATCGCGCGGATGTTTACCGATGCGGGCGCTGATCTGATTGACGTCTCCGCCGGGCAAACCACAATAGATGCAAAGCCGGTCTATGGCCGTATGTTCCAAACGCCCTTTAGTGATCGCATCCGCAATGATGCAGGTATCAAGACAATGGCCGTGGGCAATATCTATGAGGCCGATCACGCCAACTCGATCCTCATGGCAGGGCGCGCTGATCTTGTCGCGGTTGGTCGCCCGCATCTGGCAGATCCTTATTGGACCTTGCATGAGGGGGCAAAAATCGGTGATCGGCAGGCGGCTTGGGCTAAGCCCTATGAGGCAGGGCGCGACCAGAGCTGGCGGCTTGCAGATCGAGAAGCGGAGGCAATTCGCGTATGAGACGTGTTTTGATAACGGGCGGCGGAACTGGCATTGGACGGGCCATTGCCCATGCTTTTGCAGATAACGGCGATGCGGTTGTGATCACAGGGCGGCGCGAGGGGCCCTTGCAAGAGGCGGCTCAGGGGCGGGGCATCGAATACCGCATTGCAGATGTCGCTGATGAGGCGCAGGTGGCGGCTTTGTTTGATGAACCCTTTGATGTGGTGATCGCGAATGCTGGCATGGGGCATGCGTGTAAAGTCGCAAAGATGTCACTTGAAGACTGGAACCAGGTTCTGAACGTGAATCTGACGGGGGTGTTTTTGACCTTTCGCGCAGCGCTTGCCGGCATGAAACCGGGTGGGCGGTTGATCGCCATAGCTTCAACCGCAGGCCTGCAAGGGGGCAATACGCTTGGTGCTTATTCGGCCTCCAAACATGGGGTTTTGGGCTTGGTCAAATCTCTCGCCATAGAAGTGGCCAAAGCGGGCATTACCTGCAATGCGATCTGTCCCGGCTTTGTTGAGACGGATTTGGCGCAAGGGGCGATCCAGAATGTGATGAATAAGTTCGAAGTGGACCAAGAAAAGGCCACTAAGATGATCACGGCGCGTAACCCGATGGCCCGCATGATCGCGCCGGATGAGGTGGCCTCGGCCGCGATTTACCTCGCCTCTGCGGGGGCGTCTTCGGTGAATGGGCATAGCTTAAGCGTTTCGGGCGGCGAGATATGAGCCCGCAGCCGGAACAGCGCGCAGAGCCTTTGTCCAAAGAACGGCTGCGGCTTTGGCTAAAGCTGCTAAAGGCCTCCAGCCTGATCGAAGAAGAGGTGCGCCGCCGCTTGCGTGCTGATCACGATTGGACGCTGCCCCGCTTTGATGTGATGTCCGCGCTCTCGCGATCTGTGGATGGCATGAAGATGAGCGAGATTTCCAAGATGCTGCGTGTCTCGAACGGGAATATCACCGGGATCGTTGACAAGCTGACGGAGGAGGGGCTGGCGCTGCGGGTGGCTGTGCCAGGAGATCGGCGCGCGCAATTGGTGCGTCTGACGCCAAAAGGCGTGAAGCTGTTCAATGAACATGCCGCGCATCATGAAGCTTGGATCGACGAGCTGCTTTCGGGGCTGAACGCCGATGATGTCGCGGGGATGATCTTGCGGCTGGACCATTTGACCGAACATCTTGAAGGGGAGAGCTGACATGCGCAGCGATGTGGAACACTTTAATTGCGAAATCGCAGATGGTATCGCGACGGTGTCGCTTGATCGACCCGAGCGCAAGAACCCCCTGACCTTTGAGAGCTACGCCGAGCTGCGCGATTGGTTCCGCGATCTGCATTATGATGACGCGGTCAAGGCTGTGGTTTTTGCCCCCAATGGCGGGAATTTCTCATCGGGCGGCGATGTGCATGATATTATCGGGCCATTGACGAAAATGACCATGAAGGAGCTTTTGACCTTCACCCGCATGACGGGGGATTTGGTCAAGGCGATGGTGAATTGCGGCAAGCCGATCATCGCGGCAGTCGATGGGGTTTGCGCGGGCGCAGGCGCGATTATTTCGATGGCCTCGGATCTGCGCATAGCCACGCCTGAGGCTAAGACGGCGTTTTTGTTTAACCGTGTCGGGCTGGCGGGCTGTGATATGGGGGCCTGTGCGATCTTGCCCCGGATCATCGGTCAGGGGCGCGCGGCGGAGTTGCTTTATCTGGGGCGCGCGATGAGTGCTGAGGAGGGCGCGGCTTGGGGGTATTTCAACAAACTGGTTGCGAGCGATGTGTTGATTGAGACGGCAACCACTATGGCCCGGCGCATTGCTGATGGACCCGGTTTTGCAAATATGATGACCAAAACCATGCTTGCCCAGGAATGGTCGATGTCGATTGAACAAGCGATTGAGGCGGAGGCGCAGGCGCAAGCCATCTGTATGCAGGGACAGGATTTTCACCGGGCCTACCACGCGTTTGTCGCTAAAGAAAAACCCGTGTTCGAGGGAGATTGATCATGGTGCGCGCACGCAGCTGCAAGGGTGTTCCCCACCCGCCCGCCCTCACACCCTCGCAGCTGCGTGCGCGCACCATGGAGATGTGCTGATGTCGGATCGAAGCTTTCTGTCTTGGCCCTTTTTTGAAGATAAGCACCGCGTTTTGGCAAATGAGTTGGACGTTTGGGCAAAGAGCCATCTCAGCGCGATTGATCACAGCGACACGGACGCAGCTTGTCGGCAACTTGTGAGCATGCTGGGCGAGGCGGGATTTGCGGACCATTCTGGATCGACGCAGGGCAAGCTGGATGTGCGCGCGCTTTGCCTGATCCGCGAGACGCTGGCGCGATACGATGGATTGGCGGATTTTGCCTTTGCCATGCAGGGTCTTGGTACTGGGGCTATCACTCTTTTTGGATCGGAGGCGCAAAAGGCTGAGTGGCTGCCTCTCACGCGGTCTGGGCAGGCGATTTCGGCCTTTGCATTGACCGAGCCAGGCAGTGGATCGGATGTGGCCGCCAACACTATGACTGCGCGCCTTGATGGCAATCATTATGTTTTAAGCGGGCAAAAGACCTGGATTTCGAATGGGGGGATTGCGGATGTTTACACGGTCTTTGCGCGCACGGGTGAGGCGCCCGGTGCCAAGGGTATGTCCGCCTTTATTGTGCCTGCTGATACGCCCGGACTTGTGATTGCTGAGCGTTTGGACACCATCGCGCCGCACCCCTTGGCCAGATTGGATTTTCAGGATGTCCGCGTGCCTGCGACAGCGATGATTGGCGCGCCCGGTCAGGGCTTTAAGATCGCCATGTCGGTGCTGGATGTGTTCCGTTCCACCGTGGCGGCGGCGGCGTTGGGCTTTGCCCGCCGCGCTTTGGATGAGGCTTTGGCCCGTGTCACCACCCGCAAGGTTCAAGGCGCGCCGCTGTTCGATCTGCAAATGGTGCAAGGGCATATTGCCGATATGGCGCTGGATGTGGATGCGAGCGCTTTGTTGATTTACCGCGCAGCCTGGACCAAGGATAGCGGCGCGCCGCGCATAACGCGCGAGGCGGCGATGGCAAAGCTATTCGCCACTGACCAAGCGCAACAAATCATCGACAAAGCGGTTCAGCTGCATGGCGGTGATGGCGTGAAATCCAATGAGACAGTTGAAAAACTTTATCGCGAAATCAGAGCCTTGCGCATCTATGAGGGGGCCTCGGACGTGCAGCGGGTGATTATTGCACGCCAAGCTCTGAGCGCGCATCAAGGGAGGTAAATATGCATCCATCGGCCCATAGCGATAGTTTTGCGCGAGACAACTTGCCTCCTGCAGCGGATTGGCCCGACTTGCTGCTGGAAGGGTTTGAGTATCCCGAAAAGCTCAATGCCGCCTATGAGCTGACCGACGCGATGGTTGCCAAGGGTTTTGGCGATCACACGGCGTTGATTGGCAATGGTCGGCGGCGGACCTATAAAGAGTTGACCGACTGGACCAATCGTCTGGCGCATGTGCTGGTTGAGGATCTGGGGGTGAAGCCAGGCAATCGTGTGTTGATCCGTTCAGCGAACAACCCCGCGATGGTGGCGTGCTGGCTCGCGGCGACCAAGGCGGGTGCGGTTGTCGTGAACACCATGCCGATGTTGCGGGCGGTTGAGCTGAAGACATACGTGGAAAAGGCGCAGATCACCCACGCGCTGTCTGACACGCGGCTGATGGATGAGATGATCGCGTGCGCCAAGGGAAGCGAGACGCTGAAAACCGTTGTTGGCTTTGACGGGACTGCGAGCCATGATGCGGAGCTAGACCGGCTGGCCCTGACGAAACCGGTGCAATTTGAAACTGTGCCAACCTCGCAAGATGATGTCGCGTTGATCGGGTTCACCTCTGGCTCGACGGGCAATCCCAAAGCCACGATGCATTTCCACCGCGATCTTCTGATCATCGCGGATGGATATGCGCGTGAGGTGTTGAATGTGCAGCCAGAGGATGTTTTTGTTGGCTCGCCGCCATTGGCCTTTACCTTTGGGCTGGGTGGTCTTGCGATTTTCCCGTTGCGGTTCGGGGCGACGGCGACGCTGCTAGAGACGGCTTCGCCCCCCAATATGATCGAGATCATTGAGAGTTACAAAGCGACGGTCTGTTTCACCGCCCCAACCGCTTATCGCGCGATGCTGCGGGCGATGGATGAGGGCGCGGATCTTTCATCGCTGCGCGCCGCTGTTTCGGCGGGCGAAACGCTGCCTGGTCCTGTCTATGATGAATGGCAGCGCAAGACTGGCAAACCAATGCTTGATGGGATAGGCGCAACGGAAATGCTGCATATCTTTATCTCCAATCGGTTTGAGGATCATCGCCCCGCTTGCACCGGCAAACCTGTCACAGGGTATGAGGCGAAGGTGATCGGAGAGGATGGCGCAGAATTGCCGCGCGGCGAGATCGGGCGCTTGGCGCTACGTGGTCCCACCGGTTGCCGGTATATGTTTGGTGAACGCCAGTCGGAATATGTGCAAAACGGATGGAACATTTCGGGTGATGCGTTCAGCCAGGATGCGGATGGTTATTTCCACTTTGCCGCCCGCAATGACGACATGATTATCTCATCTGGCTACAATATCGCTGGCCCCGAGGTGGAAGCGGCGCTTTTGTCCCATCCAGCGGTTGCCGAATGCGCTGTGATCGGGGTGCCGGATGAGGCGCGCGGCGCACTCGTTGAGGCGCATGTTGTGCTTGGCGAGGGGGCCACACCATCGGATGACATGATCAAACAGCTTCAAGACCATGTCAAAGCGACGATTGCACCGTTCAAATATCCGCGCTCGGTCGTGTTTACGGATGCGCTTCCCAAGACTGAAAGTGGCAAGATCCAGCGGTTCCGGCTGCGGCGCGCATCATGAGCACTACACCCTACAATCCCGAAACCGGGGGAGCCAAGATGGATTTTCAGGATGCGATGTCCTATGGGGACTACCTGCATCTGACCAAGATCCTGAACGCGCAAGCACCGCTCAGCGCTGCGCATGATGAGCTTTTATTCATCATCCAGCATCAAACATCTGAGCTTTGGATGAAGCTGATCTTGCATGAGCTGAATGCCGCGCGAGAGGCGCTAAGGGCAGGCGACACAGCGACAATGTTCAAAATGCTTGCGCGGGTCAGCCGCATTTTCGAGCAGCTCAACAACCAATGGGACGTTTTGCGGACGATGACGCCAGCGGATTACACGACGTTCCGCGCGGCATTGGGGCCATCATCTGGCTTTCAGTCCCATCAATACCGGATGATCGAATATGTGCTGGGAAATCGGAACCCCAATATGATCAAGCCGCACGCCCATGTTCCAGAGCTTCAAGCCGCGCTAGAGCACGAACTGGCGCAACCCAGTTTCTATGACGAGGTGATCCGGCATCTGTTTCAAACGCTTGACGGTCATGCAGACAACGTGCCACCCCCTCAGTTGGACAGCCCGCATGCCGCTGTTCCCGAGATCCAGGCGCGCTGGAAGATCGTCTATGAAGATACAAGCAAGCATTGGGCGCTTTATGAACTGGGTGAGAAACTCGTAGATCTTGAGGATTACTTCCGCCGTTGGCGCTTTAACCATGTGACCACCGTGGAACGGGTGATTGGCTTTAAGCGCGGCACGGGCGGCACTGCCGGGGTTTCCTATTTACGCCGGATGCTTGATGTAGAACTGTTTCCTGAACTCTGGCACCTTAGAGGTGAGCTATGACTCTACCGCGTAAAAACCTGTTCGACATCCCTGAAGGCGTGATTTACCTTGATGGCAATTCCCTTGGCCCCTTGCCAAAAGGTGCTGCGGCGCGTGCAACCAAAACAATCGAGGCCGAATGGGGCCAACAGTTGATCCGCGCCTGGAACACCGCTGGTTGGATGGATCTGCCGCGCAAGGTTGGTGATCGCATTGCGGGCTTGATTGGTGCCCCGGATGGCTCCGTTGCAACGGGAGATACCCTGTCCATCAAGGTCTATCAGGCCCTCGCCGCAGCGTTGAAAATGCGCCCAGATCGCCGCGTGATCCTGTCGGATAAGGGCAATTTTCCCAGCGATCTCTACATGGCGCAAGGCCTCATCGACACGATTGACAAGGATTACGAGCTGCAAACACCTGCCCCTGAGGATGTTGCCAATGCGATCACCGACAATGTGGCGGTCGTGATGCTAACGCAAGTGGATTATCGCTCGGGCCGGATGCATGATATGAAGGCGATAACGGAAAAAGCCCATGCTGCTGGCGCTGTGATGATCTGGGATCTGGCGCATTCCGCTGGGGCTGTGCCGGTGGATTTGACAGGTTCCAATGCTGAATTTGCTGTGGGTTGTTCGTATAAGTACCTCAATGGTGGCCCCGGTGCGCCTGCCTTTATCTATGCGCGTCCCGACCTCGTTACAGAAGTCAAACCGGCATTGGCTGGCTGGCTGGGCCATGATGCACCCTTTGCGATGGAACTTGGGTATCGCCCTGCTATGTCAACGGAACGCTTGCGCGTGGGCACCCCGCCGATTGTGCAACTATCCATTCTCGAGGCGGCCCTAGATGCTTGGGAAGGCGTGAACATGTCAGAGCTGCGCGCGGCGTCCATTGCTCTGTCTGAGACGTTCATTGCGCAGGTTGAGGCCCGTTGCCCAGAGCTGACGCTCGCGTCTCCCAGGGATGCCGGGCAACGCGGTAGCCAAGTTTCTTTCGCCTTCGAGAACGGCTATGCCGCCATGCAGGCCATTATTGAGCGCGGCGTCATTGGCGATTTTCGCGCTCCCAATATCATGCGCTTTGGCTTCACGCCGCTCTATCTCGATCAAAAGGATATCGTTTCTGCCTGCGAGATCATCGAAGAGGTGATCAATGGCGGGTTGTGGCAAGATCCGAAATACCACCAGAAATCCCGCGTTACCTGAAAGGACAAAAAATGACCTGCCTCTTTGTGCAAATCCGCTGTCGCCCCGGAACGGCCTACCAAGTTGCCGATGCCATTGCTCAGCGGGAAATCCATTCTGAGCTTTACTCGGTCAGCGGCGATTTTGATCTGTTGATGAAAATCTATGTCCCCGAAGGCGAAGATATCGGGAAATATATTAACGATAACCTCCTGACCATCGAAGGCATTGAGCGCACCTACACAACCCAAACCTATAAGGCCTTCTGAGCTGGTGCATTTTTCCTTTCCACAAAAGGTCTTGTTCAAGCATTGCGACCCAGCAGGGATCGTCTTTTATCCGCGGTTTTTCGAGATGATCAATGACGCGGTTGAGGCGATGTTTAGCGATGTCTTGGGTTGGCCCTTTGAGGCAATGCATCCCGAATACGGTGTTCCAACGGCCGAGTTCAATGTGCGGTTCAAAACAGCTTGTCGTCACGGGGACCAGCTTATTCTGGGTGTTCAGTTGAAACGGGTAGGGCGCTCTAGCCTCTCGCTCACGACAACAGCGCGCCGCAGCAAGCAGGTTTGCTTTGAAGCCGATCAGGTTCTGGTCTGTGTGGGCAGCGATGGACGTCCCACCCCTTGGCCCGAGGGTGTGCGTGCAAAGATTAATTCTCTGATGGAGCCTAAAACATGAAACCTCAGACAATCCACCCCGAAGGTTGGGCTCCGGCGCTTGGCTATGCCAATGGCATGCTGATGGCAGATGGGACGTTGCATGTGGGTGGCCAGATCGGTTGGGACAAAGATAAGCGATTTGTTCCCGGCGGCTTCATCCCTCAAATGGAACAAGCGCTGAGCAACATTGCACAGATCGTGCAGGCGGCAGGCGGTGATGTGAGCGATATTGGCCGGCTGACATGGTTCGTGAAGGACAAGGCAGAGTATTTAGCCAACCAACGCGAGGTGGGCAAAGCGTATCAGCGGGTTTTCGGCAAACACTTCCCGGCGATGTCGATGATCATAATCAACGATTTGGTCGAAGATGAAGCCCTCATCGAGATCGAAGCCACAGCATATATCGCGCCAAAATGATGATGCGAACGCGTCTGAAATCTACGTCAGTGCTGTCCCATGTGATCCTCATTCCATCGACAGGAAACACAGGCAAATTTCTCACATCAGTCCAGCCATGAGTGGTAATCGCTGACCAGCAAGTGTTTGGGCGCCGCATCCTCTTCGATCTCGGCAAAGCGTCCAATCGGTTCACGGAAGATGTTGTCGGTCTCATCATCATTCACTGTACTGACCTCGCCGATTAGCACATCGCCGCCTTCGCCCCAGAAAGCATGCCAGTCGCCGGGCCTCAGAGTGACGCTTTCGCCCGGTGCCAATTTCAGCTTTTGCCCAGGCGCATAATCCACGCGAATGCCATCACACCAGACGCTGCCGCCGCGATCGTTCGCAAAGTTGCCTGCGTCGTCCGATCCGAACAATTCCACCACGAGCGTTGCGCCGCCGCGGTTGATAATGTCCTCGGCTTTGATCACATGGGTATGCATCGGGCTAAGCTGGTCTTGCCTGGAGATCAGCAGCTTTTCGGCGTAGCACATGCCACCACCGGCCTGCAGATCACTCAGTAAGCCGTTGCGCAGCGTGAATAGGAACAATCCCATTTCTTCGAACCGTTCCGCGCCGTAATCGGTGATGTCCCAGCCGCATCGGGCGTCAATCACATGGCGCGCTGCATCCTTGCGGGCGTTGAACTGCTCGGGGCTCCAATAGGCAAAGGGTGGCAGGGTGAACCCATGGCTGCGGATCATGTCGTCGGCTGCGGCCATGATTTCGTTGATGCGTGACCTCTTCATGCCGTCACCTCATAAGTGCTGAAAATCTCAATGACCATGGCGGCGGTCCAGGTGAAATGTGCCCCGCCGCAGGCTTCTGCCGTGATCGGGTTATGATACTCGGCAAAGCCGCTTTTTTCGATCAGGCGCACAGAATCGGTGCGGATGCGATCAGCCATGGCCGCTTGTCCGGCCTGCTCAAGACCGTCTGCGATCATGTAATTTACGATCAGCCACACCGGCCCCCGCCAATAGCGTGTTCCCTCAAATTCTGGCGTGTTCGGGTCATGGCTGGGCACGAGGTAATTGCAGGCTTTTGCCAAAGTCTCGAGCCGATTTGTCAGGGCAATTGCCCGCGCTTTGGGGATCGGAGCAAAGGCAGCCAGGATACCGCCGATGGAGGCGCTGTTGATCGGCTTACCCTCAGCGCGATCAAAGCACTGATACTGCCCAAGCGTTTCGTTCCAAAGGCTTTCCATGGCGGCAATGCCCTTTTGGGCCATGGCGCGGGATTGCGCCGCGATTTCAGTCATCCCGAGCCGCCCGGCCAAGTTTGCCACATCCGCACAGGACCGGATCAGAATGGCGTTGAAGCCCGGATCGACCACCTGAAAAGGCGAGGCATCGTGCAATTGCGTGTTGTCCCAGTCGAGGTTGCGGAACTTCTGCACCAGCCAGATATAGCGCTTGTATTGCTCATCCGTCGGTCTGTGTGCCGGATTGGCATGGGTGGTGTCGCGGCGGGTGAAACGTCCCACGCCTTCGGTCGGCACGCGCTCAAACGCATCATCCCAATCGATTGAATTGTCGCGCCCAGATTCCCAAGGATGCAGGATCGCTGCCAATCCCGCCCCTTGAGGGTCGCGGCATCGGTAGAACCACTGGTGCCACGCGTGGATCTTCGGCAGCAACGCGCGTGCCTGCTCTGCCGCAAGAGCTTTGTCGGTGGCGCGGTCGTGAATGCGGCGCACGGCAAATCCAGCGACGGGGGGCTGGGTGATCCCAGACGTGGGGACCGGGCGGTTTATGCCCCAGACATCTGGCCCAGGAAAATACCCGTCATCAAGTTGGTGGAAAATAATATGCGGCACCATGCCGTCATCCCATTGATGGGCCATCAGCGTCTCGATTTCGGTCCAAGCGCGCGGCTCATCAAAATGCGCAAAGCCAATTGCGCTCAACGCAGAATCCCAATTCCATTGGAACGGATAGAGCCCGCGCGTCGGAATGGTATAGGTGCCGCGATCATTGTCTCTGAGAACTTGACGGGCCTGTTCGATCAAATCGTCTTTCATGTCGTTGTCCTCAGGCAAGCGCGAGCGTGGTTTCGAGGTCGAACCAGCGGACCCGATCTGGTTGTGGTGCCAGTGTTAACAGATCACCCGGTTTCACAGATGTGTCGCTATCGAGCACAGCGCGGAACAGCGCGCCCTCAATATCGCAGGTGACCAGAAGATGCGCGCCCAGCGGTTCGATGACCTTGGCGGTCGCCGTCAGGCCTGTCTCTGCGGGGCTCATGTCTTCGGGGCGGATGGCGAATTTCACCGGCTTGTCCATGCGCGGCCCGTCGAAAGTCTGGCCTGCAACCTTCCATTGTCCGTCGCCTGCAGCAGTTGCGGGCAGGAAGTTCATCGGGGGATTGCCAATGAAGCCCGCCACGAACTCTGCCGCCGGATTGCGATAGACCTCAATCGGAGAGGCCGCTTGTACAATCTTGCCCTTGTGCATCACGCTGATACGGTCCGCCATAGACATGGCTTCGACTTGATCATGCGTCACATAGACGGCGGTGGTCTTGCTCTCGGCCAGAACCCCTTTGAGTTCGGCCCGCATTTCCATCCGCAAAAGCGCATCGAGGTTCGAGAGTGGTTCATCCATCAAAATCACATCCGGCTCCATCGCAAGCGCACGGGCCACGGCAACACGCTGACGCTGACCGCCAGACAATTCCCCGGAATAGCGTTTCAGAAGCATCTCAATATGCATCAACTCGGCCACCCTCTCGACACGGCGCGTGACCTCAGCATTGGGCAGTTTCTGCATGCGAAGACCAAAGCCTATGTTTTCGAACACGGTCAGATGCGGGAACACGGCGTAGTTCTGGAACACCATGGCGATGCCCCGGTCCTTGGGGGGCAGGTGATCTACACGGCGCCCTCCGATCCAAACCTCGCCGGTCGTGGCGGTTTCCAGCCCGCAGATAATGCGCAGCAAGGTGGTCTTGCCACAGCCCGATGCGCCGAGCAGCACCATGAACTCCTGATCTGCAATCGTCAGGTTAATATCCTGCAGGGCCTGGTATTCACCAAATGTCTTGGCAACATTCTTGATCTGAATTTCAGCCATTTTCTGGTTCCTTATTTCTGTCGCTCCGCCCTAGCGGTTGGCGATGCCCCACATGGCAAACAAGTATTTGCGCACCGCAAAGATGAAGATCAGCGCAGGCACCACCAGGATGAAACCCCCGGCGAATTTCAGATGCAAAGGGGATGTATCAAGGTTTTGCAAAAGAAACGCTGTGAGCGTTCGGTTCTCGATGGTTAAAACGGCTGCGGCGAAAACCTCGTTCCATGAGATTACAAAGGCAAAGATCGCGCTGGCCGTGATGCCGGGCAGGATCAGCGGTAAAACCACCTTGGTAAAGGCCGTCAGACGGGTGCAGCCCAAGGTCCAGGCGGCCTCCTCCAATTCCATTGGAATGCCCGAGAACAGCGAAAAGGTGATCAATACCGCAAATGGAATAGCCAGGGTGGTGTGCACCAGCGCAAGGCCGAACACGGTGTCGTCAAGCCCGGTTTGGATGAACATCACCGCCAGAGGTAGCGCCAATAGGGGCAACGGAAAGGCGCGGGTCAGTAGGATCAGCAACCGAAACAGCTCCTTGCCCCGAAAGTCGAACCGCGACAGTGCATAACCCGCAGGAGCGCCGATAAGGATGGACATGATCATCGTCATCCCCGCCACCAAAACCGAATTCTTAAGGGCGCTCAGCATACCCGCAAACCCTGCAAAGAACTGCAAAGACCCCAGGTCAAACTCAGGCAGGAACGGTTTGGGAAAGCTGTTTACTGTCTCAGGCGAGCTCAGCGTATTGATCAGCAGGAAATAGATCGGCACCAGCACCCATGCGCATAACAAAACAACGGCGGAGACATAGACAAAGCGTCCGGCGCGGCGCGTATCGGGGCCCGCGATTTCGTTCATAACGGCGCTCATATCGTGGCTCCGGCTGCGTAAATCATATCGTGGCTCCTTTTGGAACGCGCAGAGCGCGCAGGATGATCAGGGTAAAGGCAATCGAGATCGCCAAGATGATCAGTGCCATCGCCGCCGCCGCCCCGCTGTTCAAAAGGTCGAACTGATAGGCATAGGTTTCCCCCATCAAGACCGGGAAGAGCGTGCCGCCAAGAGCCGCCACCACGGCAAAGATTTCAAAGGCGAGGATCACGCGCAGCACCAATGCGGTCTGCAAGCTGGGTCGCAGCAAGGGCAGGGTGATGCGTAGGAACTGTTTCCATCTGGACGCCCCAAAAACTTCGGCGGCCTCGTAATATTCCTTGGGGATGAGGCCAATGCCAGCCACAAGGATCACCAGCATAATCGCTGTTGCCCGCCAAATCTCGGCCAGCATGATCGCTACGAACACAAGTCCAGGGTTTTGGAAGGTGAGCAGGTTCACCGGTTTGTCGATCAAGCCCATGCCGCTCATCATTGAGTTCAGGAAACCCGATTGTTCAAAAATAGCCAGCCAAATAATACCGGCCGCGAGATCCGAGATACCCAGCGGAATGGTCCAAACATACAGAACCATGTCCCGACCTTTTTGCATCCGGTTGATCATGGTCGCCATCAAGAGCGCCAGCGCCAATTGGATCGGCACCACCGCCGCTGCCAATAGCAATGTGTTGCGCAGGGTGATCGGAAATTTCCAGTAGCTTGTGACGTCTCGAAAATTGTCCAAGGTGAATCCGCCGCCCGTGGTAAAAGCTTGCTTGGCCACCAGCACAAACGGGTAGAGAAAGAACAGGCACAGGAACAATGTCACAGGCAAAATCAGGACATAGGGCAGGAACCGAGCGTTCATCGGACCGCTCCTTTCTGGGCGCAAAGGCGCGCGCCTGGCATCAGTTATAAGTAGAAGGAAAGCCCGAACCCCATCACAGGATCCGGGCTCTGGGAGGAACCCTGCCGGTGTTACTCGACCGGGCAGGCCCCTTCGGAGGGGGCATCGGGTGCCCAGCATGGCGCGCCGGTTTCGTTCATAATTTCAGCCAGAGTCGCCTTTTGGTCATCAAGAACGGTGCGGATGTCCTGACCAGCCAGAACGATACGCTCAAAGCTATCAACGAAGACGCGGTTAAAGTCGCCGCCTTTGTCGCCCAGACCCGCAGGCAATAGGCCCGGATTGGCATCTGCCGATGCGCTCATCTTGGCAACGGCGTCACCTGCGGCCTTAACCGAGGGTGGCAGATCACCCGACAGCTCTACATCGACAACCGGGAAAAAGTTGGTGGCACGCAGCGTCGCAAGCTGGGTTTCCGGCTTTAGCATGTATTCGATTAGGGCCTTGGCCCCGTCCATGTCAGGTGCTGTCTTTGGGATGGCAACACCGGCCAGAACCGGCATAAACCCACGCCCGGTTGGGCCTGCGGGTGCTGGGAAAGCCACGAAATCATCAGGGCGCTCATTGAACGCATTGGCCAGACGTGACGTATGGTCAAACACGATCCATGCATCCCCCGACAAAAGCTGCTCCTGCATGAACGAGAAATTGGTAGAGGCCGGGTTGGTATGCGCCCAAAGCTCGCGCATTTTTTCCCATGCGGTCACCGCCTCATCGGATGCAAAGGTGCGCACCACGCCGTTGGTGTAGGACGGATAGAGATACCCTTGGAAGAAGCGGTGCTTGAGACCTTTTGGACCAGCCGGGAACCCGAACTTGGGCTCGCCCGCCGCTTCATGTGCGTTGGCCGCCCATGCAATAAGCTCATCATAGGTCAGCGCGTTGATATCTGCGCCCTCCGGCAGGTATTGCAGCGCTTCTTTGTTGGCTGCCATGATATAACTGGCCTGCATCCAAGGGATATACTGCATGCTATCAGTGCCTAGTTTCGCCAGTTCGTTGAACGTGCCCGAGGCCGACACCACGCCCAATTTAGAGAGATCGACCAGATCTTCTGGGTCCATCGCCGAAAAATCACCATGCAACGCGCCTAGAACACCAATAGTGCCGGAACCCGCTTGCAATTCCGCCTTTAGACGTGTCAGCCACGGGCCCCCATCATTGGGCTGGTAGTCAACCGCCCCATCAAAACCGCCGAGAACCTGCTCGCGCATCGCCTGAGCTTCTTCAACCGGTTTGGCCTGGGTTGACCAAAACAGAGTTTCGGCCTGCGCGGCAAATGCGGTGCAGGCGATGGCAACGCCGGATGCGGCGCTAAGCATTTTCGAGAATAAGGTCATTTGTCCTCCCAAAGTGAACATGCGGTGCCATTTTTTGATGTGGCCCCCGCTCTTCTGCGCCCGGCGCAAAACCAGACTATTCGGGTCGGATACGTTGCAGTGATTGCGGTTTTTCGAATCTCCCCCTTGGTTGTAAGGATGATATATCGTTATATCTTCTGTCAACGAAAATTCTATGTCATTCAGCGCCAGCTGGATCCATGTGTAGAAAACCTGTTGATTACCCGTGATTTTTCGATCATTTTTCGGTTTAACGTTATATCGAAGAATGGGGCAAATGCCTGAAAAACCTACCCTGAGCACGGTGGCACAGCGCGCTGGCGTATCGATTCCGACCGTCAGTCAGGTCATGCGTGGAACTGGGCGGATCTCCAACGAGACCCGCGAAAAAGTGCTCAAGGCGGCCCGCGACCTTCACTATGTGCCTAACTCACGCGCCGCGGCCATGCGGTCGGGAGAAAACAAGGAAGTTGGGTTCGTGATTAACCATCTTGGGAACCCGTTCAATGCCGAAGTGATTGGCGGTGTCGTCGAATTGCTTGAAGCTGAAGGCTATCTCGTCTCAATCGTCGATACCCGTGACGATCCGATCCGGCAGAGCCGACAACTGGAAGCATTTATCCGCCATGGGCGCGGCGGATTGCTTTGGGTGCCCGCAATCGGCACACCGAGCGAAACCTTTGACCTACTATCTGCGCACCGTATCCCCGTTGTGACCTTCCTGCGCCATGCGCGGCGTGATATCGACCATGTCGGCATTCGCAATACGGAGGCAACATCAAGGGCCACACAGTATCTTGTGGATTTGGGGCATCGGCAGATCGCTTATCTTGGCGGGTCCGATCAAGCAATCGTCAGCAATCAGCGTATCACAGGATACGAACTTGTGATGGAAAGAAATGGGCTGGAACCCCCAGTAGTGTGGAATTGCGATGACAATAAGCTCGCGGGCCTAGAGGCAATGACCGATCTACGGGCAAAACATCCTGGGATAACAGCTGTCGTGTGCAACGGGGATATGGTGGCATTGGGGGCCTGCTCAGCGCTCATCCGCGCGGGCCTGCGCCCTGGCGTTGATGTGTCAGTGTTCGGCTTTGACGATACTCAAGATGCGGCTGTCGCGACCCCGGCGCTGACAACAATGGCGGTATCACCCCACAAGCTCGGCAGGAAACTGGCACGCGCTCTTCTGGATAGGATTGAAGACCCGGAGATGCCCCCAGTTGTTTCAGAAGTATCAGCCAAACCCGTCATTCGGGCAACCACCGGAACACCTGCAAAATCTTGACCTTCCTCCAAACCCAAGGGTCGGTCGATCACGCTGCGGCTGTTTCGTCTATCACGGTAAGTTGAGCGAGCTGGTTCGCGGTCAGGTGATTACTGCCATCATAGATTGTATATACCGTTGTGCCGGTGCTTGGTGTTGACGTGGCAACATTCGCGCTGGGGTCCGAGATGGAAATCGAATCGGTTGCGGTATCAATTCTCATCGTCAGCGTGTTGGAGCCGTCTGTCATGGATTGGATATCGGTTGATGATACATTCAACGTCGCAAGAGCATTTGCTGAGCTAAAGTCCAGAACTTCGACATTTGACAAGACATCGGTCAAGCTGGTCGTTGTGACGGTCCCAGTGCCGATTTGGACCGTGTCGCTATCAAGCCCGCCATCCAAGGAGAAGCCGGTGTCGAGAAGATCGCTCACATCCAGGTTGAAATGATCATTACCACCTTCGCCGTTGAGCGTATCCGCACCGCCACCGCCGGAAATAGTATCGTTGCCCGTGCGGCCTAGAATATTATTGGCACCACTATCGCCTGTCAAACTGTCATCCGAACCTGAGCCGAACAGGTTCGCGACTCTCGTTATTGTGTCATCGCCAACGCCAGAAAGGACGGCTGTTACCCCAGTGTTCACGTTCCAATAGTTCACCGTATTTGTGCCATCACCGCCATCAATGCTGTCTCCATCAGCGCCGGCAAAGAAATGGTCATTGCCGCCTTCGCCGTTGAGCGTATCCGCGCCACCGCCGCCAGTGATCTGGTCCGCGCCATCATCACCGTTGATTTGGTTGTTCAAACTGTTGCCAATCAGGGTGTCAAAACTACTACCACCCATGATATTTTCAAAACCAGAGAGAACGTCGCCCTGATTGTTGGAGTTGTCAGTCAGGTTAACCGTCACACTGCCCAAAAGGCCACCAAGCATAGAATAATCAATCCAATCGGACAGGCCTGCGCCGCCATCCAGAGTATCATTGCCGCCGCCGCCTGCGATTGTATCATTGCCGCCACCGCCTTGAATGTTGTTGGCGGCCGAGCTGCCGGTTAGGCTGTCATTTCCGCTACCGCTCGTGATGGACTCGAAGCCGGAGAGCACGTCACCCTGATTGTTTGAGTTATCGGCTAAGCTAACTGTCACATTGCCGAGAACGCCAGAGTAATCGATGACGTCGGATAGGCCAGCGCCGCCATCCAGAGTATCAGCGCCGCCACCGCCCGCAATCGTGTCGTTATCAGCGCCGCCTTGGATATTGTTCGCATCGCTATCGCCCGTCAGGCTGTCGGCGAAACCCGAGCCGATCAAATTCTGAACGCGCCAGATTGCATCATTGCCAGCGTTTGAGGACAGCTGGGCCGTCACGCCTGCGCCTGCGTTCTCGTATGTTACCGTGTCATTTCCAGTTCCGCCATCAAGGCCGTCACCCTCAGCGCCGCCATAGATCAGGTCATTGTCGGCGCCAGCATTAATTATATCTGCCCCGCCTTGGCCATCAATCGTATCATTGCCAGAGAAACCCGAAATCGTATCAATGCCATCACCGCCTTGGATTACATTGGCATCGCCATCGCCACCTAGATTGTCGGCGGAGTTTGATCCGATCAAATTCTCGACATTTGCAATAGTGTCGCCACCAGCGCCAGAAGAGAGTTGAGCAACCACTCCAAAGCCCACCACGCTTGCATAGCTCACGGTATCTATCTGATCGCCGCCATCAATACTATCGCCATCATCGCCGCCATTGATCAGGTCTGCACCTGCACCGCCGCTTAGCGTGTCAAGGCCAGCACCACCTGTGATCGTGTCTGCGCCAGCACCGCCTTGGATATTATTGTTGTCTATGTCACCAGTGAGATTGTCACCAGAGGTTGAGCCAATCAAGTTTTCAACGCCAAAGATATCATCGTCAGCAAAGCCTGAAAGCACGGCGGTTACAGCGCCCCCGGCATTCACATAGGTTACCGTATCGGTCTCAGTACCCCCGGTGATGTTGTCGCCCTCAGCGCCGCCATAGATCAGGTCATTGCCCGCGCCGCCATCCAGGAAGTCGGCGCCTGTGCCCCCAATCACTGTATCCGCACCATTGCCGCCCTGGATTACGTTAATACCATCATCACCTGTCAAACTGTCATCGAAGCCTGAACCGATCAAATCTTCCACTCCAGTGATTGTATCATCACCAGCGGTAGAAGAAAGCACAGCGGTTACAGCGCCACCCGCGTTTACATAGGTTACTGTATCGGTATCAGCGCCGCCATCCAGGCTATCGCCATCGCCGCCTCCATGGATCCAGTCGTTGCCAGCTTGACCGCTTAGGGTATCGAAGCCATCGTCGCCTGCGAGCGTGTCTGCACCCGCGCCGCCTTGGATATCGTTGGCGCCGGTATCACCTGTTAGGCTGTCCGAGGAGCTTGAGCCGATCAGGTTCTCCACGCCTGTGATCGCGTCATCACCAGCGCCGGAGGACAGAACTGCTGTTACTGCACCAATAGCACTTGCATAGGTCACTGTATCAGTGTCAGCGCCGCCATCCAGGCTGTCACCCTCAGCGCCGCCATGGATCAGGTCGTTGCCGGCTTGACCGCTCAGGGTATCGATGCCAGCGCCACCGCTTAGGGTATCGGCATTGCCGCCACCTTGGATATCATTGGCGGTCGTATCGCCTGTCAGGCTATCGCCGAAGTTTGAGCCGATCAGGTTTTCGACGCCGGTGATTACGTCATCGCCTGTGCCAGAGAGAATAGCGGTGACTGCGCCGCTCGCACTTGCATAGGTGACCGTATCTGTGTCATCGCCGCCATCTAGGCTGTCACCCTCAGCGCCGCCATGGATCAGGTCATTCCCAGCCTGGCCGAGCAGGGTGTCGATGCCACCGCCACCTGCGAGCGTGTCTGCGCCCGTGCCGGCGTCGACCCGATTGGCGATTGCGCTGCCGGTTAGGCTGTCATTTCCACTACCGCTCATGATGTACTCGAAGCCGGAGAGTACGTCACCCTGATTGTTTGAGTTATCGGCTAAGCTAACTGTCACGTTGCCAAGAACTCCAGAGTAATCGATGACGTCGGATAGGCCAGCGCCGCCATCCAGAGTATCAGCGCCGCCACCGCCCGCAATTGTATCATTGTCGTCACCGCCCTGGATATCATTGGCGGTCGTATCGCCGGTCAGGCTGTCGGCGAAGTTTGAGCCGATCAGGTTTTCGACGCCTGTGATGATGTCATCGGCGGTGCCAGAGAGAATAGCAGTGACTGCGCCGCTGGCGCTTGCATAGGTCACCGTGTCTGTGTCAGCGCCGCCATCTAGGCTATCACCCTCAGCGCCGCCATGGATCAGGTCGTTGCCGGCTTGACCGCTCAGGGTATCGATGCCAGCGCCACCGCTTAGGGTATCGGCATTGCCGCCACCTTGGATATCATTGGCGGTCGTATCGCCTGTCAGGCTATCGCCGAAGTTTGAGCCGATCAGGTTTTCGACGCCGGTGATTACGTCATCGCCTGTGCCAGAGAGAATAGCGGTGACTGCGCCGCTCGCACTTGCATAGGTGACCGTATCTGTGTCATCGCCGCCATCTAGGCTGTCACCCTCAGCGCCGCCATGGATCAGGTCATTCCCAGCCTGGCCGAGCAGGGTGTCGATGCCACCGCCACCTGCGAGCGTGTCTGCGCCCGTGCCGGCGTCGACCCGATTGGCGATTGCGCTGCCGGTTAGGCTGTCATTTCCACTACCGCTCATGATGTACTCGAAGCCGGAGAGTACGTCACCCTGATTGTTTGAGTTATCGGCTAAGCTAACTGTCATGTTGCCAAGAACTCCAGAGTAATCGATGACGTCGGATAGGCCAGCGCCGCCATCCAGAGTATCAGCGCCGCCACCGCCCGCAATTGTATCATTGTCGTCACCGCCCTGGATATCATTGGCGGTCGTATCGCCGGTCAGGCTGTCGGCGAAGTTTGAGCCGATCAGGTTTTCGACGCCTGTGATGATGTCATCGGCGGTGCCAGAGAGAATAGCAGTGACTGCGCCGCTGGCGCTTGCATAGGTCACCGTGTCTGTGTCAGCGCCGCCATCTAGGCTATCACCCTCAGCGCCGCCATGGATCAGGTCGTTGCCGGCTTGACCGCTCAGGGTATCGATGCCAGCGCCACCGCTTAGGGTATCGGCATTGCCGCCACCTTGGATATCATTGGCGGTCGTATCGCCTGTCAGGCTATCGCCGAAGTTTGAGCCGATCAGGTTTTCGACGCCGGTGATTACGTCATCGCCTGTGCCAGAGAGAATAGCGGTGACTGCGCCGCTCGCACTTGCATAGGTGACCGTATCTGTGTCATCGCCGCCATCTAGGCTGTCACCCTCAGCGCCGCCATGGATCAGGTCATTCCCAGCCTGGCCGAGCAGGGTGTCGATGCCACCGCCACCTGCGAGCGTGTCTGCGCCCGTGCCGGCGTCGACCCGATTGGCGATTGCGCTGCCGGTTAGGCTGTCATTTCCACTACCGCTCATGATGTACTCGAAGCCGGAGAGTACGTCACCCTGATTGTTTGAGTTATCGGCTAAGCTAACTGTCACGTTGCCAAGAACTCCAGAGTAATCGATGACGTCGGATAGGCCAGCGCCGCCATCCAGAGTATCAGCGCCGCCACCGCCCGCAATTGTATCATTGTCGTCACCGCCCTGGATATCATTGGCGGTCGTATCGCCGGTCAGGCTGTCGGCGAAGTTTGAGCCGATCAGGTTTTCGACGCCTGTGATGATGTCATCGGCGGTGCCAGAGAGAATAGCAGTGACTGCGCCGCTGGCGCTTGCATAGGTCACCGTGTCTGTGTCAGCGCCGCCATCTAGGCTATCACCCTCAGCGCCGCCATGGATCAGGTCGTTGCCGGCTTGACCGCTCAGGGTATCGATGCCAGCGCCACCGCTTAGGGTATCGGCATTGCCGCCACCTTGGATATCATTGGCGGTCGTATCGCCTGTCAGGCTATCGCCGAAGTTTGAGCCGATCAGGTTTTCGACGCCGGTGATTACGTCATCGCCTGTGCCAGAGAGAATAGCGGTGACTGCGCCGCTCGCACTTGCATAGGTGACCGTATCTGTGTCATCGCCGCCATCTAGGCTGTCACCCTCAGCGCCGCCATGGATCAGGTCATTCCCAGCCTGGCCGAGCAGGGTGTCGATGCCACCGCCACCTGCGAGCGTGTCTGCGCCCGTGCCGGCGTCGACCCGATTGGCGATTGCGCTGCCGGTTAGGCTGTCATTTCCACTACCGCTCATGATGTACTCGAAGCCGGAGAGTACGTCACCCTGATTGTTTGAGTTATCGGCTAAGCTAACTGTCACGTTGCCGAGAACGCCAGAGTAATCGATGACGTCGGATAGGCCTGCGCCGCCATCCAGAGTATCAGCGCCGCCACCGCCCGCAATTGTATCACTGTCAGCTCCGCCTTGGATGTCGTTGGCGGCAGTATCACCGGTGAGGCTGTCGCCGAAGTTTGAGCCGATCAGGTTTTCGACGCCGGTGATGATGTCATCGGCGGTGCCAGAGAGAATAGCGGTGACTGCGCCGCTGGCGCTTGCATAGGTCACTGTGTCTGTGTCAGCGCCGCCATCTAGGCTGTCGCCCTCAGCTCCGCCGTGGATCAGGTCGTTGCCTGCTTGGCCGCTCAGGGTATCGATGCCAGCGCCACCGCTTAGGGTATCGGCATTGCCGCCACCTTGGATATCATTGGCGGTCGTATCGCCTGTCAGGCTATCGCCGAAGTTTGAGCCGATCAGGTTTTCAACGCCAGTGATGATGTCATCGCCTGTGCCAGAAAGAATAGCGGTGACTGCGCCGCTTGCACTTGCATAGGTCACCGTATCTGTGTCATCGCCGCCATCCAGGCTATCGCCCTCAGCGCCGCCATGGATCAGGTCATTCCCAGCCTGGCCGAGCAGGGTGTCAATGCCAGCGCCACCGATTAGGGTATCGGCGTCGTCGCCACCTTGGATATTATTGGCGGCAGTATCGCCGGTGAGGCTGTCGCCGAAGTTTGAGCCGATTAGGTTTTCGACGCCTGTGATGATGTCATCAGCGGTGCCAGAGAGAATAGCGGTGACTGCACCGCTGGCACTTGCATAGGTCACTGTGTCTGTATCAGCGCCGCCATCTAGGCTATCGCCCTCAGCGCCGCCATGGATCAGGTCGTTGCCTGCTTGGCCGCTTAGGGTATCCACACCACCGCCGCCTGCGAGCGTATCTGCATCAGCCCCGCCTTGGATATCGTTGGCCGCGCTATCCCCGGTCAAACTGTCAGCGGAGCCTGAACCGATCAGGTTTTCAACGCCAGTGATTACGTCATCGCCTGTGCCAGAAAGCACTGCCGTGACACCGGTGCCTACACCCGCATAGGTGACTGTATCTGTGTTAGCACCGCCATCCAGGCTGTCGCCATCGCCGCCGCCATGGATCAGGTCATTGCCAGCTTGGCCGATCAGCGTATCGGCACCACCGCCACCGATTAGGGTATCGTTACCGCCACCAGCTGTGATCTCATTTGCTACGTTGCTGCCCGTCAAACTGTCATTACCATTCCCGGACAAGATATATTCAAAGTTTGAGATCGTGTTTAATAGATCATTAAAACCATTACTTAGGTCGACAGTAATTGCAGGGCCGGGAAAGAGAGAGTAATCAATAAGATCTTGCAGACCTTCACCGCCATCAAGTGTGTCAGGTCCGAGGTCTCCAACAATTGTATCAATTCCTGCGCCGCCAAAAATGACGTTTACCCCCAATGTACCAGTTATCGAGTCGTTTCCAGCGCCGCCGATTGCACCTTCGAAATTCGAGATCTGATCAAATTGGTTATTTGTATTAGCCGCTAGGTCCAGGATGACACCCGTGCCGACATCGGAATAATCGATGATGTCCATATCGTTGCCGTTGATGTCGGACCCACCATCAAGGGTATCTGCGCCGCCGCCGCCGGATACGGTGTCATTCCCTAATCTGGCTATGATAAGATTTGCTTGCTCATCTCCGCCCAGGCTATCATCAAAATCGGTCCCCCACAGATCTTCGACCCCAGTAATTGAATCGTCGCCTACGCCGGAGAGTATTGCGGTCACACCTGTAGTTAGGCCTTGATAATCAATTTGGTCAGAACCATCGCCACCATCAATCGTGTCATTTCCTGCCCCACCAAAGATGACATCCGTACCAGCGCCAGCGAGGATCCTATCGGCACCCGCACCTGCATCGATCATGTCATCTCCGGCACCTGTGTCGAATACATTGTCCAACGCATCTCCGGTTAGAAGATCGTTACCGCTGCCTGTTATGACCTGTTCAAACCCAACGATAGTATCCGACTGGTCGTTTGATCCGTCGGTCAAATCCACAGTGACACTCGTTGTGATTGAGCCGTAATTCAACACGTCTGCTGAGCCTGAACCGCCGTCAAGAAAGTCTGCTCCGTCGACACCATCGATTATATCGTCTCCTGAGCCCCCAATTATGGTATTTGCACCGCTGGTTCCGGTGAGCGTGTCATTCTCTGTCGAGCCTCTTACATTTTCGAAACCAGAAATAGTGTCTGACTGGTTGTTGGTGTTGTCGGTGAGATTGACGGCGATTGATGCTTCGACTGAGAAGTAGTCCAGCGTATCGCTTGTGCCATCCCCTCCATCAAGTCGGTCATTTCCAAGACCGCCAACCACTGAATCGTTGCCGCCCCCTGCGAGAATTTGGTTGTCACCACTATCCCCTTCCAGAGTATCGCCTTCATCAGATCCTGTGAGATTTTCCACACCGCTGATCGAGTCATCCCCGTAACCCGACAAGATCGCATTGACGCCAGTTGTCGCGTTTTCATAGGTTACAAGATCTGTACCTTCGCCGCCTATCAGTGTGTCATTATCTGCGCCGCCATGGAAGACATCGTCACCATCATTGCCTTGGATCGTGTCTCGTCCACCGCCGCCTGTGATCGTATCATTCCCATCGCCACCGATGAGTGTGTTGCGGGCATTGCTGCCGACAATCGTGTCGTTCCAATCGGAGCCGACGATGATCTCAATGTTGCTCAGCACATCATCGCCGCCACCGGTTAGGTTTACATTTACTCCGTTGGAAAGGCGCGAGTAATTTACAGTATCCCTTAGCTCGTTGCCATCAATAGTGTCGCCATCCCCTGCTGCGAAGATGAGGTCATGACCGTCTCCTGCCTCCACAGTATCAGCCCCTAAACCCAGAGAAATTGTGTCTTGGCCAACACCACCGTTTAGGAGGTCATCTCCGTCGCCATCCGTGATGCTATCGTTCCCAAGGTCGCCAAAGAGTTCGATCCCAGAACTATCTGCTATAAGTGTGTCATTGAATTCGGACGCAATAAAGCGTTCGATCTCGTTAAAGGTGTCGCCTTCGGCATCCCCACCAGTGGCGGTCCCATTTGACAGGTCTAGGTTGATTGCAGCTGAGCTGTAATGATAGTCAACGGTATCCGAACCTGTACCGCCATCCAACAAATCCGCACCCGTATCGGAAAAGAAGAAGTCGTTACCATCGCCCGCCTCTAGGCGGTTATTTTCATTTGCGCTTCCTCTGAGAGAGTCGTCAAAATCTGACCCGATCAGGTTTTCGATACTTACGAGTACATCACCAGCGGCATGGCCCAGGGCAGTGACGCCCTCAATCAGGCGCACGTTGATACCAGTATCGGATGCAGAATAATCGGCTGTGTCGGTGCCATCGCCACCATTGAGGTAATCGCCGCCACCAAGGCCGATCAATGTGTCATCACCCTGATAGCCTCTTAGAGCATTGTTGGTACTGCTGCCCGTAATAGAATCGCCGAAATCTGACCCGTAAGCATATTCAATACCAGTAAGTGTGTCCCCCTCGGCCTCGGCGCCTGATGCGGTGCCAGTCCCGAGATCAATGGTGATTGCACCCGAAGCGCCACGGTAATCTACAATATCAGTGTTAGCGCCACCGATCAATTCATCTGCGCCGGTTCCGCCGATCAAGAGGTCAATTCCGTCTTCACCATTCAGGGTATCGCTGCCAGCGCCGCCGATTAATGTGTCAGAGCCGATTCCGCCTAGGATGTGGTTATTTAGATCGTCCCCTGTCAAGCTATCTGAGTAGAGTGAGCCGATCAATCCTTCGACATTTGTCAGGATATTCCCGCTCGCCCAGCCGGTAGATGTTTGCGCTGTTATCAGGTTCAGATCGACTGTCACCGATGCTTCAGAATAGAAATAGCTTACGGTGTCTTGGCCGGTGCCGCCCTCAACGATCATGTCTATGTCACGAACAATCACAAGGTCGTCACCGCCACGGGCGTGTACAAAGTTGCCGTCTTGACGCATGGTGATCGTATCGTTGCTATTTGAGGTGAAAACCTCTTCAAAATTGCGGAGATAATCGGTGCCGATTGTTGAACCCGTCGCGGATCCTCCGTGGAAAAAATCTACGGAGATGCTATCGGTCTCGCTGGAGTAGTCGAGCCGGTCGCGCCCACCCCCACCGTCGAGGGAATTGTTGTTGTTGTCGCCAATAATGGTATCGTCGCCGGTGCCACCTATTACATATTCGATATCGACCCAGATGTCGCCGGTTTGCTCTTCGCCCATAATACCCGCTTGCGCGGCGGCGCGCATATCAAGAACACGATCTACGTTATCTGTGTATTGCACGATGTCACGACCGCCAACGCCCCCAACCAGGCTATCAGCGCCAAGACCACCGATGAGCAAGTTTCCTATAGTGCTTGTGCTTGCACCACCTTGCAAAGTGTCGTTGCCCGCACCACCGACTAGCGTGTCGTCACCTGCATTTCCGACAATCAAATTATCTACGGTATCCCCGGTAATGCTGTCATCGGCGTCTGAGCCGAGAACGTACTCGATAGCTGTCAGCGAGTCGTCCTGGGCATGGCCGCCTGTTGCAACTCCGGTCTCTAGGTTCACGACAATGGCACCAGCAGAAGCGCTGTAATCAGCGGTATCGATATCGTCGCCGCCATCCAGGCTGTCGCCGGTTTGCCCGCCGATCAGGGTGTCATTACCCGCGCCGCCCCAAAGCGTGTTACGTTCTGTGTCACCATGTAGATGATCATCAAAACCTGATCCGATAATATTTTCGATATTGGTATAGGTATCGCTGCTATGATCTAAGCTGCCATTATTCGTGGGCGTGCCAAGATCAAGCGTTATCCCGCCCCCTTCACCGCTTAGGTCAATTGCATCAATGCCGTGGCCACCATTAAGAGTATCGACACCCGCCCCTAGGATAAAGAGATCATCGCCATCCCCGCCGAAGACGGCATCATCTCCGGCACCGCCGTCAAGCGTGTCATCACTGGTATCACCAACAAGCGTGTCATTATCATCCCCGCCACTCAGGCTGTCATTCCCAGAGCCACCGTGCAGGCTATCATTTCCTGTTCCGCCTATAAGAATATCGGCCCCGAAATATCCAGAGAGAGTATCATTACCCGCGCCGCCATCGACAGTGTCATTGCCGAGATGCCCTCCGATACTATTGTTTTCATCATCACCGGTTAGGGAGTCGTCATTTCGAGATCCTTGGACATTTTCGATATTAATCAACTGATCACCAGCTTCGTCACCAGCCCCGTCTGCTTGAACGGTCAAGTTCAAATCTACAGTGACCGCAGAAGCTGAGAACTCATAATCGGCTAGGTCGGTACCATCTCCACCATCAATAACATCGGCGCCGGCGCCCCCAGTAAGGCGGTCATCTCCGGCATCGCCCTCTAGGGTGTCATCTCCGGCCTGGCCATAAAGACTATCATTATCATCCCCCGCAGAGAGGGAATCTGCGCCCTCACCGCCAGAAAGTGTATCTATACCTGCCCCGCCGTTTAATTCATCATTGCCATCCCCACCGAGGATGCTGTCATTGCCATCCTCACCATTCAAGGTGTCTTGGCCACCCGCACCGTCGATCGTGTCGCTGCTACCACGGCCCCAGAAGGTGTTGTTTTCTCCATCGCCCAGAATCTCATCAGCTGAGTTAGAGCCGATCAGGTTTTCAATGTCGATAACCACATTCGCCCCAAAGCCTGCCGATGTGACGAGCGTTTCGCCAAAATTGGCGGTGATCCCACTGGTGGCGCTAGAATAGTCGAGCAGATCAATTCCGTTCTGGCCATTCAGAGTGTCACTGCCGGCGGAGGCAAAGAAGGTATCGTCACCGTCACCGCCCCAGAAGGTGTTTGTGTTGGCATCGCCTGTTAGAGTGTCAGCCTCGCCAGTAGCAATGATGTTCTCAACACTTGTGAGGGTATCGTCACTTGCATCCCCGCCTGAGGTTTGCGCGCCTACAATGTTCAGATCAATGGTGATGGCAGTGGAAGCAGAATAATCAGCTGTATCAACATCGCTGCCGCCTAAGAGGCTATCCGCCCCAGCGCCGCCGACCAGCGTATCAGCGCCTGATCCACCATCAAGTGTATCTAGGCCGAGACCGCCAAAGAGCTGATCGTTCCCAGAATTACCATTTACCTGGTCATCACCATCCTCGCCATCAACGGAGTCATCAAATTCATTCCCATCCAAGGTATCATTGCCGAGACCGCCGAGAATTGTATCGTCACCGGTTGAGCCTTGAATGTAGTTCGCAACATCACTGCCTGTCACGCTATCGCTACCGGCTGAGCCGATCAAATTTTCGATATTGCTGATCTGGTCGCCACCCGCATATCCAATAGAGATCTGAGCCGTAGTTATGGAAAGATCTACTGTTACTCCAGCGTTCGATGAAGCATATGTGATGGTGTCGATCTCATCGCCGCCATCAATCGTATCTGCGCCTGCGCCGCCATCAAGAGTGTCTATGCCTGCGCCGCCAAATAGACTATCATTGTTGTCATCGCCGCTAAGGCTATCGGCCCCAGCATCGCCGGTCAGGGTATCCTCACCGATGCCCCCGCTCATGATGTCGTTACCATCGCCGCCGCGCAGTGTATCATTTCCGATGTTGCCCGAAAGGGTGTCGTCCCCGTCACCACCTTCAAGAAGCTCGAACGCGAGATCCCCAGAAATCTGATCGCTGAATGCTGAGCCAACAACATGCTCTACGTCAATCAAGATATCACCGGCAGCCTCAACTCCGGTACCAGCAGTTACACCGTTCAGTGAAACTGTGATCGCGCCAGTGGCGCTTGAATAATCGGCCAGATCAAACCCATCACCCCCATCCAAGGTGTCGGCACCATCATCCGCATATAGGCTGTCATTATGGGCGCCGCCAAAGAGCTGGTCATCGCCATCACCGCCCATGAGCTCGTCGTTTCCATCGTCGCCATAAAGCTCATCATCGCCGCCCAGCCCGGAGAGAGAGTCACCTTCCCCAGCACCATAGAGTTGGTTGGTGTTGGCATCGCCAATCAGCGTGTCAGCTTCAGTGCCTCCCGCAAGGTTTTCGATCCCACTATAGGAATCGCCATCAGCATCGTTCCCTGTGCCTTGTGAGGTAGAAAGGTTTACCTGAACTGCGGCTGATGTAGAATAATCCGCAGTATCGATTCCGTCGCCGCCAACAAGGGAGTCGCCCCCAGTGCCCCCGGTCAACGTATCGCGGTCATCACCACCCTGCAATGTATCAGCATCATCTCCACCAAAGAGAGAATCCGCGCCAGCTCCCCCATCGAGTGAGTCTGCACCAACTCCGCCATCGATGGTGTCGTTTCCTACTTCTCCGAATATTGTGTCGTCGCCGGCAAGTCCGGAGATGGAATCGTGGCCTGCGCCAGCGTTGATCGTATTGTTGAGAGTTGATCCTGTGATGGTGTCGGCACTGCCGGAGGCGACGATGTTTTCAAAGCCGCGCACGGTATCATTGCCGAGACCGCCGGCAAAGGAGTTTTCTAGGCTCAAGTTTACAGTGACGGAGCCGGTGGCGTTACGATAGTCAACCGTATCCGTATTGTCGCCGCCAATCAGCGTATCGCTGCCCGCTGTCACATAGACGATGTCATCACCATCCCCGGCTTCTATTCGGTTGCTTGCTTCATCGCCGGCCAAGGTGTCATCGCCGGTTGTTGCCACGATCGCCTCAAAACCGGACAGATCATCCCCCTCGGCTTCGCCGCCAAAGGCATCATTGGCGGCATCAGCTGCCAAGTCGATCTGGATCGGGGCGGTAGAGCCGGAATAATCAATCGTATCAAAGCCATCGCCGCCTTCAAGCGTATCAGCTCCGGCTTGGCCATAAACCCGGTCATCGCCAGTTCCGCCATCAATGCTATCAGCCCCATCGCCGCCACGGATCGTATCATTTCCGGCATTGCCAAGCAGGGTATCAGCGCCATCCATGCCATCGATTTGGTCGTCGCCGATGCCGCCTGAGATCTGATTGCCAATCGTGTCACCTGTGAGCGTGTCATTGTTAACAGAGCCGATCAGGTCTTCAATGTCTGTGAGAATGTCCCCTGATTCATCCCCAGTGGTGAGGGCCTGCTGGGTCAATTGCATGTTAACCGAGACTGCATTGACCGAATTTACATAGCTTGCCGTATCACGGCCCTCACCACCTGAGAGGCTATCGGCACCTTCACCACCGACCAGCGTATCATCGCCCAGCCCACCTGCAAGTGTGTCAGTGCCGTCCAGCCCGCTGAGCAGGTCATTGTCGCCACCGCCGGTCAGGACATTCACCTGTGCGTTGCCCACCAATTGGTCTGCAAAATCTGATCCAATCAGGTTTTCGACATTGTCATACGTATCGTTTGCGGCGTCTCCCAATGTGCCAAAACTTGCATTCAAGCTCGCATTAACCGAACTAGCAGCGAGGGAGTAATCCACCACATCAATGCCAGTGCCGCCAAAATGGGCATCGGCACCAGCGCCGCCGACGAAAACATCTACACCGCCATCGCCATACAGCGTGTCATCTCCTGCGCCCCCATCGATGGTGTCATTATGTTCTTCACCGCGCAGCACATCATCGCCATCGCGGCCAATGAGAGAGTCAGCACCATCCCCGCCGAGCAAGGTTGCGCCTGTGTCAATTGAGGTGAGGGTATCGTCGAAATCGGACCCAATCACCTCGATGATGTTACTGATGACATCACCCTCAGCATGGCCACCCGTGCCAGACCCGTCTTGCAGGTTAACAGACACCGCTTCGCCAGAACCAGCATAGGTCAGCGTATTGTTCCCTGTGCCACCATCAATCGTATCAGCGCCAACTCCCCCATCAATGGTGTCGCTGCCTGCTTCCCCGAGGATGTTGTCATCGCCGGCGAGTCCGGTGATGGAATCATGACCTGCGCCTGCGTTGATGGTATTGTTGAAAGTTGATCCGATGATGGTGTCGGCACTGCCGGAGGCGACGATGTTCTCGAAGCCGCGCACGGTATCATTGCCGAGACCACCGGCAAAGGAGTTTTCAAGACTCAAGTTTACAGTGACGGAGCCGGTGGCGTTACGATAGTCAACCGTATCCGTATTGTCCCCACCTATCAAGGTGTCGCTGCCCGCTGTCACATAGACGATGTCATCGCCATCCCCGGCTTCTATTCGGTTGCTTGCCCCATCGCCGGCCAATGTGTCATCGCCGGTTGTTGCCACGATCGCCTCAAAACCGGACAGATCATCTCCTTCGGCTTCGCCGCCAAAGGCATCATTGGCGGCATCTGCTGCCAGGTCAATCTGGATCGGGGCGGTAGAGCCGGAATAATCAATCGTATCAAAGCCATCGCCGCCCTCAAGCGTATCAGCTCCGCCTTGGCCAAAAACCCGGTCATCGCCAGTGCCGCCATCAATGCTATCGGCATCATCGCCGCCACGGATCGTATCATTTCCGGCATTGCCAAGCAGGGTATCAGCGCCATCCATGCCATCGATTTGGTCGGCGCCGATGCCACCTGAGATCTGATTGCCAATCGTGTCACCTGTGAGCGTGTCATTGTTAACAGAGCCGACCAGATCTTCAATGTCTGTGAGAATGTCCCCTGATTCATCCCCAGTGGTGAGGGCCTGCTGGGTCAATTGCATGTTAACGGACACTGCATTGACCGAATTTACATAGCTTGCCGTATCACGGCCCTCACCACCTGAGAGGCTATCGGCACCTTCACCACCGACCAGTGTATCATCGCCCAGCCCACCTGTAAGTGTGTCAGTGCCGCCCAGCCCGCTGAGCAAATCATTGTCTCCACCCCCGGTTAGATCATTGACCCGAGCATCGCCGGTTAGTTGGTCTGCAAATCCCGACCCAATCAGATTTTCCACAAGGTTATAAGTATCGTTCGCCGCATCGCCTAAAGTGCCAAAACTTGCATCCAAGCTCGCATTGACCGAGCCGCTCGCATTTGAGTAGTCCACCACATCAATGTCTGCCCCGCCCCAATGCGCATCTGCGCCGGCGCCACCAATGAAGACATCCGCCCCACCGTCACCGTAGAGCGTGTCATCTCCAGCGCCCCCATCGATGGTGTCATTGTGATTTTCGCCGTGCAACTCGTCATTGCCAGCATCACCGACCAGCGAGTCCGCGCCATCGCCGCCGCGCAAAGTTGCTCCTGTGGAGATTGATGCAAGGGTATCGTCGAAATCGGACCCAACCACCTCAATGATGTTACTGATCACATCACCCTCAGCATGGCCACCCGTGCCGGACCCGTCTTGCAGGTTAACGGACACCGCTTCGCCAGAACCAGCATAGGTCAGCGTATTGTTCCCAGTGCCACCATCAATCGTATCAGCACCAACTCCGCCATCAATGGTGTCGCTGCCGCCACCGCCCTGGATGTTATTTGCATCATTTCCGCCGGTTAGGCTGTCCTCGAAACCTGAACCTATGACATTTTCGACACTGGTGAGAATATCACCCGCGGCATCACCGCTCAAACCCGCTGTCGCACCATTGAGCCAGATCGAGATACCGGCTTGGGCACTTGTATAGTCAGCTGTATCTATGCCACCGCCGCCTTGGAAATTGTCCGCCCCAGCACCGCCTATTAACGTGTCATCACCGTCGCCGCCATCTAACCTGTTGTCGCTTGCGTTGCCCGTTATGCTATCGGCGTCAGCGGAGCCCAGCACGTTTTCGATGCCCGACAGTGTATCTCCGTCAGCGTCGGAACCGGCTGATACCTGCGCTCCGGTAAGATTGAGATCAATTGTGACCGCAGCACTGCTTGTCGAATAATCAGCTGTGTCAGAGTTATCACCGCCGTCAAGGGAGTCTGCGCCGGCACCCCCACGCAGGAAATCATCTCCGCTACGACCGAAAAGCGTATCGCTTCCGGCACCGCCATCAAGGGTGTCACCTCCGCCGCCCCCGTCAAAGAGGTTGTCTACCGTGTCACCAATAATGCTATCGGAATAGGCCGAGCCTCTAATATTCTCAATCCTTGAGAGTTGATCCCCTTGGGCATGGCCACCAGATGCTGTTGATGCGGACCCTGAGAGATCAATAGAGATTGATGACAGCGAGCCGGAATAGTTGGCCTCGTCTATGCCGCTACCGCCATCCAAAATGTCGGCGCCAGCGCCCCCTTCAAGCGTGTCGTCCCCGTCCCCGGCGATGATTTCGTTGGCTTCTGAATTGCCTATAATTGTATCGCTTTCAGCAGAACCAAGCACGCCTTCGATTTGATCAAGATTATCGCCGTCTGCATCGCCGAATTGGTTTGAGTTGGTACTCAAGTTTACGCGAACGCCGTCTGCAGAATCTCTATAATCGGCGAAATCGATACCGGCACCACCCATAATTGCATCGGCGCCAGCACCGCCTGCTAGGGTGTCGTTACCACTGTTACCCTCAAGGGAATCCGCTCCGTCTTCACCGTAGATAAGGTCGTTACCACCGTCGCCTGAAATTGTATTGCCCAGGGTGTCACCACGTAGAGTATCGTCCTGTGAGGAGCCTCCGAGATTTTCAATTGAGACAAGCGTGTCACCTGTCGTGCTGGAGCCGGTCAAAAGGTTGACTGACACGCCGGTATCGGCATCGGAGAACAAAGCCGTATCTGAGCCACCGCCACCATCCAGGCGGTCGCTGCCGGCACCGCCGGTTAGGCTATCATTGCCAGCGCCGCCATCTAGTATGTCATCACCGTCGGCCCCAAAGAGCTGGTCGACCCCGGTACCACCTGTCAGAATATTGTTAGCGAAATTACCAAATAGCTGGTCAGATAGATCCGATCCAATAACGTTCTCGATTCCGGCAAGGACATCCCCTTGAGCGTCTCCGTTGGAGCCGAACCCTTGGGCGAGGTTGACAATCACACCGATGTTTGAGTTTTGGTAGGTCGCGGTATCAGCGTTACCATCACCGCCAATCAGGAAGTCGCTACCAGCTCCCCCTTCAAGAAGGTCGTCACCATCACCGCCGTCAAGAAAGTTATTAGCAGTGGACCCTACAAGAATGTCATCAAAATTCGATCCTGTGACACCTTCCACTGCTTGCAACGTGTCATTTTCGAAGGTTGGAACAGGGCCTGATCCTGCTACTTGGACAAGGGCCATGCCACCTTCAAGATTGACGTCGACCATACCTGTGGCATCGCTGTAATCTACTGTGTCTGAGCCCGCGGCGCCATCTAGGAAATCATCACCAACGCCACCTTGCAAACTGTCATCGCCAGATCCGCCATCTAGGGAATCGTCTCCTGCGCCACCGATTAATGTGTCGGATCCTTCAAGGCCGAACAGATCATTGAAGCCATCATTCCCGATGATGGAGTCATCTCGCGCCCCGCCCATGACATGTTCGATGTCTTCAAGAACGTCGCCTTCGGCATCACCACCGGATCCCGTCCCCGAAACAAGATTTACACTTATCCCATCCGCAGACAAAGCGTAGTCGGCTATATCATTGTCACCAGCACCGCCGCGCAGCGTGTCAGCGCCGCCAAGGCCTGTTAGGACATCGTCTCCGTCACCACCTTCGAGGAGGTTCGCAACGGTGTTGCCAACAAGAACATCGCCGAAATTCGAACCGATCACATTTTCGATGTCAACCAGATCATCGCCCTCGGCATGTCCGCCAAAGGCATCCATAGAGGCGTCTTGTGACAAGTTGATCATCACGCTGGCGTTAGATGCCGCATAGCTGGCTGTATCGATACCTGTTCCACCGATGAGCGAGTCGGTACCAGCACCACCGACGAGGCTATCATTGCCTGAGCCACCGGTGAGGGTATCCGCGCCTGTGAGACCGATGAGCGTGTCATCGCCCTGATCCCCATCAAGGGCTGAACCTGTTTCAGCGGCGGTGAAGGTATCGGCAAAACGCGACCCGACGATCTCTTCGATATTGTCAAAGGTGTCGCCTGCTTCATCCCCTGTGCCTGAGGCCCCTGTTTCAAGGTTGAGAATGATCCCCTGTCCAGAGGATTGGTAGGACACTCTATCCGTGCCTTCTCCGCCTTGGAAATGGTCAGCGCCAGCACCCCCGTCTAAGACGTCATTGCCATCATCTCCAGATAGAGTTTCATTTGCGCTGCTGCCGCGTATTGTGTCGTTGTTTAGCGATCCACGAACAACCTCAAATCCTAAAACTGTATCGCCCGCGGCGGTACCGCCTGATGATTCGGTGCCATCTAGGTTAAGTTCAATACCTACGTCCGAGTCCACGTAGCTGACAGTATCATTGCCATCACCGCCAGTGAGTCTATCCGCACCTAAGCCACCAAGAACGGAATCATCGCCAGCACCAGCATCGAAGATATTGTCCCGTGTATTTCCAATAAGAGTGTCGTTGCCAGCGCCGGACAAAATGCCTTCAATAGATACCAAAGTATCGCCTGCCGCATCTCCACCGCTTTGGCCAGATTGAATATTCAGGTCGATTGAAACAGCGCTAGATGTTCGGTAATCTGCCGTATCTTGCCCAGTTCCACCGTCCAATAAATCAGCACCTGTTAAGCCAGCGAGCAGGTCATTTCCGCCCTGTCCAAAGAGCGCATTGTTAGCTGCACCACCGAGCAGGCTGTCATTGAAATCCGAACCAAGCACGTTTTCGATGCCTGTTAGCGTGTCGCCCTCGGCATCGCTGCCGATTCCCGTACCTATATCGAGATTGACTTGAACCGCAGCTTCTGCAGCGCTGTAGTCGGCCACGTCAATTCCATCGCCGCCGATCAGACTATCACTGCCAGCTCCACCGATCAGGAAATCGTCATCATCACCGCCAGACAATGTATCTGCACCGACGTTGCCCACGAGGCTGTCACTGCCAGCGCCACCATCAAGAAGGTCATTTTCACTACCGCCGTCAAGAGAATCGGCCCCTTCACCGCCGTAGAGCTCATCTGCGCCCTGGTCGCCTTGAAGGACGTCATCGCCTCCTGCACCGCGCAACGTATCAGATTCATTGCCACCTTGTAGCGTGTCAAACCCAGCGCCACCATCCAAAATGTCGTTGCCAAATCCACCGCTTTGAAGGTCGTCGCCGTCCCCTCCAAAGAGTTGGTCAGCCCCAATACCGCCGATGATTGTATCGTTATTGCTCCCGCCATCGAGAGTGTCGTCACCGATCCGACCATCTATCAGATCATTGCCCGTTCCCCCGGCCAAGCTATTGTTTCCTGAATCTCCATCTACAACGTCACCGAAATCTGACCCGATGACATTCTCAATGCCTATATATGTGTCACCTTGCGCGAAGTTTAGCTGCCCGGATCCGGCAGACAGATCAACATCTACACCAGAGGTCGCCAGGGAATAATCCGCGACATCTTGGAGACCCGTCCCACCTATGAAGGCATCAATACCTTCGCCACCGCGGAACACATCATTTCCTTCACCGCCCATAAGCTGGTTGGTTCCGCCCCCGCCTGAGAGTGTATCATCCCCCAAACCACCATCGAGTGTGTTATCAAGGCTGTTCCCACCAAGTTCATCACTGAGCTGAGAGCCGATCACTCCTTCGATCTCTTGTAAGATATCTCCTTCAGCGTCACCGCCTCGCGCTGTGCCGGTTTGAAGATCGATCTGAACAGCATTGCCTGAGGAAATATAGTTGGCGCTGTCAAAACCCGTACCGCCTACTAGGCTATCTGCCCCGGCGCCCCCGCTGAGCGTGTCATTGCCATCTTCACCTCGAAGCGTATCAGCGCCATCGCCGCCTTCGGCAACATCATTGCCGTCTCCCAGAAAAAACTCGTTTGCACCAGAATCCCCAACGAGTGAATCAAAGAATTGTGAGCCGATAATGTTCTCAACATCGATAAGCACATCGCCGGTCGCATCGCCACCGCCAGAAGTACCTTGTTCCATGTCAATCGATACACCGCTTGTGGAGTTGCTATAGTCTGCACTATCGCTGCCAGAACCACCCTCTAGACGGTCGCCGCCCGCATCGCCGCTGAGCGTATCATCGCCATCGCCCCCGAAAAGAGTGTCAGTCCCACCGCCACCACGCAGCGTATCACCGCCATCATTGCCGGATAATACGTTTTCCGATGCATCGCCGATAAGTTCATCTGCAAAAGCTGTGCCGGCGATATTTTCAATATTTGTATATGTGTCGCCGGATGCGTCACCAGTTCCGCCTTGGCCTGAGGAAAGGTTAACGGTTACGGCCTCGTCTGAGGCGGAATAATCGGCAACATCTTGTGACCCGTCGCCGCCATCCATTGCATCCGAGCCAGCGCCGCCAACAAACACATCGTCACCGACCCCACCGAAAAGCTGGTTTTGGCCAGCAAAGCCTGACAAAGTGTCATCCCCTGCACTGCCTTCTAGTCGGTTGTTGAAAGTATCTCCCGTTAGGTTATCGTCATTAGCGCTACCTGATAGATTTTCAATGTTTACGTAGACGTCTCCTTCGGCGTGCCCACCTAGGGCCGTTCCGTCCGAGAGATTAATCGTCACAGCGGCAGAGCCCGTGTAATCTGCTGTATCTTGGCCGTCACCGCCTTCAAGCGTGTCAGCCCCTAAGCCCCCGCGAAGGATATCGTCACCCAGCTGTCCGTCTAAGATATTGCCCCGGCTATCACCAATGAGGGTGTCGTTGTGTTCTGATCCTCGCACGTTAGGAATCGCGATGAGCAGGTCGCCCTCTGCATCGCCGCCTGATTGGGAGGCGTTACGCAAGTCAATTGATACCGCTTCTTGCGAGGTAGAATAGGACGCAATATCAGAGCCGCCGTTACCAACAATGGAATCTGCCCCGTCGCCGCCTTCAAAAATGTTGTCGCCGCTAGTGCCAATTAATGTGTCATTGTGCGTTGAGCCTGTTACATGCTCAATGCCGTCAAAGGTATCGTTTTGCGCGTAACCTGCGCGGGTTTGAAGTTCACCGTCCGTTACATTGTTAAGATTTACGAGGACGGCAGCACTAGATTCTTCATAAGAGACGGTATCTTCACCGGCGCCTCCAACAATCTGATCATCTCCTGAGCCCGCGACAATACTGTCATCGCCCGCACCCGCAGAAATAATATTGCCTGGAGGAACAGCATCCAAAACATAATATGTAGTTCCGGTGACTTCATCCTGAACAATCACGTCGTCTTCTGTATCGGTGTCGCCAACAGCCAAAAGTCCTGTGCCAACCGCACTGAACACGTTGCCTTGAGCATCTTCAACTTCAAATTCTAGGTTGAGTGTAAATGTATTGTAAAATCCGTTTGCATCGGGTGTGGCGCCAGTTTCGGGAATTTCGTATCGAAGTTGAATGTCAAATGTGCCGGTTTCTTCATCGATTTGAAGGTCTAACCGAAATCCATCTTCTGCTTCACTAGCGTTCAAAACCGAATGGCCGGTAGGCAACCCGGTAACAACAACCCCAGTGATGGTCTCGCCATTTGTCAGATCAGGAGAAATCTCTAGGTTTCGAATGGCTGTCCCCGAGTGAATTTGTTCAGGGTTGTCGGCATAAATAATATCACTTCCGCTTGTGCCGTTAATGGTCTCAGCGGCTTTTTGAATTTCAAAGCTCGAATCGGTTTCAGCTTCTCCGATGGCAGCGCTACCTGTAACGGTTGTAATCCCTTGACTATTTTCGGAACTACTAATGCCTGCAATGCCAAATAATTCGACCGTGAACTGAATCACGGGAACATCTACATTGGCAGTGCCGGTATCCTCCGAAACATCGACCTCGGTTTGAGGTGTTCCCGCGCTTGGGGGTTGAGGTGGCGGGTTTTCTTCGGCAACATTTTCCTCAACGAAATTTCGCGCCTCTTCAGCGTCGCTTTCTTTGCCACCTCCATCGCCTTGAACAGCGGAAGAAGTGCTACTTGCTTGTACTTCCACCTCGATGACTTCTACCACAGTGGCTGTTTGTTCAGCTGTGCTTTCAGCTTCGGATTCGGCTTCGGAGTCAGAATCAGATACAGACAGCGAGACAGCATCAAAGACTTGTTGAACGTCGGACTCGGCGAAAACCCCAACGCGAGATAATACCTCTTTTCGTTCCGTTTGCTGGTTCAGGAACTGAACTTGAAGATCGGGATTGGCCATAAGCTCAATGCCCATACCAAGCAGCACGATTGATGATCCGTCACGAAAATTGAGAACCAAGTCAACGTCGGACAGTGTGATCGACACATCCTCAAGTGAGAATGAAAAAGACAAAGGATCGCCGGCTGCAACATCAATGACCTCTGTCACGCCAGCCGGGGGCTTCTTGATCCCGTTTGGATCTAGCGCATTCTCAGCAATCTCTTCACCTTTTGGATCTGCTTCCGCCTGCAGTTCTTCGTCTGCTGAGCCAGTTGGTTGCTCTGAATTCTCTTCACCAGGTGCAGCTTCAGGATTCTCGGTCACATCCTGTCCTACATCATTGGTATCAGAAGTTTGAGATGCGTTTTCGGTCCCATCGTCTACTGAGATAGGAACCGCACCATCGACATTTGGAGAAGACAAATCTTGGGCCATGCGAACTCATCCAACTTTTAACTATAGGGGCAGAGCTGAAAGCACCAACCATGCCCGCGCCCTTAAGCGTTACCGAAAACTTGTTACCAGAATATGGTGGAAATTGGTTTTTCACCCCATAACACGCGCGCAAAATGATAAAAATATGTTTTTATCTTTCGGAAATTCTTTAGAAAATTTTATGGAAATGACGGAAAACCTCCCAATTTTTGCCTCATTGTTTTTCTTTGGTTAATCTTGTCGGTGTAAGTATCACCTAACCACCCTCGCCGGTGCACAATGTTGTGCAAGGCTTAACAGATTATTAGTGGAAGTTGGTTGATTGGGACGTCGATCCGCACAAGCAGAAGAGAACCACTGGCCGGGATTTGTAGATGCCCTGTCAACAATTGTTATGGTTGTTACGTTTCTACTTATTATCCTGGCAATCGTAATTTTCGTGCTTTCGCAAAATATCGCTAAGAATATTGCCCAAACATACATTGAGGGCCTTAAAGAACAGACGCAAGGCGGTGGAAATGTATATGATCCCAACGCACAATTTGCCCCAGATGAGTTTCATTCAGAAAACGAACTGAAAATCCCAGATCCAGCAACGATACCAAAAGTTTCTCAGAGTACAGCGGACTTTGAAAGCGATGCCAATGAAGCATCAAAAACCGAAGCGTCTACGGAAAGTTCCGGTGTTGGCGATTTCAAAACGAGCGATGCTAAGAATGCGCAATCAAATGTCCCAGAAATAGACGCTAAAGATATCGAGGCTCCAAGCCGAAAAGTCACTGACGAAGAAGAGAAAGTTAAGGTTACTGCAGTTGAACAGGCCGAAACACCTGAAACGAAAGTTATACAGACCGCTAGCGTTCTCACCCTTGCATTTGACCCTACAAGCACCAAGATCAACGAGGAAGCCGGCGAACTTGTTCAGAAGTTCATTCAAAGTAACGAGGGAATATTAAACGAAGCGAATGTTAACATTCTGGCATTTGCTGATGTTGAATCGACTTCCGTTTCCCAGGCGCGCCGCGTAGCCTATTATCGGGCTCTTTCCGCTCGAAATGAGCTCATCAAAGGAGGGTTTGCGACCGAACGGATAAATGTCGAAATTCGGCTAAGCAATTCTTCAGAAACAGCTGATACCGTGGAAATAATCGTTGAGCCGTAAGATGATCTTCCAGCGTCGAAACGACAAAAAAATACGTGAACTCGCCTTGAAGGGGGCAAAAAATGCCTAAAGTCATTAAATCAAGCTTAGGAAAAATGGCTTTCGTTTTGAGTTTGCTATTTGCTATGGCATATTGGCAACTCGGATTCGTTACATCCGCAATTTCAGCGAATGTATTTCTGAACTCATGTATCCTCGGGGCCTTCTCGTTTGGAGTGGCAGTTGTATTCCTAAGGACTTACAAACTTAAGAATGAATTTATTTCCCTACGCGCCCTGCGTGAAGACTATGAGGATGGGATAAACGGCGCAGAACAGGATGATAAAGATCCTATGTGGCGATATTATCGATGCCAAACTAAAGCAGTCCTGTTCGTCACGCCCACAATCCTAGAACGTCCCTACACTATTCTTTCAGAAGAAATTGGGCGCCGGGGGCATCTATCTGTGTCCACCAGCGTGATGCAGAACTTACTTGATAACGTTGATGAACAAATCGATGATGGCAAGGCTCTGGGATCCTACATTACCGGGTTATTGGTATTCTTGGGCCTCATCGGGACATTTGTCGGCTTGATGGTCACGCTCGGCTCTGTTGGTGAAATCATTGGTGGGTTAGACTTAAGCGGCGGTGCTGGAACTGAGGCCATTCAAGGTCTCATGACAGATCTACAAATACCTTTGCAAGGCATGGCAACAGGTTTCTCGTCTTCTCTTTTTGGTTTGATCACATCGCTTGTTCTTGGCCTGATTTCTCTATTTGCAAACCAAGCAACGAGTAATCTCAAATCGGATTTTGGGACTTGGCTCGCAGGCGTCGCTAAAGTCGAAGGAGAAGGCGAATCGGCGACAGGCGCTGCACAAGGATCTTCTCTTTCAATTGAAAGCCAGCGTATGCTTTCAGTTATGTATCGGGTAGCAAAAATCACTCTCGCATCAAATGCTCGGGTCGTAAACTCAGTATCTGAAACCTATGAAAATTCTACCAGCATTTTGAGGAATCAACTACAGACAAATGAGAATTTTCTTTTAGTTTCCGAGTCTTTGGCTGATATTTCCAATGGGTTTGCGATAACCACAGAAGCGCTTGGCCAAGTTGTTGAACATCTCGAATCTAAAGGTCAACTCTCACATGTTATAACAAGGTTAAGCGATGCCGTTTCTCAACAAGAGAGTGGACTCAAAACAACCAGCGAAAACTTTGCGATACTTCTTTCTGAGAATAAAGAGCTTCTCAACAGAGCTTCGCTAACACTAGAGGCTAGGTCACAAATCGACAATCTTGAGAAATCTGTCGAAAAAGCTCAATCTGAAATAGATATAGGGTTTACCTCTTTGCATGGGTCGTCAGAAAAGGTTTCAACTGTTCTAGAACATATAAATAAAGAACTGGGAGAGTACAGAGAGCATCAATCTCTAACAAGAAATGATCTACTGAGAATTACAAACGAGCTTAGAACAGACTTATCTTACTTTATTGACAATACGGCGATAGATAAAGATGAAGACAAGCAAGATCTAGAATTTAGAGCTCTCGAAGAAAAAATTACTGTAGCTAACAGTAAAGCACTAGATGCTGGACCGGATAAGGATAAATCGCGAATTCAAAAGCTATTTTCGAGTTTTCGCAAGAGGGCTTAGACAAAATGGAAAAGGCTCAAAATAGATGAAACCACTCAAAAAGCTCACAAGCGTCTTCAAAAAAGACTCATCCAGTATATCGAACCGCAGGCACGTTCGATATGATTGTTATGCGATTGGAACAATATTCTTCTTGAATAGATCGATATATTTGGAAGGCTTGGTTTGCGAAATTTCTAAGTCTGGCCTTAAATTTAGGCCAGCCAAGACCTATCTATTGGAGAGAAAATATAGTCAAGTTCTATGCGAGTTTGGCGACTTTCGAATAAGTGGTCGTATAGTGGCAACCCGGCCAGACGGATATGGCATTGCTCTCTTAGACGCATTGGAAGAGGAAAGTCTTTCGAAGTTTTTGGAAAAATATACTATAGCCTAGGGCGTGTCGGTGTTTGTCAAGATAGTTGTCCGACGAGTTCATGCGGCGGCTCTCTTTTCTGAGTCGATTTCGGTTCGGTCCGGGTTGAGCCAGACAGGGCCTGCTGGTGACCAGTTGCGCGTATTTCCGGACCACCTGCTTGGGTTTGCGGCACGGGCTTTTGCGTAGAGAGTGGTGCGTTTGGCGAGCGTTTCGCTGTCATTTCCAGCGTGGCGCTGCGTCGGTGTGACGAAGTTGATGGCGCTATGCAGGTGGTCGTTATTGTACCAGTCGGCGAAGGATTTCACCCAGTCGCGAGCCTGCTCGATGGTTGCGAAGCCGTCTCGGGGCCAGTCTGGGCGGTACTTGCAGGTGCGGAACAGCGCCTCCGAAAATGGGTTATCGTTCGACACGCGCGGGCGGCTGTATGACGCGATGATGCCGAGTTTTTCGAGCGTGGTTTTCAGCATGGCACCCTTCATGGGGCTCCCGTTATCGGCATGCAGGACGAGTGGACTTTGGGCACAGCCTTCTGCCCAAACGGCGTTGCGTACGACCTGGGCGGCGCGCTCCGAATTCTCCGCGCCAAAGACGTCCCAACCCACGATCTTCCGACTGTAGATATCAAGGATCAGGTACAGGTAGAAGAACGTGCCTTTCACTGGCCCTGGCAACCAAGTGATGTCCCAGCTCCACACTTGATTGGGTCCTCTCGCTTCGAACGAAGTGGGTTTCTTACGCTTGATCGGAGCCTTGGCGCGGCCCCGATGACGCAGCTGATCAGAGTTGCGAAGCACGCGATAAAAGCTCGATTCTGAGGCGACATACCGTCCCCGATCCGCCAGTTTTGGAACGATCTGTGACGGCGGAAAGTTCTAAAATTCCTAATAATTACAAAGGCTTAGGCGGGATTATCCGAAACTCTGTGTATTAGGTTTAGCCCATGCGGTTTTGACGGTTCATTTATTGAACCGTTCTGGGTATAGGATAGCGAATTGGTTTCTGGCGTCCACCCATTCTCTGACTGCGCTGCCTTTTTTCTCAAAGTTGCGAATGGCCAAATAGATCAGCTTGGTTGCGGCGTCGTCTGTGGGAAAACTACCCCTTGTTTTCGTTGTTTTTCTGATTACCCTGTTCAAACTTTCGATCATTGCCCGGCAGGCGATTTTGCATCGCAAAATCTGCCGAGAGGGGGCGTTTGTCGTATAGATGATCTTGCGCACGGCGGGTGGGAGTGAGGGCGTGAACGCCACCGATTCGAGAGAACGTCCGAACAAGAATGGGATCACCTCCTGCCATGCACGCCGCCAGCTTGGGGCGATTGAGGGGTATTTTTGTCCCCATTCAGCTTCGAAATCATCAAGGGCAATGGCTGCCGCCTCGTCGTTCACAGCCTGGTAAATCCGGCGCAAGTCTTTGGCGACGGCTTTGCGATCTTTCCACCCGCAGAAGTTCAGGGAATGTCGCACCAAGTGCAGTGAGGCATTGGTCGCCATGCGTTCGAGACCGATGCCGAACGCAAGTTTGCACGGTCGTTTCAGTATAGGCGGCATTGATCGCGTCGGGGAAGCCTTTGAGGCCGTCTGTGACCGCAATCAGGATGTCCTCGACGCCGCGATTGCGCAGGTTGTTCATCACGGAAAGCCAGAATTTAGCCCCTTCATTTGCAGCGATCCAAAGGCCCAGCACCTCACGCTCGCCCTCTGGGGTGACGCCCAGGGCCACGTAAACGGCGTTCGCCATTGTCTCTCGGACCAATGGCGTTCCAATGGCTCACTTTTGACTTGACGGCTTTCTGCATCCCTGATTTTGACCCGTAAAGCATCAAGAAAAACAATGGGATACATCGGGTCCAAAGTGCGGTTTTGCCAGTCCGAAACCTCGTCCAAAACCGCATCCGTGACCCGGCTGATCAGATCGGCCGAAACCCGCAGCCCATAGACCTCTTCAAGGTGGGCGCGGATATCACGGGTGGACAGGCCCGCCGCATAAAGCCCGACGATCTTGTCATCCATCCCGTCGATCCGGGTTTGGCCTTTCTTGATCAGTTCGGGTTCAAAGCTGCCATCGCGGTCGCGTGGGATGTCAATCAGCATGGCCCCATCACTGCCTTTCACAGTCTTGCGGGTCGTGCCATTGCGGCGATTGCTTTGGCTGGGGGCCGGTTCCTCGCCCGGTTCATAGCTAAGATGGGCGGTCAGCTCCGCACCCAAAATCCGTTCCATCAGACGGACCTTCAGTTCCTTCATCAGACCCTGCTCGCCCGGAAAATCATTCGCGTTCTCAACGCCGCGAAGCAGCTCGTCTAAAACTTCATTGGTAATCGTCATCGTCGTAATGCTCCTTCAGTTTGGGAGCATGGACCAAATTGCGCATACACAAAAGATCGGACACTCTCGTTTAGGATCTCGGTACGCTCTTGTTCGCTCAACTTATTTGCAGGTGCAGGCCGAACAGCGTCAGCTCTACGATCAGCGACTGTCACGCCATCCCGAACCCAGCGTCGCACCCACCGTCGCAACGTCCGGTCACTTATACCAACCTCGCGGCAGGCCGGTGTTTGACGCGCGCCGCTCTGCACCGCCTCGGCCACATTCGCTACGATGGCTTCGCGATCTGGCAGGGCGGTCATCCGTCCGCGTCCCTGTCCCAGATCGCCTGCATCTTTTTTCGCAAAACCAGCAGCGCTGCCGTCTCCGCCAGAGCTTTCTCCTTTCGAGCCAATTCGCGTTCAAGCTCCTTCATGCGCTTGCGATCGTCACGCGTCGCCTGGGTCAACTTCGTGCTGCTCGCCCGGTCCCAGTCATTCGCCGCCTCACACGCTGACCGCCACGCTGCAATCTGGTCGGGATAAAGCCCACGCTTGCGGCAATATTCGGCCAGATCAGCCTCATTGAGTGCCGCCGTCTCCAGCACCGCAGCGAACTTATCCGCCGAAGACCACCCCTCAGGGCCAACGTCTGCATCTGGAGCTAAGCGACCCGCCCCCCCGGGCTTCCTTGCGCCACTTATACAGCGCCGCCTCTCCAATACCCATCGTCTCAGACGCGATCCTGATTGGCTCGCTCACCGGCGGCATCAACCGCTTTAACGCAGCCTCCCGCCGTTCCAAAGAATACGCCATCCATCATCCTTCTCCCGCCCAGCCCAAAAATAGAGAAAAAATAGAGCCCCGGACAACTACCCTGACATGAGGGGCAGGGCCAACGTCTGCGTCAAGCAAAAGCTCTCCTTTGCCGCGCGCAGCAGAACGCCACTTGTGCAGTGTCGCCTCGGAGATACCTTCCTCCTGCAACAGCTGCCGAATAGCCATGTTGTTTGGCGATAGCATGCGCTTCCGCACAGCTGCCTTTCGTTCCGGTGAATATCCCAAATCATCGTCCTATCCCGCCCACCTGAAAAATAGAGCGGCGGACAACTTCCTTGACATGGGGGGGCATCAGGGCAAACGCATGAATGGGAATATTCTTATAAGTCTATGATTTTCTGCATATAATCATTGCCCTACTCAGCGGCTTTGCGGCGGCCTTTGATGGATCCTTTTTGCAATTTGTCGGATTTGACCAGGTTGATCGCGATTTTGCGGATGACGGACAGGTTCGCAGCGGCGTTGCGGTTCCGGACCCGGCATTCGTCCTCGCGAAAACCCACGTCCAGCACGCGGGTGCAGGCTGTTTTCAATGGCTGGGTGGTTACGAGCCGCGGCGGCGAGGGCGGGGCCGTCCAGAGCCGCCGATGTTACGAAGTATCTGATATCGCTGGAAACTTCGCCGCGCCCGCCGCCATGGACATGGTTATACTCCATCGACCCGAAAAGTGGACACCGGTTTTCGGATAAGTTGATGGATAGAAAGGAAAAGCTACGGTGCAAAATTCGGACTTCTCGGTGCGTCGAGTATAACGCTGAATATGGTTTCCACGGCGATAACCTTTCTTAACCCGGGCCAGCCGTCCAGGCTGCCGATCAGGCCCGGATCATCGGTGACAAAAGCACGGCGACGGACCGAACGAGGGTGGCCATCATCGAAGGCATCAAAGGCTGTTTTCATCGTCCCCTGCCTGCTAAAGGCGCGATCTGCGAAGAAACCTACCACCTTTGCATGATCGTTTTATTGTTCCCTTTCAACGCAATAAGATAGTCAGTGCCTCGCTCTGTGATCTCCTTAGCCAGCGTTTTTCGGGCATAAAGCGCGTCCAGCGAAATCAGCGCACCGGCCAAATTCAGCCTTTCCAACATTTGTAGAAACGCTTCGACCTCACCAGATTTCTGGGCCACGACCTTTTGCGCCAGCGTTAACCCTTCGAGCGTCGCAAACGCGCTGACAACGTGCAGCGGCGAGGTGCCTTTGCGGCGATCAAAGGACCGGCGCATCGCCTTGCCGTCCACCGCAACCTGGCGTGGCTCTTCGGGGCCGGAGGGGCTGAAAACGGCCCGTGTCCAGGCCAGGCCAGAAAACAACGTTCAAACGCATCCGCGTTAGAGCGCATCGCGTTTAATTGAATTCAAAACGCCCTGCCTCTCGTGGGCGCTCGAACGGGCGTTTTGAAACTTGATGAACCCTATTTGCCGCGATGCGCGTTAATCAACATGAACACCCGCCGGAACGTGTCATGCGATGGGATGCCGGTTGGCAGGGTCAAAAACTGACGCAGCCATTTCTCTTTCAGCTGCCCATAAAGTTGAATATCTTCAAAGCTTTCCGCATGGGTGAGCACCGCACAAACCGTGATCGCAAGCACGTCTTCAAGGCAATGCAGGGCCTTCCCAGCCTGCCGAGGCTCCTCAATCGGACCAAAGCACGTTAACAATTCTCTGAACATCCACTCGCCTCCATTTTGGAAACAAGCCTCCCTCAAATCACCCCCAATTCACCCAAGACAAACTGACTCACCAGTTTCATGCGTTTGCCCTGATGACCTGGCAGGCCCTGCTCACGTTCCCGAGCTCCTCGGCTAGGTTCAGCAGGCCGGTCTTGTGTTTGATTATCTTATCGGTTGAATTCAACATCGTGGTTTTCCTTGTTTCGATGATTTGGTTCGCACCACCATCAAAACGGACAACCATCATCTCGTTCAAGAGATGTGCCGCCCCCATTTTCAGCTTGCTGAGAAGGGGCGGTGTCAGATCACATCGCGACTAATTCACCTCAAAACCCAAGCTGAGGCCAAGGCGGCGTTCGCCCCCTCTCCCGGACGGATCGCGTTCACAGGCTCACTCAAATATACCAAACGCACCTGGAAAGCCGAATTTTGGGTGTTTCTTTTCCCCTTTTGGCCATCAACTTATCCGAAAACTGGTCCCCACTTTTCGGGTCGATGGTGTATACATCGAGATTTTCCACAACCGCAGATAGCCGTCATTGCGCCATCGGCTACAAAACGGCCAATACAGGCGCTCGAAAACATAACCTGGAAAACCGCCGCATAGGGTCATTAATCAAATTGCCTGGAAACGGGGACGAAGTTCAACTCTTCGATAGACGGCACATCAGATAACTGCGGTGTCCTCGTTATGCGGGAAGCAGAAGAGCTCCTTTGTTAATTGGCTATAACGCAAATGGCATCCTTCTGCAGAGGTCTTTCACTGTTTTGTTTTTTGGCTTGCAAATAGCCTATCTTCTCGGGGTAGCAGCGTTCTAAGAGACTTAAGGCATTTGTAGTGGTGGCCCTCTATAAGCGCGGAGGTTGCGGCGGCAAGGTTCTGCCGGCTGTCCGTGTCGGTAAATACCTGACTTAGTTCTTCTATCTGGCGCAGCAGTTGCAACTGCACTTCATCAGCTTCAGAATCGCCAGATAGTACCAACTGGACAGCATAGCACACGCGTTTAACAGGTGTTTTTGCCTCTTCTGGATGGATCGCATCGCGAAGGCGCAAGATATGAGCGCCAGGCGTCATAATTGAAAGGCGGCTACGGCGATCCCCATTTTCGATTACGGCGCCGTTTACAAGAACCCTTTCTTTAGGACTGAGCTTCAAAACAAGTCCGCTCATGCTTTATTTCCTTCAGATTGCAAACCAGCCAGGATTGCTACGTTGATTTCGAGCAAGGGAACAGCGGTTGCTTCTTTTCTAAGAACCTTGCGTGTGTGTTGAACTGTAAATTCGGAGAGAAAAAATAGACGCGCGCGCAGATCGTCGGGCAGAAGGTTTTCGGCTTCGGCAACATTTGTAGCAATTGTAATCCATAGCGTGCGGTTTTCATGTAAGGCTTCGACAAGTTTATTGAAGTCGCGCGATTTGACCGCGTGTTTCAGCCGGTGCGTGATTCGCGCAATGACTTCGAATTCTATGCTCCGCGGCGTGCGGGTGCTGGAATTCGTTGGCGCGTAGGCACGTTGGGCTAGGGTTGCTGCGTTCACGGGCACTGCCTCAGTTATGAGTTTTGATTATTGGGGAGGGATCAGGGGCGCCGGATAAGCGCCCCTGACTATGTATCCGATTAACGGAAGAGCTGCAGGATGGACTGCGGCGCCTGGTTCGCAATGGACAGGGCCTGAACACCGAGCTGCTGCTGTGTTTGCAGTGCTTGAAGACGCGCAGAGGCTTCTTCCATGTTCGCATCGACCAGTGACCCAATACCGGATTTCAGAGAGTCTGTTAAGTTTGAAACAAAAGTGCTTTGCGTTTCAACCCGTCCCTCTACTGAGCCGAAGGAAGCGGCCGCATTGATGGAAGATTGGATCATTCCCTCAATATTGCCCAACGCTGTTTCGGCCCCTGCGGCTGTGGAAACATCCATTGTTTCCAATTGTGCAAGCGAACCGGTTCCCCGTTCCATTGTTAGGGCCACAGCAATGCCAGCTTCATTAGTGTCGTTTTGAACTATGAAAGTCCCTGCGGTTGTTCCTGCAACGAATGAAAAATCGGTATCGGACAGGCCCGCTTGAGAGAGACTAGAGCGCACACCACTTGCGACACCACTAGCATCGTCACCCTCTTGTACTGTATAGGATCCCTCAATGTTGCCGATCTTCAAGCGAACAACGTCGCCCTCTACAAAGCCTGTGTTAACCGAAGTATCAACTCCAGATGCTGAGGCTTTTAGTGCTACTCCACCAGTGTCCCCGCCAGAAGTATCCAAAAACTGAGCTGCTGTAAATGTGACTTGGTCTGTACCACCTGCAGCACCATCACTAGGGTCGAGAGTCGTAATGCCACCAATATTCGCTGCATCAAGCGTTAAGGCGGCCCCAGCGGTTGTGGATAAGTTTTGTGCGTCTACGCCAATATTAGAAGCTGCCACACCACCTGAGGCATCTCTGTCAAGAGAGGATAGGATGTTTGCCCCAACATTTCCGTTTGCGTTGAAATCGGTTGTTGAGCCATCTACAAGGTTTAGCCCGTTGAACTGAGCCGCGCCTACTACGGATTTGATTTGCTCACGCAGTGCTACGACATCTTCTTGGATTTTGGCGCGATCCACGTTGTCTGATTGTGCTGAGACAATTTTATCCTTCATGTCTTTTAGAAGGTCTGTGACCGTTTCTGACGCTTGACGTGCAACCGCAACCGTAGATTCGCCCAAAGCAAGCGAGCTGGAAATTGCCTCGAACCCTTGAACATCTGATTCCATCACTTTGGAAATGGCCCAAACGGCAGAGTTATCTTTGGCTGACGCAATCGATTTACCGGTCGAGATTTCGTTCTGTGTTGATTGCAGGCCTTTGTTGATGCTTTTCAGGGTCTGCAACGCGATCATCGCGCTGTTATTCGTCAAAATACTGGACATTGGTTTTCCTTTAATCCTTGGCCTTTGGCCATACTAATTCCCCGCCCTTTCGAGCGGCCCAATGGTCTTTCTGAGCCGTGCATATCGCCAAGCTGGCGGCGCGCCATCCCGTTTCAGGATGCCCGCACACTGTGACCCTGAGATGCCTAAGGACTTCCTAACGCGGCGCAGCCAGTTTCATTGCATTTGACACAAATCGTTTAAGCCCTTTTTTCAAAGGAACTCTCGACATCACCTTTGAGACGATTTTTCTCGCCCTGTTCAGTATAGGTGTCAAATTCGCGCCGTATCCGACGAATCTCGGCCAGTTTTTCCGCGATATTGCGAATGCCTTGCATGGCGGCTTCGAGCAGGACCTGATTGTGTTCTAGTTTTGCATTCACATCGTCCGAAGCGGCAGTTTTGGCCAGCTCAATCGTATTAAGAGAGCCGATCAGGTCTTCTTTCTCTGTTACAATCGATTCGAGACTGGTCAAATCGCCAGACAAAAGCGCTTTGCGTTCAATTGTTAGAATTTCATCAAGCCGGGCGATTAGTTCATTTTCTGAGCTCATGAGTTTTTCTCCTTTAGGGATTCGTAGATGGATTGCGCAAGGCCGATTCCCCCAGCCTTTGCCATTTCGTCGGCCTGCGCTTGGACAAGAAAAGACGCAAATTGATCCTCGCCTGCGCCGCCGCCAAAGTCCTGGGACATTTTCCCTAGACCTGTGGCTTTGAGCATTTCAGCAAGAAAACTTGCCTCTAATTGCTGAGCGGCTTGACGCAAAGCGTGATCGGGTAAGTTGCCCTTTGCGGGCGCGCGACTAAGCGGGGGGATGTCCATTATGCAAGCTCCTAAAATTGTTCTTAGTTTTTGCTAGAAATCACAAAGCGGTAAAAATTTCGGTAACCAGTTTGGCAATAAAAGGGCATGCGGAAGAATTCCGGGAGATTTGCTATGATACCGAATATTCTCACACAGACTGTGGCTCCAAACCCGGAGCGGCCAGCAATGGCGCAAAAAACTAAGGCGGCGCAGCCCTCAGACAAGGATCAGCCATCCTTTGACGAGGCCGTGCGAGAACTGGATCAAAAGCAGAGCTCTAAGAAAGAGGAGATCGTAAAAGGCGATCAAAGCGATTCTGAAAACGCGTCAGGTGCAGAAGGTCTTGACGCCGATATCGCGCATGAACAAACAAGTGAAAGCTTGGGCAAGGTTGAGGTATCGCAAGATATTTTGCAGGAACCGGACATAGCTGAGCCGTTCAAAATGCCGAAAATCCCTGAGGTTCAGGTTGCGCCTGAAACGGCGCCGCCTGATCCTGAAGCTTCGGATGTCAAAGAGTACGCTCAGGTCGAGATTGATGATCCTGAGGTCTCACCAGCCTTGGAGGCGCGAGAGCCAACACAGCGAATAGAATCGGTGGTCGAACCTCGGCAAGTTCCTGTGAGCCTGGATATGACCGCGCACACCACTCCCCGCGCGGAAATGCGCACACCTGAAACGGGTGCTTCTGTTCAACTCAACACGAACGCAGAGAAAATCCAGGCTCCGCCCAAAGAGCCACAACTGTTTGTCGCTGAAACGCGTGATGGTAAGGTGCCAGATCAGCCGGGAGAGGCACTGCGCACAGAAACCTCCGTTGCCGCAGTTGCCAAAGAGGCAATGCCAGAGGCAAAACACACGCCCATCGCTGCGCAACCAGTCGTAGAGCGCAGCAATAAGGAGTTTCGCACAGAGTCGAAGTCGCATAAATTAGCTGAGGGCGAAGCTCCAAGGCCCATGGCGCCAACGCAGCCAGAAAGCCAATCCCGGCCAACTATGCCGACGCCTGTCGCGGTTGCGCAACCTCAGGCTGCTGAACAGCCAGCCCAAATGTCGCTCTATGCAGATGCCGATGCTGAAATTCAGCGGCTCGAATTTGGGGCGGGCTCGACACAAACGGGCGGGTCTCAGGCGAATGCGACTTTCATGTCTCAAGCATTTGCGCGGGCAGAGATGCCTCGCAGCCTTGCATTTCAGCTTCAAGAAGCGGCGCGGGGTTTGGGAGGGCAGCCGGTTGATGTCTCGCTGCACCCAGAAGAGCTTGGCCGTGTGCGACTATCAATTGCCGCAAGTGAGCTCGGCGTGAGCCTGCAAATCCTCGCGGAACGCCCCGAAACCCTAGACATCATGCGGCGCCATGCGGAAATGCTGGCCAAGGAACTCGGAGAGATTGGCTTTGCGTCGATTGATTTGGCCTTCGGACAAGGCCATGCCCCGCAAAGTGATGAACAAGACGCCTCACCCGATGGCTTTGCCGCGGGCCATCAAGATGGCACCCAGCCTGACACCCTTCCCGAACCGGGCGCTGTACCCGCAGCCGTGACCCGAATTTCGGATCAAGGCGTTGATATTCGAATCTAGCCCCCCTTAGGAGACTCCGATGACAACAATCTCACCAGCAGATATTGGCGGCTCACCGACCACGCGCCAGGTTCAAACCACCTCAAGCAGTTCTGGGATTACCTCAGATTTTGACACATTCTTGTCGATGCTGACCGCACAGGCGCGCTATCAGGATCCGTTAGAGCCTGTTGACAGCACAGAATATGCCTCGCAACTCGCGCAATTTTCCTCTGTTGAGCAGCAGGTGCAAACCAATGACCTGCTCAGTTCGATGATTGACCAGCTCAGCGCAACGAATCTGTCGGAGTTTTCTCAGTGGATTGGCATGCAAGCGCGTAGCACAGCCGCCACCTATTTTGACGGTAGCCCCATCACAATCACGCCCGAACCAGCCGTCGGGACCGATGAAATGGCGCTGCTCATCTATGATGCTGAACGGGACGAGGTGGGGCGTCTTGTGCTGGAGGTTTCCGATGAAGCAATTGAATGGGACGGCAGCGATGGCTATGGTAATACGCTCCCACATGGCAGCTATACATTTGTTCTAGAAACGAAAATGGCAGGCGACGTTACGGAACAAATCTCGACCGAAAGCTACACAAACGTGAATGAAGTGCGTAATGTGGATGGCGAGACAGTCTTTGTGATGGCGGGCGGTGCCCAGGTCAACCCCAGCGAGATCACCGCCTTTCGCCGACCCGATACGCCTTGACCCAAGGCACAGATGAGGATCTAGCAGGCCGTAGCATAAAAAGAGGCCCGCTATGCTTATCCAAGTCGCGCTTATCTTTCTCTTCGGCCTTATCGGCGGTGGGTTTGGTTTTGCTATAGGCGCACCGCTCCCGTTTATGTTGGGGGGTATCGTCGGCACCGCAAGCTTTGTGATGTGGTATGAAAGACATGGGCGCGCCTTGCCAGAGCTACCGCGCTGGGTGCGGCTGGTCTTTATGGCCATTATCGGCACCGCGATCGGTTCACGGTTTTCGCCCGAATATCTTGAAGTATTGCCGCATTTTTGGATCTCTTGCCTAGCAATCCTGCCCTATATTCTGCTTGCCCACGGGGGTGGTTTTGCGCTGATGCGATATGTGGGCCGCTACGAGAGGAATGATGCCTATTTTGCCTCGCTGCCGGGTGGAATCATCGATAGCGCGGCACTTGCGCAAGAGGCTGGTCCGGATGTTCGGGTGGTCACAGCGCAACATTTTATGCGCATCATCCTTGTGGTGCTCGCAGTCCCGCTCTTGTTTTTGGTGATTGAGGGCAATTCGGTCGGATCGGCTGTGGGCGTAGATTTGCCGCGCGAGACCCACTCTTTTAGTGATATCGTCTTGATTCTGACAATTGCGGGTGCGGGCCTAGTGATGGGGCGCGCCTTGCGCCTGCCTATTTCTCACATGCTTGGCCCATTGATTGTGGCAGGCCTTGTGAGCGTCAGCGGCCTAGTTGAGATCAATATGCCCGATTGGCTTACACATTTCGCGCAATATGTGGTGGGTACGACACTTGGCGCGCAGTTTTCTGGTATGTCCCGAAAGCTGTTGCTGCGTGGTTTCAGTATGGGCATTCTCGCAGGTGCTTATATGCTGTTGCTCGCCGCCGGGTTCGCGACGCTTTTATCCCCGCTTGTTCCTGCCGAATTTAGCGTTATGTTCGTGAGCTTTACCGCCGGAGGGTTGACAGAAATGAGCCTGATTGCCCTGTCTTTGGGCTTTAGTCCGGTTGTTGTCTTGCTGCATCATTTGCTGCGCATTCTCTTCACGATCCTCTTGGCCCCCCGTCTTGCGCCTTGGGTTATCAAATCAAAACCCTGAAATCGCTGTGGCTTGCAGCGTGCCAGGCCCATATATTAACGTGAAGGCCTTATGCTAGAACCGGAGTTACCGTGCCCATGAATCCCCTCGCCGATGCGCTGATCGCCCCGCTAGAGCACCGAGAAACCCCGGTTTTGATCCGGGCAGATGGCAGTGAAGTGAGTGGGGCGGCCCTGTTTGCGCTCTCTGCTCAGATCGCCAATGTGCTGGCAAATGCTGGTGTGAGCCCTGGTGATCGCGTTGCGATGCAAACGGAAAAAACGGTTGAGGCGCTGGCCCTTTATCTAGCATGTCTGCGCATCGGGGCGCTGTTTTTGCCGCTGAACACTGCCTATACGGCGCCAGAGCTTGAATATTTCCTAGGGGATGCTGAGCCGCGCGTTGCCGTTATAGACCCTAGCGCTTTGGACCGGCTACGCCCCTTGGCGGCTCAGCATGGCACAAAACTGCTTACTTTGGATGCTCAAGGGCAAGGCACGCTGACAGAGCAGGCCGGTCAAGCGCCTGGGTCGTTTGAAAATGCCGTGCGCGGGCTGGGTGATTTGGCGGCGATTCTCTACACCTCTGGCACAACGGGGCGTTCCAAAGGGGCGATGCTTTCTCAGAACAATCTGCTGTCAAATGCCAAAACCTTAGTAAAAGCTTGGCGTTTTACCGCGCAAGATACGCTGTTGCATGCTCTGCCGATTTTCCATGTGCATGGGCTTTTTGTGGCGATGAACATCACACTATTAGCCGGCGGCAAGGCGATTTTTTTACCCAAATTCGATTTGGATGTGATGATCGAGAAGATGCCTCAGGCCACATCGCTGATGGGGGTGCCGACTTTTTACACACGGCTTTTGTCTGATGTGCGCTTCACCAAAGAGTTAACCAGCCATATGCGGCTGTTTATTTCTGGCTCCGCGCCGCTTCTTGCGGAGACGCATCGTGAATTTGAGGCCCGAACCGGCCATCGCATTCTGGAACGCTACGGGATGACGGAAACCACCATGAGCACCTCTAACCCTTATGAGGGCGAGCGGCGCGCGGGTACTGTTGGGCCTGTTCTGCCTGGGGTCGAGGCGCGGATTGTGCATGGGGAGAGCGGCGACATCCTGCCCCAGGGCGAGATTGGCGTGCTAGAGGTGCGCGGCGATAATGTGTTCAAGGGCTATTGGCGCATGCCTGAAAAGACGGCCGAAGAGTTTCGCGAGGATGGCTTTTTCATCACCGGGGACATCGCGCAAATCAGTGAGGATGGCTATGTCACCATCGTGGGGCGTGCCAAGGATTTGGTGATTTCGGGCGGCTACAATATTTATCCCAAAGAAGTTGAGGGCGAGATTGATGCCTTGGATGGTGTGCTCGAATCAGCTGTGATCGGTGTGCCGCATCCTGATTTTGGCGAAGCGGTTGTGGCGGTGGTTGTGAAAGACGGCAGCGCTGAGGTTATGGCAGCGGGGATTATTTCGACCCTGCAAGAGCGGCTGGCGAAATTCAAATGCCCCAAATTGGTGAGCTTTACCCAGGCGCTGCCCCGCAACACGATGGGCAAAGTGCAAAAGGCTGAGCTGCGCAAAGAGTTCGCGGACAGCTTTACGGGATAGCTTTTCTTCGCGCCATTGGGTGCGCGGAGGTGTAGATATCCAAAAGTTTGCTGGTCTCAACGGCGGTGTAGTTTTGCGTGGTGCTCAGGCTTGCATGGCCCAAGAGCTCTTGAATCGCGCGCAGATCGCCGCCCGCGGCTAAGAGCTGTGTGGCAAAGCTATGGCGCATCGCGTGGGGTGTGGCGGAGCTGGGCAGGCCAAGCTGGGCGCGGATGGATTGCATCAGTTTTTGCACCGTGCTTGGGCGTAGCGCACCGCCCCGCACTGCGCGAAATAGCGGGGCATTCGGCTCTTGCGGGTGCGGGCAAATTCGTAAATAGGCCTCAACCGCGTCTCGGGCGATGGGCAGAACGGGCACGATCCGCTCTTTACGCCCTTTGCCCAAAATGCGCAGGCTCTCGCCCAAGGGCGCATCTTTTCTCTGTAAGCCCAGAGCCTCGGAAATCCGCAGCCCGCAGCCCCATAATAGGATCAGGACGGCTGTATCGCGCGCGTTGATCCAGGCTTTATTCGAATGGGTTGAGGCCATATCGAGCACATCGCGCGCGGCCTCTTCACTGAGCGGGCGGGGCAATTTGTTATGAAATTTCGGCGCACGGGTGGAGAGAACCGCGGTTGGTTCGAACCCTTCCCGTTCGGCCAGCCAACGGTAAAAGCTTTTGACAGCAGAAAGCTTGCGGGCCAGTGAACGTGCGGACAGCCCAGTAGAGCGTGCCTGCGCCATCCAAGCCCGCATATCGGTAATGGTGATCTTTGCGAGCGCACCGAGCCCGTGATGCTGGCCTTTATATTCGGTCAAGAAAGCCAGAAACTCGAACACGTCTTGGTGATAGGCCGTAATCGTGTGAGGCGATGCGTCTTTCAGAGCTTTTTGATGATCCAGCCAAGTGCTCAACGCCTCTTTAGCGGCTTGCGAGACATGAAAGGCGTGATCACTCAACGGGCGCGTTATCCGAGCCAGCGGCGCATAATCCGCTCGAACACGCCACCAAAGAAGGACAGCAGGTCTGTGCCTTGCTGGGGGGAAAAGAGCTGCTCATTTTCCGAGCCGAGCACCAAAAGCCCCGGCAGCGCATTTCCGCCGAAATCGAGCCGGATACAGGCCTCAGAGCGGATCTTGGGCGCATCCTCCCCGTAGACCACACCGTTGCCGGAGACCAGCTGGCGCAGCACAACATCGCCAGGATCGCGATTATGATCAGCCATTACAAAGCCGTTGATAAAGCCCGGCTGCACGATTTTTAGCACATCGCGAAATGCTTCAAGGGCTTCCATGCCGGTGCGATGCCGGGCCTCAAGCACCAAGCGAACCGTATCCACACGTAGCGTTTGCGCCACAGGATCATTCACCGCTGTGAGGAATTCGTTGAAAGACATCGGCTCCATCAACTCTAGGATCGCGCGATGTACTTGGCTGGTGCCCGCCATATTTTCATAGGCCGCAGCAATCACAGAGCGATGCGTATCCTCCAGCCGGTTGAGCCGATATTCCAAGCGCTTCATCGCGATGCCGCGCATATCCACAACATTTTCACCCATCATGCGATCATTGGCTGCGACGAGCGCATTCATCACATCTGGATCATCCAAGATCACATCGGGGCTATCAATAATTGCTTTGCGCAAAACATCATCAAGACCGGGGCTGCTTGTCATATCTGACCTCGTTACACGTGGCTCTTTCCCATACCACGCCACAGTTAAAATGTTACAGATTTTTTAATAACCGATTAACCGTCATACGATTTTGATCTGTGCCGCCGCCGCGTCTTTCAAAAACGTCTCAAGCCCCTTATCCGTGAGCGGGTGCATGGCCAGCTTTTTGATCACCTCCGGGGGCGCGGTCATCACATCTGCGCCGATGCGCGCGCAGTCCTGCACATGGTTAACGGACCGGATTGAGGCGGCGAGGATCTGGGTTTCAAACCCGTAATTGTCATAAATTGTGCGGATATCTTCGATCAGATCCATGCCATCCAGGTTGATATCATCAAGCCGCCCAATGAAGGGAGAGATAAAAGTCGCCCCCGCCTTTGCCGCCAGCAGGGCTTGGTTTGCGGAAAAACACAGGGTGACATTGACCATTTTACCCTCTCCCGAGAGCACCTTGCACGCTTTCAAACCATCCCAAGTCAGTGGCAATTTCACCGCAATATTCTCAGCGATCTCGGCAAGTTTCCGCCCTTCGGTGATCATGGCGTCGGCTTCAGTGGCAATGACTTCGGCACTCACGGGCCCGCTAACCAAATCACAAATCTCGCGAGTCACTTCCAAAATATCACGGCCAGATTTCTTGATGAGCGAGGGATTCGTCGTCACCCCATCCACCATACCCAGCTCATTGAGCTCTGCTATGGCCTCAATCTCAGCGGTATCGACAAAAAATTTCATGCGCCCTCTCCCCGGCTTTTGCTTGGCCTTGTCTCGTCGCTGGTTTACCTCAGCTTTGTGATGTTCGAAACCCCTGATACTCGCGTCGATCATTTTGCCGAAGATGCCTGTGTGTCTGTGCTGACCGCGCAGCCGCTTGATCGGTTTTTGGATTATAAAGCGCCCGAGGGGGGGTGTTTTCTGGGCGCCTTTGTCGAGGTGCCTTTGGGCCCGCGCAAGGTGATTGGCGTTGTTTGGGGTGTGGGTAGTGGGCAGTGGGAGGCCTCCAAGATCCGCAGCATTATCCGCGTTTTGGATGTAGCGCCCATGCGCGAAGAGCTGCGCGCGTTTTTGCAGCGGGCGGGCGCGTACACGATGACCCCGCTTTCGGCGATGCTGCGCCTTGCCACCCGCGCGCCCGGTTTGGGGGAGCCGCCCTCGATGCGCAAAATCTATCGGCGCGGCGCAGGCGAGCCAGAGCGCATGACCGATGCGCGCCGCCGGGTGCTTGAGACGCTCAAAGATTATGGCGATCTGGCCTTTACCCTGAAAGAGTTGGCGGAGCTGGCCGGTGTGACCAGTTCGGTCATAAAGGGGCTCGTTGAGAGCGGCGCGGTACGTATGGAAGACAGCCCGCGCGATTTGCCCTTTCTGCCGCTTGACCCCAATCTGCCTGGCAAGACGCTTGCGAGTGATCAGCAAATCGGGGCGGAGGCTTTGCGCCAAGCGGTGCGCGCGGGCTCGTATAGCACCACCTTGCTGCGCGGTGTGACGGGCTCAGGCAAGACCGAGGTTTACCTTGAAGCCGTCGCCGCCTGTCTTGCGATGGGCCGGCAAGCGCTTGTTTTGCTGCCCGAGATTGCCCTGACCGGAGAATTTCTCACCCGTGTTGAGGCCCGTTTTGGCGCGCGCCCTGCGGAGTGGCATTCGGGCGTGACCATGACCGAGCGGCGGCGGATTTGGCGCATGGTCGGTGTGGGCGGCGCTCAGCTGGTGATTGGTGCGCGTTCTGCGTTGTTTCTACCCTTTCAAGATCTTGGCCTGATCGTGGTGGATGAAGAACATGACAGCTCTTACAAGCAAGAAGAGGGCGCGCTTTACAATGCCCGCGACATGGCAGTTTTGCGCGCCTCGCTTTGTAGCGCCCATGTGGTGCTGGCCTCTGCCACGCCCTCGCTGGAAAGCTGGGCCAATGCGCAGGCGGGCAAATATAGGCGCATTGACCTGACCTCACGGTTTGGTGACTCGGTTCTGCCGGATATGCGGGCCATTGATATGCGCAGCGAAGAGTTGCCCAGCAGTGAATGGATCTCGCCCAGCCTCGCAAAAGCGGTGAAAACCCGGCTGGCGCGCGGTGAGCAATCTCTGCTCTTCCTTAATCGCCGCGGCTATGCTCCTATCACATTGTGTCGTGCTTGTGGACACCAGATTGGCTGTGATCAATGCGATGCCCGCATGGTCGAGCACCGATATCTCAAGCGGCTGATGTGCCATCAATGCGGCGCGACCACCCCCATTCCCCAGACCTGCCCTGCCTGCGGGGCCGAAGATCGCCTTGCCCCCATTGGTCCGGGCGTGGAGCGGCTCAGCGAAGAGGCAACGGCCAAGTTTGAAGGCGCGCGCGTGGTGGTGCTCTCCTCCGATCTGTTTGACAGCGCTCGCGCTCTGAAATCCCGTATCGAAGAGATCGCGCAGGGCGGCGCGGATATCATCCTGGGCACCCAGCTTGTGGCTAAGGGGCATAATTTTCCGCTGCTTACTCTTGTGGGCGTTATTGATGCCGATCTGGGCCTGCAAGGCTCGGATTTGCGCGCCGCCGAACGCACCTTTCAACTGATGCGGCAAGTGGCCGGGCGTGCGGGCCGCTCGGAAACCAAGGGCGAGGCGCTGTTGCAAACCTACCAGCCTGAGCACTCTGTCATTCGCGCAGTGATCAACGGCGATGAAGAGGGGTTTTGGCGCGCCGAGGCCGAGATGCGCGAGCAAGCCCAGATGCCGCCCTTTGGCCGCATGGCCGGGATTATTCTCTCGGGGCTCGATGCAACGCAAGTTTTCGAAATCGGCAATCAGCTGGCGCGAAATGATGCCCCGCTGCGCCAGATCGGGGCACAAGTCTTTGGCCCCGCCCCGGCCCCTATCGCGCGTATAAGAGGCCGCCACCGTGTGCGCCTGCTGGTAAAAGCCAGCAAATCCGCCCAACTGCAATCCGCGCTCGCCAAATGGGTTGGGCAAGTGCGGCTTAAGGGCGAGGATCGGTTGGCCATCGACATTGACCCGCAAAGTTTTTTGTAAAGAAATTTACTGCTCACTGAGGAGCAATGTCGTGACGGCTTGCCCAGCTCAGCAATGCCAATTACAGCCCGCATAACTTTTTCGCAATTGGGAGGCTTGCGCCATGGGGTATTCAGACATTTACAAATCTTGGCAAGATGATTCGACCGGCTTCTGGATGCAGGCCGCCGAGGCGGTAAGCTGGACCAAAGCCCCAACGCAAGCGCTCTATGATCGCGGTGATCACATCTATGAATGGTTCGCCGATGCCGAGGTGAACACCTGCTACAATGCTGTTGACCGCCATGTTGAGGCCGGAAATGGCGCGCGCACGGCCATCATCTATGACAGCCCAATCACCGGGCGTAAATCGTCTCTGACCTACAGCGAGCTGCAAACCCAAGTAGCGCAATTTGCAGGCGGTTTGGCGGCGCAGGGCATTACCAAAGGTGATCGCGTCATCATCTATATGCCCATGGTGACTGAGGCGCTCATCGCCATGCTTGCGGTAACCCGGCTCGGCGCGATCCACTCGGTTGTGTTTGGCGGATTTGCCGCCAATGAGTTGGCCGTGCGCATTGATGATTGTGCGCCCAAAGCGATTATTGCCGCCTCTTGCGGGCTGGAGCCTTCTCGCGTGGTGGATTACAAACCCCTGCTTGATGGCGCGATTGAGATTGCTGAACATAAGCCAGAATTTTGCGTGATCTTGCAGCGCGACGAGAAAACCGCCGATCTCATTGAGGGGCGTGATTTTGATTGGAACGCCTTCCAAGAGGGCGCCACCCCCGCGCCCTGCGTTCCCGTAAAGGGCTCTGATCCGGCCTATATTCTCTACACCTCCGGCACCACCGGCGCGCCCAAAGGCGTTGTGCGCCCGACCGCGGGACATATCGTTGCGCTGAATTGGACCATGAAGAACATTTATGGCTGCGAGGCCGGGGATGTGTTTTGGGCCGCCTCCGATGTCGGCTGGGTCGTGGGGCATTCTTACATTTGCTATGCACCGCTCTTTGCGGGCTGTACCACGCTTGTGTTCGAGGGCAAGCCCGTGGGTACGCCCGATGCGTCTACCTTTTGGCGGGTGATTGATGAGCATAAGGTGAAAAGCTTCTTTACCGCCCCAACCGCGATCCGTGCTGTGAAACGCGAAGACCCCAAAGGCGAGTTGGCCGCAAAATATGACCTCTCGCATCTAAGCGCTTTGTATCTGGCAGGCGAGCGCGCGGACCCCGATACAATCGAATGGGCGCAAGAGCTGCTGAAAAAGCCTGTGATTGATCATTGGTGGCAAACCGAAACCGGCTATGCGATTGCAGCCAATCCGCTCGGGATCGAAGAGCTGCCAATCAAAATCGGCTCCCCCGCTGTTGCGATGCCTGGCTATGATGTGCAAATCCTTGATGAGGGCGGCAATGAGGTGGCCCCAGGCACGCTTGGCGCCATCGCGGTGAAACTGCCTCTGCCCCCCGGAACGCTGCCGACGCTGTGGAATGCCGAGGATCGTTTCCGCAAAAGCTACCTGACCACCTTCCCCGGCTATTATGAAACCGGCGATGCGGGCATGAAAGATGAGGATGGATATCTCTATATCATGGCGCGCACGGATGATGTGATCAATGTGGCGGGGCACCGGCTCTCAACGGGCGGTATGGAAGAAGTCCTTGCCGGTCATCCCGATGTTGCCGAATGCGCGGTGATCGGCGTCACTGATGATTTCAAAGGTCAACTGCCGCTTGGGTTCCTGTGCTTGAATGCGGGTTGCAATCGCCCACATGCAGAGATTGTTGCAGAAGTCGTGAAACTGGTGCGCGAAAAGATCGGCCCGGTCGCTGCGTTCAAGCTGGCAGTTGTGGTGGATCGCCTGCCCAAAACCCGCTCTGGCAAGATCCTGCGCGGCACAATGGTAAAAATCGCAGATAACGAAGATTTCAAAATGCCTGCGACCATTGATGATCCGGCCATCCTTGATGAAATCCGCACCTCCCTGCAAAGCCTGGGATATGCTAAGGGCTAACCCAAAGTAAACTTCAATATGGGCGGCATATATTGTCTTGCCGCCCATACCCTATCTTTAATACAAGCGCGAGCAGCCCACCTGCCGAAACGCTTGTAACTCTATATTCTCAACTAAAGGCCCTGCCCGCATGAGCAGCAAAACCGAAGCCCGGCGCAGCGCGACGCGCGAGAAACTGATTGATGTAGCCGAGGCCATGATCGCAAACACTGGGTTGCATAGCCTCAAAGCGCGCGATGTTGCCAAAGAAACAGGCATCGCCGTGGGCGGGATTTACAGCTATTTTCCTGACATGCAGGGGCTGATCATGGCCGTGAATGGGCGCACCTTTCGCCGCGTTGGCCGCGCTGTCACCGAGGCGCTCAAGAGCCATGGGCCGGGCACGCCGCATGATCGGCTTATTGTTATGTCGCACGCCTATTTGCGCTTTGCCGCTGACAACCAATCGCTTTGGCGCGCATTGTTCGATCTGGACATGTCCACCGATGGCCCTGTGCCGGAGTGGTATCAAGAAGAACTGCGCGCCGTATTCGCACTGATCGCGGGTCCGGTATCCGAGCTCTACCCCAACAAAACACTTGATGAGTTGGATCTAACCGTGCGTGCGCTATTTTCGGCTGTACATGGCATCGTCATATTGGGGCTAGAGCAGCGCCTCTCAGCAGTTCCCTTCGACAAACTCGAAGCCATGATCTCCGAATTGCTCAATCAAATCGGTCCAAAATAGTTTTTTGAACATTGTTCGAAAAATGTCTTGAACAGCGATCAAAGATATCCTATATCCATTCGTGAACAGAGTTCATAAAATGGAGGAAGGTTATGTTTACAACGATAAAGACTTTAGTTGCTGGCGCGAATGCACGCGCAGAAGGGCGGCTGCGGGATACATATTCAATTGAGCTCATTGAGCAGAAAATCCGCGAGGCAACCGCGACGCTAAAGGGGGCCAAGCTCTCTTTGGCGGGGCTCATTCAGCGCAAACGCGTTGAGCAAGCGCAAATGGATGCGCTGCAAACTCGGATTGACGATCTTATGGTGCGGGCAAAAGCAGCCCTTGAGCAAAACGAAGAGGCTCTTGCCCGCGAGGCCGCCGAAACCATCGCACAGCTCGAACATGAGGCCGCCAGCCGGAAAGAGACCCTGGCGCATATGTCCGCGCGGATCATGCGGCTTGAATCCTCAGTAACAACCGCGCATCGCCGTCTTCAGGGTCTAAAGCAGGGCGCTTTGACCGCAAAAACGCTCAGACGTGAGGCGCGCGTGCAAAACTCTCTTGGCACGCTCAGCCCCTCCGCCATGGATGAGGCCGAAGAGCTGATTTCGAATGTCATGCAACAAAGCGATCCTTTTGAGACCTCCGAAATCCTTCGGGGCATTGATGCAAATCTCACCGGAACCAGCATTGAGCAACGCATGCAGGCCAAAGGACTTGGCCCCCGCACCACACCCAACGCCGATGATATTTTGGCGAAACTGAAACTGACCTAACCTGATCGCAAAAGGAGAAACAAAAATGCTCGAACGTACCGATAACAGCCTGATCATGCTCATCAATATCCTCGGCATCGTGGTTGCCTATGGGCTGCTTGGCCTGTCCCTATACCTGTCAACCGAAGTGCCGCTATCCACAAAGGGCTTTTGGGGCATGGGCATCTTGATGCTGACGATCTCTTTGATCAATGTTGTGAAATATCGTTTTGACTGGAAATCCAGCGAAGACCGCATCCGCCAAATCGAAGAGGCTCGCAATGAAAAACTGCTGGAAGACTTCGTTGCAGATGTCAAATGAGGCAAATCGCGCGGCTCAAGGCGGAGCCGCGCGACGTCTTTATACTAAACGCACCTGAAAACCTGAATTTCGTGTTGAAGCTTTTTCCTATTCCCCATCAACTTATCCGAAAACCGGTGTCCACTTTTCGGGTTGATGGGGTATAAGAATTCGATTACGCGAAGAAGCTGTAATCTTCAGTATTATCAAAGACAAACTGCATCGTCAGATCGGCATCTCCATCATGGCCACTTTCCTGCGAAATGCCGCTGAGCTCGTCAGGTAAGGAGAAGCTTGACGCCGCCTCTATGTTGCCCGCGTCTTCGTCGGTCTGCCCATTTTGACCAAAGTCAAAGGCATCCGTCAGATCTTCGTCACCATCTGTGTCCGAAACAGCCTCAGGCTCGCCATTGCGGATCTCATCCACTTGCTCCAAACGCGCCTGAAATTCCGCACGCAAGGCCTCAATCCGACCGTCAAATGCCTCGCCCAGCACATCGTCCAGCCCGTCCGTCTTGGCTAAGAGCTTCTCTACCTTATTGTCAAACCGATCATAGAGCTTGTCTGGCGCGCTGCCGTCTTTCTCGATTTTTGCCTCAATCCGCGCGATCAGAGAATCAAGCTTGTCCAAGGCGTTTTCTTCGATATTTGTGAGTTTCTTGACCGCTTTGAACTCCGGCTGGCTCAGCACGCCCCCCTCTGGCAGCGCCTCCTTAGTCGCTTCGATTGCACCAATTTTTGCCTCGATAACAAGACGTACCTCGGCCACATATGGATCAAGCGCATCAGAGCCCTTGCGTTCTACATTATCGGTGATTCTTTCTGCCTTCGCGATGATCGCATCAAGCTTATCCAACTGCCTTTGCGGCACCGCGCCGAATTCAGCAAGATTGGCGGCTACTTTCTCAATGATCGTGTCGATATCGTTGAGATCCGTTTTGCGCATCATCTCCAGCTTGTCAAAAAGACGGCTATCGCGCTTGGAGAGTTCAAGGGGTACGAAAATTGGGAATGGCGTGGAGTCTAACATTTAGAGCCTTTTAGAGTTAATGGTTTCGTCACGGCTACGGACTAACAAAACCGGCTCTCGTCGTATAATCAACTTCCCGTTATCGTGTTATTGTTCAGAGTAACATAAGCGTGAAATGGCGCGGTGCTCAAAAGCCCCGCGCCGCTTGTTTTACAGGTTTTCATACATCGGGAAGCGCGCGCAAAGCTCGGCCACTTCGGCTTTCACTTTTGCCTCAACCGCGCCGTTGCCCTCTTCGCCATGGGCGGCCAGACCATCAACCACCTCATTGATCCAATCACCAATTTGGCGGAACTCAGCCTCTCCAAAGCCGCGTGTCGTGCCCGCAGGAGAACCAAGACGAATGCCGCTGGTGATCATTGGCTTTTCATCATCAAAGGGCACGCCGTTCTTGTTGCAGGTGATATGCGCGCGGCCCAAGGAGCGCTCGGTTGCATTGCCTTTCACACCTTTGGGGCGCAGATCCACCAGCATCAAATGCGTGTCGGTGCCATGTGTGACGGTCTCTAGCCCGCCCTTATGCAGCTGATCGGCCAGGGCTTGCGCATTTGAGACAACCTGAGAAATGTAATCCTTGAACTCGGGGCGCAGCGCCTCGCCAAAGGCCACAGCTTTTGCGGCAATCACATGCATGAGCGGGCCACCCTGAATGCCAGGGAAAATCGCCGAGTTCAGCTTTTTCGCAATCGCCCCATCATTGGTGAGGATCATGCCACCGCGTGGGCCGCGCAAAGTTTTATGGGTTGTCGTCGTTGCAACATGCACATGCGGGAAGGGGTTGGGATAAGCGCCTGCCGCGATGAGCCCCGCGTAATGCGCCACATCTGCCAGCACATAAGCCCCTACAGAATCGGCAATCTCGCGAATACGGGCGAAATCAAGCTGACGCGGAATGGCCGAGCCCCCTGCGATGATCAGCTTTGGCTTATGCTCCTCAGCCAGCTGCGCCATTTGCTCATAATCCACATCAAGCGTGTCGCGTTTCACACCATATTGCACCGCGTTGAACCACTTACCCGATTGGTTGGGCGCTGCGCCATGGGTGAGGTGCCCGCCAGCATCCAGGCTCATGCCAAGGATCGTATCGCCGGGTTTCAAAAGCGCCTGGAACACACCCTGGTTCGCCTGAGAGCCAGAATTTGGCTGCACATTAGCAAAATCACAGCCAAAAAGCTGTTTGGCGCGATCAATGGCAAGCTCTTCCGCGATATCGACAAATTGGCACCCGCCATAATAGCGACGACCTGGATAGCCTTCGGCATATTTATTGGTCATCACCGAGCCCTGCGCCTCCATCACGGCGGCGGAGACGATATTTTCAGAGGCGATTAGCTCAATCTCGTCGCGCTGGCGGCCCAGCTCTTGGGTGATTGCGCCAAAAATCTCTGGGTCACGATCCGCCAGAGATTCGGTGAAAAACCCGGGCGAGCGATGTGGTGTGTTCATGGTGAGACTCCTTTGTCATAGCTTTGGCGAGTTTCCTAAAAGAAACGCGACGCTTCGCAAGGCCGAAAAGCGACACTTTCCCGCAGAATTTCGCAATCGCTGGCCCCTATCAGAAATATATGTTTCTCTGAACTGAAAGAGCGCGAACGGATGGCCCTATGCAGTTGAATATGAGTTTTTTGGCCGCCCCATCCCCTGTGGCGCAAACCGCTCGGGCGGCTCTGATTGGGCGCTATACCAATAGCCCGCTCGAAGAGGCCGATGTGATTGTAGCGCTTGGCGGTGACGGGTTCATGTTGCAAACGCTGCACGCGACGCAAGAACACGCGGCCCCGGTCTATGGCATGAACCGCGGAACGATTGGCTTTTTGATGAATGAATATGGCGAAGGCGATTTGCCCGCCCGGCTTGCGGCCGCTGAAGAAGAAAAGATCAATCCGCTGGCAATGACAGCGCATTTGGCCGACGGGAGCTTGTCCGAGGCCCTAGCGATTAACGAGGTCTCGGTGCTGCGCGAAGGCCCGCAAGCGGCAAAACTGCGCATTTTCATTGATGGCCGCCTGCGTATGGATGAGCTGGTTTGTGACGGTGCATTGCTCGCCACCCCAGCGGGCTCGACGGCCTATAATTACTCTGCCCATGGCCCTATTCTGCCCATTGGCTCGGATGTGCTTGCACTTACGGCCGTTGCTGCCTATCGACCCCGACGCTGGCGCGGGGCATTGCTACAGAAAAACTCAAAGGTACGCTTCGAGGTTCTTGAGCCGGAAAAACGCCCCGTGATGGCCGATGCAGATGGCGTTTCGGTGCGCGACGTTCTGGCAGTCGATATCAGATCTGAGCCTGCAATCACGCATCGAATCCTCTTTGACCCAGGTCATGGGCTGGAAGAGCGGCTCTTGTCCGAGCAATTTATCTAAAATAGGCCACAAAAACCACGAAACCCAAAGCGACAATCACCAGGTTCACCCCAAGCGAGCCCCAAAACGAATCGCGCTTCTTTCGTGGATCAACAACCTTTGACTGCATTTTTGCATGGGCGAACAGCGTTTTTTGGGCCTGTGAAACCTGCTCCAGATCAATAAGCGGCTCCAGTTTGGGATGCCCGATCATAAAACGGGCCTCTTCCAAAACCTTTTTCGCCGCGCGCTCCTGTTTGGGCAGGCGACGGGTTTGCGTTTTACTTAACCGGTTTAAGGCAGCTTGGCCCGCAGCAAGGTCAGCGTGAATTTGCTCAGAATGCGTCATACGGTCTGACTTATCCCCCTAGCCGCGCTCCTGCCAAGCTTGTATGGCTATGGGCGATGCTAGAAATGATACGCTATGACGGGCCTGCAACACAAACGCCCTGCTTGATCGCCCATGGGCTTTATGGCTCGGCGCGCAATTGGAATGTTATCGCTAAAACGCTCTGTAAAACGCGTCCTGTGATCACCGTAGATATGCGCAATCACGGACAGAGCTTTCATGATTCGTCACATAGTTACGGGGATATGGCGGATGATCTAGCGCGGGTCATTGCGCATATTGGCGCCCCGGTTCACGTTCTAGGGCATTCGATGGGGGGAAAGGCCGCGATGGTACTGGCACTTACACGGCCAGAGCTGGTGGCAAAACTGGTCATCGGGGATATTGCGCCCGTCGCGTATACGCATAGCCAGCTGCCCTATATTCATGCGATGCGAAAGGTGGACCTGTCCCAAATCGCGCGGCGCAGTGATGCCCAGGCCCAGCTTGCAGCTCTGGGGATCGAACCTGCGCTACAAGCGTTTTTCACCCAATCTCTTGATCTTAAGGAAAAACGCTGGCGCTATAATTTGGATGCGCTTGAGGTGAATATGCCCCACATTATGAGCTTTCCTGAAATGAAAGGAGCGTTTGCCGGGAGCACGTTGTTTTTATCGGGCGACACGAGCGATTACATTCTCCCCGAGCATCGCGCGAAGATTAAATCTCTGTTTCCAAGCGCAAAATTTGCAAAGCTACCCGGCGCTGGGCATTGGCTACATGCCGAAAAACCAAAGGAGTTTTGCGAAACGGTTTCGCTGTTTCTCAGCAATTAGAGTGAAAACAGATCAAGCTGAAGCATCTTGTGCCGGTATTCGCGTTCGAGCGAAGCGAGAGGCAGCGAAGACTGGCTCGACATGATCGTTTTCTACTCTAGGCGCGGCCGGGGAAGAGCCGCGCCATAGTTTTATCAAACTGCTCCCAACTCACCGTGGCTTTGTTCCCCGCAATCCCGTGATAAAGGGATTTCCCATGCATGCCGGGCAGTCCGGCCCAGATTTTCGCCAAGTTATGCATAAAGCGCTTGCGGGGCAGATCCCCGCTTAGGAACGCATGAATGCCCGCATCTTCAAACAGAAGGTCCGCAAAATGATCTTGCAGCTTCGGAGAAAAACGCACGTGATCCGGCACCCCAGCCCGATCTGCCAAAGCCCGCAAAGTTGAGGGGATGAACTGATAGCGCCCGATGGCGTGATTCTGTCCAGGGCTCGCCTCAATCCACTGAAAAATCTCTTTCAATGTCATGTCTGTAGGCTTTTTCCTGGGGCGGATTTTCGCACTATAAACCACTGCATCATAGCCAGCGGGGCCCGCTTCGGCCCGAGCAATAAAGTCGCGAAGCCCTACAACATGTTTTCGCGAGATCGCCATGCCGCTATTTCGATTTTGCAGGGCCGCGACTGGGTCGTGATTAAGATTGGTTGGCAAATGCGCAAATAGCCCGCCATCCCCTTTGCTCGTGAACAAACTACTAGACGGGCGCGCACCGTTTGGATGCGTGGCATTTGGCTGCGGTAGAGTGGGGTCAACCAGCGGCAACGATACGGGTTCAACGGGAAACAAGGGAGCTCGTGATGTATACGAGCCCCCTTGTCCCATAAGCGATGCGGCTGAAACCGGTGCTGCTACCAGCGAAACCACTAACCAAAAAGAAAATACGAGATACACCCGGATCATGTCACGCATCGCCTTTCTGGCAAAACTGATGTTCACCTTCCGTTTTAGGGGCAATTCGTGAATAATTCGTGAGCGTTCCATTGAACTTATTGGAAAATTTTCATGTTGCACGGAAAGTGGGGAATTTGATATCAGCCTAACCGATCCTCTCAATTTCCCTAGCACGGCCCAAATTTTTTGATCACAAAGCGATTTGATGAGCTTTCCACTAGGCGCAATGCTGTTCGCGTCAGTGTGGTAAAGAGCCCGTGCCACGAGCCACCGCGATGTGATCCTGGTTTGCCCCTTGTCAGAGCGAGCGATTGTCCATAGATACCGCAAAACTTTGTTGCCCTGGGATGCCTTGAATGGAAAACGTTGTTCTGATCATTCACCTGTTACTGGCTCTTGGCCTGATTGCTGTTGTACTTATGCAGCGCTCCGAAGGCGGCGGGCTCGGTATGGGCGGCGGTGGAGGCGGCGCGATGACCGGGCGCGCGGCGGCAACTGCTTTGGGCAAAGTGACCTGGATTCTGGCGATCGCTTTTATTTGCACCTCTATTGCTCTGACAGTTTTGGCCGCGCGCAATGCGCAAGGTAGCTCTGTGATTGATCGCCTTGGGGATGTGCCGGCCGCAGGTGAGGAAAGCCTGACCCCAGCCTTGCCGAACGCCGAGGATCTCTTGCCGCCTAGCTTGGATGAAACCGGGCCTCTGGTTCCAAGCGCGGACTAAAAAACGGCACGACTGGGGCACAAAGCATTGCGGCAAATGCGCAAATTTCCGCAGCATGTAGTGTTTGTCTTGCTGTTTGTCCCCGAATCCGGCTATACTTAAATCCCGTGATGGTGCGCTCAAGGCGAGGGCGCGAACAGGCAAACGCGGGCCAATCACAACAAAAACAAATGGCAAAGACGGGAGCAGTCCGGCTATGGCGCGATATATCTTTATTACGGGTGGCGTGGTGTCCTCCCTTGGAAAAGGCTTGGCCTCTGCGGCGCTTGGTGCGCTCTTGCAGGCCCGTGGCTTTTCGGTGCGACTGCGCAAATTGGACCCTTACTTAAACGTCGATCCTGGCACTATGTCGCCCTTTGAACATGGCGAGGTGTTCGTGACCGATGATGGGGCGGAGACGGATCTGGATCTGGGCCATTACGAGCGTTTCACCGGGGTGCCAGCGCGCCAAACAGATTCGATTTCTTCGGGCCGGGTTTATACCAATGTGCTCGAAAAAGAGCGGCGCGGCGACTATTTGGGCAAGACGATCCAAGTGATTCCGCATGTGACTAATGAGATTAAGGATTTCATTGCCATTGGTGAGCGCGAAGTGGATTTCATGCTTTGCGAGATTGGCGGCACGGTGGGCGATATTGAGGGACTGCCCTTCTTTGAGGCCATCCGACAATTCAGCCAGGACCGCCCGCGCGGGCAGTGCATCTTCATGCATCTCACGCTTTTGCCCTATATCAAAGCCAGCGGTGAGTTGAAAACCAAACCGACCCAGCACTCGGTGAAAGAGCTGCGCAGCATCGGGATTGCGCCCGATATTCTGGTCTGCCGGTCTGAGGGGCCAATCCCAAAGAAAGAGCGCGAAAAGCTGGCTCTGTTTTGCAATGTGCGCGCTGATAGTGTGATTGCTGCGCAGGATTTGAAGACCATTTATGACGCGCCGCTGGCCTATCACAAAGAGGGACTGGATCAGGCGGTGCTCGATGCGTTCCAAATCAGCCCTGCGCCTAAGCCAGATCTGCGCATTTGGGACGATGTATCCGACCGCATTCACAATGTAGATGGTGAGGTGAAAGTTGCCGTTGTAGGCAAATACACCCAGCTGGAAGATGCATATAAATCCATCGCCGAGGCACTGACTCATGGCGGCATGGCGAACCGGGTTAAGGTCAAGATCGAGTGGGTCGATGCCGAAGTGTTCGATCAAGAGGATGCCGCCCCGCATCTTGAGGGCTATCATGCCATCCTCGTGCCCGGCGGCTTTGGTGAGCGCGGCACCGAGGGCAAAATAAAGGCCGCGCAATTCGCCCGTGAGAGAGACGTGCCCTATCTTGGGATTTGCCTTGGCATGCAGATGGCAGTGATTGAGGCGGCGAGAAATGTGGCGGGACTGACGGCGGCGGGCTCTGAGGAATTCGACCACGAGGCGGGGCAAAAGCGCTTTGAGCCTGTGGTTTATCATTTGAAAGAATGGGTGCAGGGCAATGCCAAAGTCACCCGTAAAGTCTCTGACAATAAAGGCGGCACCATGCGGTTGGGGGCCTATGATGCGGTGCTTAAGGAGGGCTCGCGCGTGGCTGAGGTTTATGGCGGGCCAACAATCGACGAGCGCCACCGCCACCGCTATGAGGTCGATATCAAATATCGTGAGCAGTTAGAGGCGGCGGGGTTGCGCTTTTCCGGCATGTCCCCGGATGGGCGGCTGCCCGAGATTATTGAGTGGCCCAATCATCCTTGGTTTGTTGGCGTGCAATTCCACCCCGAGCTCAAATCCAAACCCTTCGCGCCGCACCCGCTCTTTCGCGATTTTGTGCGTGCGGCCAAAGATAATTCAAGGCTGGTCTAGATGTTCGGAGAGTTTCTGAAACGCCTCACCGCACCGACGCCCGCACCGCTTGCAGATTCCGATGCGCGGCTGGCGCTGACGGCTCTCTTGGTGCGGGTGGCACGCGCCGATGGGCATTATGATGGGGATGAAAAGGCGCAAATTGATGCGGCTATGTCCACGCGCTACGGGCTCGATGCGGGCCAAATGACCAAGCTGCGCAGCGATGCCGAGACGCTAGAGGCCGAGGCTCCCGACACGGTGCGCTTTACCCGCGCCATCAAGGCGGCGGTTGATTATGAGGATCGGCTTGGGGTGATTGAGGCGCTTTGGTCCGTGGTTCTGGCCGACGGGGAACGTGCTGCAGAAGAGGATGCGCTGCTCAGGTTGGTTGCCTCCCTCTTGGGTGTTGAGGATCGTGACAGCAATATGGCGCGCAAACGTATTGAGGCGCAGCGGTGATTGCGCATTTGGGAATGTATGGCGGCGATAATGAGGCGTTCTGGGAGGCCATCAGAGCGCGTCTTGGCTACGGCCATGAAAAACTAAGCGATGCGGCAGATTATTGGTCCGTGTGGCAAGACCCGGACCTGCTGTTTTCGCAAACCTGCGGATATCCGTACCGCGCCAAATTACATGGCAAGGTGCAGTTGATTGGCACGCCCGATTATGGCTTAGCGGATTGCCCGCCGGGCTATTATTATTCGGTGATAGTCGCGCGGGCCGATGATCCACGGGAGACGCTTGAAGAGTTTGACGGGGCCGATTTCGCCTATAATGAGGCCTTGTCACAATCGGGCTGGGCGGCACCTATTGGGCATATGCTTGATAAGAATATCCGCCCTGGAAAACTCATCCAAAGCGGCGCGCATGCTTCGTCTCTACATCTTGTGGCCGATGGCCGCGCTGATTTTGCCGGGATTGATGCGGTGACATACCAAATGCTTCACCGCTCAGGGATGGCGGACCAAATCAAGATCATCGACCGCACTCCGGCAACGCCCGGCCTGCCCTTCATCACCGGCCCGCGATTTGATCCTGAACAGATTTTTGCGGCTGTTACCAGTGCGATTGGCGATTTAGACGATCATACGCGTACAGATTTGAGCCTATGTGGTGTGATCCGCATACCAGCGCAAACCTACCTAAACGTGCACACCCCGTCCTCCCCAGACGCATATTTGAGCAACTGAGCAAATAATCCACATTTCCGGGGCAGTGATGTCTTGCACTTGGCCGCATATTTGTGTCCCGTAGCGGTTAACAAAATCTTGAGATGGGCCAAGTGACCGATTCCGTGATTGAAATAGAGGATCTGCATAAATCCTATGGCATGCTTGAGGTGCTCAAGGGCGTGTCTATTCGTGCGCAAAAGGGGCAGGTGATTTCGTTGATCGGCTCCTCTGGCTCGGGAAAATCCACGCTTTTGCGCTGCTGTAACCTGCTCGAAAATAGCCAAGCGGGCGAGATCCGCTTTCAAGGCGAGCCGGTGATCTGGAAAGGGGCAGGGGCCGCGCGTAGGCCAAAGGATGCCAAGCAAGTGCTGCGCATGCGCACTAATCTTTCGATGGTTTTTCAGCAGTTCAATCTTTGGGCGCATATGACGATCCTGCAAAATGTGATCGAAGCGCCGCTCACCGTGCTCAAACGGCCCCGCGCCGAGGTTGAGAAAGCCGCAATGGGGTATCTCGATAAGGTCGGCATTGCAGATAAGGCACAGGCTTATCCGGCGCAGCTTTCAGGCGGGCAGCAACAACGCGCCGCCATTGCGCGGGCGCTCTGCATGGAACCTGCCGCACTGCTGTTTGATGAGCCAACCTCCGCCCTGGATCCCGAGCTAGAACAAGAGGTGGTCAAGGTCATTCAGGATCTTGCTGCCGAGGGGCGCACCATGCTGATTGTGACCCATGATATGAAACTGGCCGCGGACGTTTCCAGCCATGTGGTGTTTTTGCACCAAGGTAAGGTCGAAGAAGAAGGCACGCCGCTGCGCGTCTTTGGAGCCCCGAAATCAGAACGCCTGCGCGGGTTTCTCTCCGCTACCGCAGGCACCCTCATCACATAACAATAGGAGTATCTCGCATGAAAAAACTGACACTGAGCGCGCTGGCGCTAACCTTGACCGCTGGCATGGCCTTTGCTGGTAGCCATTCTGTGGTGCGCATGGGCACCGAGGGCGCTTACCCTCCCTATAACTTCATCAATGATGCGGGCGAAGTGGATGGCTTCGAGCGCGAGTTGGGCGATGAGCTGTGTAAGCGCGCGGAGCTGACTTGCGAATGGGTTAAGAATGACTGGGACAGCATTATCCCGAACTTGGTTGGAGGCAATTACGACACCATCATCGCGGGGATGTCCATCACCGATGAGCGCGACGAAGTGATTGATTTCACCCAAGATTATTACCCGCCTGCAGCCTCCGCCTTTGTTGCAGCTTCTGAGGGTGTGGATCTAAGCGGTGGCATTATCGCAGCGCAAACGGCGACAATCCAAGCTGGCTATGTGGCAGAAAGCGGCGCGACTTTGGTTGAGTTCGCAACCCCCGAGGAGACCGTTGCCGCTGTGCGCAATGGCGAAGCGGATGCGGTTTTTGCGGATAAAGATTATCTGGTGCCTCTGGTTGAGGAATCCTCAGGCGCGTTGATGTTTGTCGGCGAGGATGTGGCTTTGGGCGGCGGCGTCGGCATGGGGCTGCGCGAAACCGATGGCGAGCTGAAAGCGAAATTTGACGCGGCGATTACCTCCATGAAAGAAGATGGCTCGCTGAACGCTATGTTGATCAAATGGTTCGGTGAAGGCACGGCGACCTACTAAGCAACACAGATCTGAGGGGGCGTCGTCCCCCTCAGGCTTTTCGCGCATATGTTTGATTATTGCTCCGATCCCAGCCTGCTTGACGGGCTTACCTGGCTCAGTTGCTATCTAAGCACGGGCGTGCATTTTCAATTCTACCAAGCCTTTTTCATGGTGCTGGCTCTGCTTGCGGTCACGGCCCCGGTCGCGCTTGGCTTTGGGTTTATCGGCGCGGCCTCGGCGCGGGCGCGATTTTTTCCATTCTCTGTCTTGGGGCGCGGCTATATCGCCATTGTGCGCGGTGTGCCCGATATCGCCTTTTTCCTCTTTTTCGTGATCGCGCTGGATCAAGGGTTTGAATGGCTGCGCCACCAAGCGCTGTGTCCCAATTGGTCTGAGCCGATCCGGCAGGGCGCGAATTTCCTTGTCTGCACCGAGGCCAAACTGCCGCTTGGAACCGCGCCGCAATGGGTGCATCAGAGCTATGCCTTTGTCCTTGCTGTCATCACCTTTGCGATCGTCTTTGGTGCCTTTGCCGCTAATGTGCTGTTTGGAGCCATGCAGGCCGTGCCAAATGGGCAGATTGAGGCGGGGCAGGCCTATGGGCTTTCGCAGCGTCAGGTGTTTTGGCGGGTGATCGTGCCGCAAATGTGGGTCTATGCGCTGCCGGGCCTGTCCAATCTGTGGCAAATTCTGATCAAAGCCACGCCACTGTTATTCCTGCTCGGCATTGAGGATGTGGTCTATTGGGCGCGCGAGCTGGGCGGAACCAAAACCGCGCGCTTTTCCGATTACCCCCATGGGGATTGGCGCATGTGGTATTTCCTGGCGCTCTTGGTGTTTTACCTTGCGATGACCTGGGGCTCTGAAAAGCTGCTTGCGCGCCTCTCGCGCCGCCTGTCGCGGGGCCAAGCAACTATGGGGGCCACATGAGCTGCCTGCAAACTGTTCAGGATTACGCCCTGCGCTCGGTTGGATTTGGAGAGCGCTTGCTGCCCCGCTCTGACTTTACCCTATGTGAGCATTTCACCTTGATCGGCTCTGGCATGATCTGGAACGTGTATTTCGGCACGCTGGCACTGGCCTTTGGGTTTTTCCTGGCCACCGGCCTTGCGCTTGCCAAAGCCGCCAAGAACCCCTTGCTGCGCAAACCGGCCGAGGGCTTTATTTTCCTGTTTCGTGGCTCGCCTCTCTTTATCCAGTTCTTTTTCGCCTATTTCTTTTTCCTCAGCCTGAAATCCACCAATAGCTTTTTCGACCCCTTTACCTCGGCTTGGCTTGGGGCTCTGATCGTGTTGTTTTTCAACACCGCCGCTTATTCTGCGCAGATTTTTCATGGCGCGCTCTTGTCGATCCCCAAGGGCGAGGTCGAGGCGGCTGACGCCTATGGGCTCTCGGGCTGGTCGCGCTTTCGACGGGTGATTTGGCCCACCATGTTGCGGCTGGCTTGGCCGTCCTACACGAATGAGGCGATCTTTCTCTTTCACGCCACAACGCTGGTGTTTTTCTCTGGCTTTCCCGCCTGGCAGCAACGGGGCGATGCGCTCTATTATGCCAGCTATTTTGCGGATAAGACCTTTAACCCGTTCATCCCTTACCCGATCCTGGCCTTTTACTTTGTGCTGCTCACGCTGGTGATTATCTGGCTCTTTGGCCGCATCAACCGCCGTCTGAACCGCCATTTGCCGCAAAACGCACGCCCCAAACTGCGCCTACGTCCCAATTTGTTGCGCTAGGCGTGAAATTGCGCCAAGAGTGAGCGCAGGAGCTTTGAGATGAAAATAGGTATCTTGGTCACAGGGCATGTTCCCGAAGAGTTGCAGCCGGAATTCGGGCAATATGACCGGATGTTCAGTGAGTTTCTGCAAGGGTTTGCATTCGAATTTGAATCCTGGTTTGTTGTGGATGGCAAGTTTCCAAGCGGACCCGAGGCCGCTGACGGTTGGCTCATAACCGGCTCAAAACATGGTGCCTATGAAGATCATCCGTGGATAGCGCCGCTTGAGGATCTCATCCGTCAGATTTCTGCGGCCAAGCGCCCGCTTGTCGGGATTTGCTTCGGGCATCAGATTATCGCGCAGGCTTTGGGCGGGCGCGTTGTAAAGTTTGATAAAGGCTGGTCCGTGGGGCGCACTGAGTATCAAACCGCAGGCGGCCCGCTGACGTTAAACGCGTGGCATCAAGATCAAGTGGTCGCGCTGCCCGAGGGCGCTGAGGTCATTGCCTCAAGCGAGTTTTGCGAAAATGCGGCGCTGGTTTATGGGGATCATATCCTGACCTATCAACCGCACCCGGAATTTGAAGCGTCCTACACCAACGGTTTGATCACCTATCGCGGCGAGGGGATCGTGCCAGGACCGCTGCTTGAAACCGCCTCGGGCCAGCTTGGCGAGCCCACGGATGGAAAGCAAATCGCAACACATATTGCCCAGTTTTTCAAAAACGCACAGGTGCCTGCATGAGCGATTGGCTAGATAAACTCCCCGACACGGCCCGCGCTTATCTTGAGGGGCGGCGCTTGGATGAGGTGGAATGCATTATCGCTGACCTACCCGGAATCGCGCGCGGCAAAGCGGTGCCCGCCAGCAAATTCGCACGACAAGAGTATTTCCACCTGCCCGATTCCATCTTCTTTCAAACCCTCACAGGGGGCTGGGGCGAGGCGGCGGATGATGATGGGTTCATCGAAAAGGATATGATCCTACGCCCTGATTTCACCACAACCACTGCCGCACCCTGGACCGGGGATTGGACGTTGCAAGTGATCCATGACGCCTTTGATCGCCATGGCGAGCCCGTGCCGTTCGCGCCGCGAAACGTGCTGCGCCGGGTCGTTGAACTTTATCGCGCGCAGGGTTGGGAGCCGGTCGTCGCCCCAGAGATGGAATTCTTTTTGGTAGCGCGCAACACGGACCCGGCCAAAGATATCGAACCGATGATGGGCCGCTCGGGCCGTCCGGCTGCGGCGCGTCAAGCCTACTCCATGACCGCCGTGGATGAATTCGGCCCGGTGATCGATGATATTTACGATTTTGCCGAGGCGCAGGGCTTTGAGATTGATGGCATCACCCAAGAGGGCGGCGCGGGCCAGCTTGAGATCAACCTGAGGCACGGCGATCCGATCAAGTTGGCCGATGAGGTGTTTTACTTCAAACGGCTCATCCGCGAGGCGGCGCTGCGCCATGATTGCTTTGCGACCTTTATGGCCAAACCGATTGCCGCAGAACCTGGCTCAGCCATGCATATTCACCACTCGATCCTGGATCGCGAGACCGGCCAGAACATCTTTTCAGGACCGCAAGGGGGTGAGACGGATGCGTTTTTCTACTTCATCGCCGGGCTGCAAAACCATCTGCCAAACGCGCTGGCGGTGCTTGCACCCTATGTGAATAGCTACCGGCGCTTTGTGAAAGATCACGCTGCGCCAATCAATCTGGAATGGGCGCGGGATAATCGCACAACGGGAATTCGTGTGCCGCTCTCAGGGCCAGAGGCACGGCGCATTGAAAACCGCATCGCAGGTATGGATTGCAACCCTTACCTAGGCATCGCCGCTTCACTGGCTTGTGGCTATCTTGGTCTGATGGAGGCCCGCCGCCCGGACCGCCAATTTAAGGGCGATGCCTATGAGGGCGATGGCGATCTGCCCCGTGATATGGGTCATGCGTTGGATCTGTTCAACCAAGCCACAGCGCTGCATGAGATCCTAAGCCCGGAATTTGCACGGGTCTATGAGATCGTGAAACGCGCGGAATACGAAGAATTTCTGTCGGTGATTTCCCCTTGGGAGCGCGAGCATCTCTTGCTCAATGTGTAGGCTATGAACCTGCTCTACCAAAATGATGCGCGCGGCACCTATCCCGCCAGCTATTATGCGGCCACGGCCACGTCGCTTGAGCCCTTCGCCCCGCTTACGGGAGAGGTTCGGGCCGATGTGTGCGTAATCGGTGCCGGCTTTACCGGGCTTTCTGCGGCGCTGCATTTGGCCGAGGCCGGGCGCAAGGTCGTGCTGCTTGAGGCGCAGCGTATTGGTTTCGGGGCTTCGGGGCGCAATGGTGGGCAGCTTGGCTCGGGACAGCGCCGTGATCAGCTAGAGCTGGAAAAGATGGTTGGGCACGATCATGCGCGCAGGCTTTGGGAGTTGGGCGAGGATGCCAAGGCGCGGGTGCGCGCTCTGACCCAGAAACATGATATCGATTGTGATCTGCGCGATGGTATCGCCTGGGCGGGCTCCACGGATTCCGAAGTGCAGCACTTGCATGCTTACGCCGGTCACATGAAAACCCGCTACGGCTATGAAATCACGAGCCTTGATCAGGAGAGCTTTGTTCAGATCTGCCCCTCATATGCCTACCGTGGCGGCATCTTGGATATGGGCGCGGCGCATCTGCATCCGCTCAAACTGACATTTGGGCTGGCGCGTGCATGTGTGGCTGCAGGAGTGCAGATCTTTGAGGGCAGCGAAGTCACTGCGCTAGAGCAGGGGGCCAAGGCGCTTGTGACAACGCATCAGGGCAGGGTGCGGGCCGATCACGTGATCCTGGCGACCAATGGCTATTCGCAAAACCTATCTGGCCGCATCGCGCGCCATGTGATGCCCATCAACAATTTCATCGTCGCCACCGAACCGCTTGGCCCCCGCACCGCACAGGTGCTGGCCCGTGATATCGCCGTGGCCGATGATCGCTTTGTGATCAATTACTTTCGGCTCAGCGCCGATGGGCGGCTGCTTTTTGGCGGCGGGGAGAGTTACGGCACCAAATTTCCGCGTGACGTTCAGGCTAAAGCGCATAAACCCATGCTTGAGATCTTCCCGCATCTAAAAGATGTGGCGATTGACTATGCCTGGGGCGGCACGCTGGCCATCACAATGAAGCGCATGCCCTATCTGGCGCAGCTGGCCCCCAATGTGCTTTCGGCTTCGGGCTATTCGGGTCACGGGGTGGGCAATGCAATCCAGGCCGGAGCCTTTATGGCTGAGGCCGTGCAGGGACAATCGAGCGGGTTTGAAACCTTTGCCGCGCTGCCTCATATGCCCTTTCCAGGTGGAGCGAGTGCCCGTGCGCCACTACTGGCGCTGGCCATGACTTGGTACTCTTTGCGCGACCGCCTCGGATTTTAAGTCACACAATGCGGTTTTTGTGCCTGCAGCAAAACGTCCACTTTCTGCGCATTGCTCCTTAGTATAAGATTTGCGAAAGTTATGAATAAGGATTCGTAAAATGTCCCAACTTCCCGACGCACATGCCGCTGATCCGATCCCGTCCCGCGTGATGGTGGAGATCGAAAAACTTATGCAATCTGGGGATCTATTTCGCTATACCGCGCCGCAAGATGCGCCGGTTGCCCTGCTTGAGGCGGAATTTGCGCAGATGATGGGCATGAAATATGCGCTGGCCGTGTCGTCTTGCTCGGCTGCTTTGTTCTTGTCTCTCAAGGCACTTGGCCTGCCTCGTGATGCGCGCGTGCTTATCCCCGGCTTTACCTTCGCAGCTGTGCCCTCCTCGGTCATGCATGCTGATTGCCTGCCCGTGCTGTGTGAAGTGGGCGCGAATTACCGGATCGATCTGGCGGATTTTGAAGCCAAGCTGGACCAGGATATCTCAGCGGTGATCATTAGCCATATGCGCGGCCATACCTCTGATATGGATGCGATCATGGCGCTTTGCGAGGCGCGCGATATTCCCGTGATCGAAGATGCGGCGCATTCGCTTGGCACGGTTTGGAAAGGGCGCAAGATCGGTACGATTGGCCGGGTTGGGTGTTTTTCCTTTCAATCTTACAAAATGCTGAATGCGGGCGAAGGCGGAATGCTTATTACCGATGATGCAGATCTGGTGGCGCGCGCGATTATCATGTCCGGTGCTTATGAGCATAATTGGAAGAAACACCCGGTTCTGGCCGAGCCCTTTGCGAAATGGCAAAACCAGCTGCCGCTCTACAATCTGCGCCTCTCTAACCTGAGCGCGGCTGTGGTGCGCGCGCAATTGCCAGAACTGGTGGCGCGCTGTGAGAACGGGCTGCGCAATCACGATTACCTGGCTGAACTACTGAACGCGCACCCCCATATTGATGTGCCTGCACCGCTTGACGGCGAGAGCCGTGCACCGGACTCGATCCAGTTCAACCTGGTGGGGCTGTCAGATGTGCAGATCAATGAGTTTGCAAAATCCTCTGGCGCGGCTGGCGTCAAGGTGCAGGTCTTTGGCCAATCGGCAGATAATGCCCGCGCTTTTTGGAATTGGCAGTTTATCCCCGACCTCCCCGAGTTGCCGCAAACTCGCGAAATGCTCATGCGTGCTTGCGATGTGCGCCTACCAGTGCGGCTGACGAAAGCTGAGCTTGACGCAATTGCCCAGGTTCTCTTGGCGAGCCTCGATGCCATTTGTCATCAATCAATCGCCGCTGAATAGTCGCGCTGTGATAAAGAAGAGGCCGCTCAGCGCGCGTGGCCCGATTTGTTGAGATACATGTCGTGATCGGCGCGCGAATAGAGCGCGTCGGGCGATTCCTTCGGGCTTGATCGCAGCGCAAGCCCAACCGCGGCCCCTGCTTCTATTGTCTCGCCCTCATAGGGGATGGGTAGCGTTAGCGCAGTTTTGATGCGCTGCACGATTTTCGCGGCATCTCGAATGGCGGGCCCCGTCAGGAAGGCGGCAAATTCATCTCCCCCCATACGCCCCACTTGATTAGCGGGCAAAATCTGGGTCAAACGCTGCGCCATGACCTTCAAAACTTCGTCCCCTGCTGCATGCCCATAGGTGTCATTCACCGGTTTAAACTTGTTCAGGTCGATCACCATCACCGCCAAATCATCATGCTCTTTGATCGCAGCGGACAAGCATTCGTCAAAAGCAAAGCGGTTCATGATCCCCGTCAGGCTGTCCCGGCGCGCCAACTTATCAAGCTCATCCAAGTGATTGCGGGCAATGCGCATCGCGTCGGCATATGTGTGACGCGTTTGGGATTGACGGCCTAAAGCGGTAATCGCACCTATGCCATAAAACACGAACAAAAACGCGATAAATTCTGCCTCTCCTGGCAGGATAGGCGCACGATCAAGCGTCACCACAACATAACCAACCGCCCCGACACCCGGCAATGTTGCAACCATATTGATCCAAGGAAACAAGGGCAGAAGCCCATGCCCCACAAAAGAATTCAGAATAATGGCCGCCATAAACAAAATACTCGCAACCAAAGCCCCTTGTGTCGGTATGGATGTTATTGCGAAGAGAAGCGCAAACCAGCAGACCAACGACACGGGCGGGCGCAAGGTCAGTGCAATCAGTAGGCCAAGGCTAAGATGTTGTTCATTTTCTGGAATTCTGCGTCTGAGATATTCGAACGAACCTTCGTTAAGGATAAAGAACGCTGCAAACCAAGGGATTAGATGGGCATGCTCATAACGCCAAGCGATCAAGATCGCAACAACAACAGCAAAAAGTCGTGCAGGGACATCGGTCGAGTCTATCTCCGACGCCATTTTAGCTTGGGCGCAAAACACTTCGCGGGATAGCCACATAACTCACCTACACAAATACCTAAGTGAGCTTACTCCAAAAAACCAAACAAACCATGAAACGGGCAACAAAAAAGACGGCCCCAAAGGCCGCCTTTCTTGAACAAAGTTTCCAGAAAAGCTTAACGCTTGGAGAACTGGAAGCTCTTACGGGCTTTTGCCTTACCATATTTCTTACGCTCAACCACACGGCTGTCGCGGGTCAGGAAGCCGGCGGCTTTTAACGCGGCGCGCAGGGAGGGATCGTAAAGCTGCAGGGCTTTAGAAATACCGTGCTTGACCGCACCGGCTTGGCCGGACAGACCACCGCCCTTGACCGTTGCCATCACGTCAAACTGATCTGCGACACCGGCCACATCAAAGGGCTGGCGCAGGATCATTTGCAGCACCGGGCGGGCAAAATATGCGGACATATCTTTGCCATTCACAGTCACTTTGCCAGAGCCGGGCTTGATCCAAACGCGGGCTACAGCGTCTTTACGTTTGCCTGTCGCATAAGAGCGGCCAAGCGAATCACGAACCGGCTCGCGCGGTGTGGAGTCTTGGGCCGCAGGAGCCTCACCAGCCACAGCGGCGAGATCTTCGAGCGTGTTGATTTCGTCAGCCATGTCATTTAGCTCCGGGTGTTTTTCTTGTTCATAGATGCCACATCGAGCACCTCTGGGCTTTGCGCCTCATGCGGATGCTCAGCGCCCGCATAAACACGCAGGTTGGTCATCTGCTGACGGCTCAGGCGATTGCCTGGCAGCATGCGCTTGACCGCAAGGGTCACAACACGCTCTGGATGTGCGCCCTCAAGGATCTGCGCTTTAGTGCGCTCTTTGATCCCACCTGGGTGGCCTGTGTGCCAGTAATGCTTTTCTTCGCGCTTCTTGCCGGTCATTTGGACTTTCTCGGCATTGATCACGATCACATTGTCGCCCATGTCCATATGAGGAGTAAACGTCGCCTTATGCTTGCCGCGCAGGCGCATGGCAATGATCGAGGCAAGACGGCCCAGAACGATGCCTTCGGCGTCGATCAGGATCCATTTCTTGTCAATCTCTGCCGGTGTTGCAGAATAGGTTTTCATATCTTCGTCCCGTGCTTGAGGGGTGAAATTCAGATTGCGCGGTTATACAGGGGTTGGATTTCAAATCAAGCGTTTTGATGGTGATTTATCGTTTGAAAAACAATGCTTTATAAATATGGTATAATAATACCCCATAAGCGCGGCAAACTACACCCCAGTCTGCGTCACGGTGTTTTCGTGGCGTAGAGGATGCAGTCAAGCTTCGGATTGTATTCTTTACATTTCGCAAGGGCGACGGCTTTTGCCTCTTCTAGTGTAGCCTTTCCACCGGCTCGGCCGCCACCTCCGCCGAGTGACGTCACATAAAACGCACCATACGGGTCGGTAAACGCGGCAAATTCTTCATACCGCATGGGCATCTCACTATTTAGCTCGATTTCGCTGTGGAGCTGGATCTGAGGTTCTTGCACTATGGTGGTGCTCTCGTCACATCCGGCCAACCCGAGAGTGCACAAGGCTATAGCTATGGAAATGGTCTTCCTCATAATTGCTCCTTCACAATTGATTTGTTATGTTTTGTAGACAAACCGCTGCCCGTCTCACTGTCAAGCGAAGCTCTTTGGCACAAGAAGGATGTCGGCCACTTACAATCGGAGAACCCCATGAAAATACGCGCGCTTCGTGCGGATGACCGTGCCGGATGGCAGCCGCTTTGGGAGGGCTATCAGGGCTATTATAAAGTGGATCTGTCGGCGAGCACAGAAAACACATGGGAACGGCTGTTGGCGTCCAACGAGGATGGCCCTTTTGGCCTTGTATGCGAGGATGAGGGTGGCCAGCTGATCGGCTTCACCACCTTTCTCTATCACGGGCACACTTGGCAACCGGAGCCACGCTGCTATCTGGTCGATCTCTTCACCGCCCCTGATACCCGTGGCAAAGGCGTCGGGCGGCGATTGATCGAGGCGGTGGATGAGGCGGCCAAGGCGCATGGGTGCAGCCAGACCTATTGGCTGACACAAGAGTTCAACGAGGCGGGCCGCAGACTTTACGACAAAGTCGCCACCCTCACGCCGTTCATCAAATATCAGCGATAGCTTTGAATGGCTTGACCCGGCCCGATCTCCTGATACCGTCGGTATCAAAAGGAGCAGCCAATGGACAAGACTGGCGCGCAGGCGTTTTTGGAAGCGAATTTCGCCCCGTGGATTTTGAGCCTGGAGCCTCAGGTTACGGAATTTGACCGCTCTGGCGCGTGCTTGCGCATTCCGATCACGGACCAGATCATTCGTCTGGGCGGGATCGTTTCCGGGCAGACCCTTGCCACAATGGCCGACACGGCGATGGTCTTTGCTTGTTTCGCGGCTGCGGGGGAGATGGTGCCGGTCAGCACGGTTACACTCGACACCCAATTCCTGCGCCCCGCCAGAGGAGAGGCGATTGAAGCGCGGGCCGAAGTGACCCGCATGGGCCGCTCTATGGTTTTTACCCGTTGCTCCCTGACCGCCCTACCTGATGGGCGCGAGGTTGCCTTGGCCACCGCGACTTTTGCCAGATGATCCGGTTTCTTGCCCTTTTCGCCCTGACCCTGTTGATAGGATGTAGCGCACGGCCCCTGACGCCGGGCGAAAGCGCCTTTGCCACATCCATCTTTGGAGACACGCTCAACCACGATAAGATACGCTTCATTGACGGAGCCCCCACCCGCGCCGTGACCTTCCGCCGCCCTGCGCGCCCGCGCGTCACCTGCCGTGAGCTGATCCTGCCCCCGCCCACATCGGAAATTGTCACCGCCAAACCTGCGGCTGTTACCCTGTTCAATCGTATCTATTTCGACAAAGATTGGTATCTCGACGACTACTTGCCTGACTATCCAGACCATCTGGGGCTGATCGCCGCGATGCTTTATGCCCATGAGCTGACCCATATTTGGCAATGGCAGAACCGAAAACGCACCGGCTATCATCCTCTCAAAGCCGCCGCTGAGCATTCCGCAGCCGATCCGTACCTATTCGATCTGGAAACTGCGCCAGAGTTCCTTAGCTATGGTTATGAGCAGCAAGGCTCCATCGTCGAGGAATATGTCTGCTGCCGCGCCCTTGCGCCCCAGGCCCCCCGGACCAAGCGGCTACATGCGATGATCTCTCAAGAAATGCCACTCTCGCCTTTACCCCAAAGCCGCGCGCATGATGTGAGCCTGCCTTGGGAGGGTGTTGAGCTAAAGGGGATTTGCGGCTGATGTCCCATTATGCATTGATCATGCTCGCTGCGGGGTTTGGCATTCCCATCTTGGCCGCGTTAAATGCAGCGCTTGGCCAGAGCATTGGCAACCCGTCCGCAGCGGCTTTGGTCCTGTTTTGCGTGGCGCTAAGCTGCGCGGTGCTGGCGACAATAGTCACAGGGCCGGGGGCGCTGGTCAGGATCGCCGCAGCCCCAAAGCATCTTTTGTTCGCGGGTGTTTTTGTCGCGTTCTATGTGCTCTCCATCACGTATGTCGCGCCGAAATTCGGAGTTGGGAATGCGGTGTTCTTCGTGCTGCTCGGCCAGCTTATCAGCGCTGCGGCGATTGATCATTTTGGGCTCTTTGGGGCGCAAATTTCACCACTCAGCCTCACCCGCGCCACTGGAATAGCCGTCATGGCTTTGGGCGTTTGGGTCACGCAATTGGCCTAAGGCTCAAAGGGAAAGGCCGTTCGCATTCAACGCTCCGATTTCCCTTGCAACGGGTTGGGGGGCGCGTGTATTTTGCCAGTTCCAAGACTTTGCGAGAAGGGTACTGAACCATGAGCATTCCAGCCGTTGGCATTATCATGGGCTCTCAATCTGATTGGGCTACTATGAAAGAGGCCGCCAATCTGCTTGAAGAGTTTGGCGTGCCCTTTGAGGCCAAGATCGTTTCCGCCCATCGCACGCCGGATCGGCTTTGGGAGTATGGAAAAACAGCGGTAGAGCGCGGCTTGCAGGTGATTATTGCAGGGGCAGGGGGCGCGGCGCATTTACCGGGCATGATGGCCTCAAAGACGCGGGTGCCGGTGATTGGTGTGCCGGTTCAAACAAAAGCGCTTTCGGGGGTCGACTCGCTTTATTCCATTGTGCAGATGCCGCGCGGCTTTCCAGTGGCAACCATGGCAATTGGCGCAGCGGGCGCGGCCAATGCCGCCTTGATGGCTGCGGGCATTCTCGCGCTGCAAGATCCAGAGCTTGCCGCACGGCTTGACCGCTGGCGCGCAGATCTCTCTGCATCTATTGCTGAGGAGCCAAGTGATGAGTGATCCACTTCCCCAAGGTGCAGTGATTGGAATTTTAGGCGGCGGGCAGTTGGGGCGAATGCTCTCGGTCGCCGCCTCTCGTCTGGGCTATAAAACCCATATCTTTGAGCCGGGCGCAGAACCGCCTGCGAGCCATGTTGCGGATCGTGTGACATGCGCGGGGTATGATGATCGCGCCGCGCTTGAAGCTTTTGCCGCCTCAGTGGACGTGATCACATATGAGTTTGAGAATATCCCAACCGAAGCACTCGATACCCTAGAGCCGCTCAAGCCAATCCGTCCAAACCGGGAAGCACTGCGCATTTCGCAGGACCGGCTCACAGAAAAGAATTTTCTGACACGCTTGGGCCTGAAAACAGCGCCCTATTCTGCGGTGGATAATGCGCGAGACTTGGATCTTGCGATTGACCAGATTGGCTTGCCCGCGATCCTGAAAACGCGCCGCCTTGGCTATGATGGCAAGGGGCAAGCGCGGCTTATGGAAAACGAAGATGCAAGCGCTGCGCTTGAGATGATGCGCGGGGCGCCTGCGATCTTAGAGGGGTTTATTGATTTCAGCCATGAAGTGTCTGTTATCGCGGCACGCGGGCTTGACGGGGCGGTGGCCTGTTTTGACCCTGGCGAGAATGTGCATAAGGATGGCATCCTGCATACAACCCGCGTGCCCGCGCGGCTGTCGCGCTCTGAGCGCACGGATGCGATTTTGCTTGCCAGCCAGATCTTGAATGCTTTGGATTATGTGGGCGTTCTGGGGGTTGAGCTCTTTGTGACGGGGCAGGGGCTCATCGTGAATGAGATCGCCCCGCGTGTGCATAACTCTGGCCATTGGACCCAAAACGGGTGCAGCGTGGACCAGTTTGAGCAGCATATCCGCGCAATTACCGGCCTGCCTTTGGGGGATGGGCATCGCTTTGCCGATGTGGAAATGACCAATCTAATTGGCGATGATGTGCATGCCCTGCCTTTGAGCGAAAGCAATGCGGCCGTTCATCTGTATGGCAAGGTTGAGGCTAAGCCCGGTCGCAAGATGGGCCATATCAACCGGGTCATCTTAAGAGACTAAGCGCAAAGTCGCTCGGCCAGCACTCCGTTCACAAAGCTAAAGCGCCCACCGGAAATCGTGCCGGTGACTTGGTTTTGTGGGTCCAAAATCACGATATCGGCGCGCAGGCCGGTCTTGAGCTGCCCACGATCTTTCAGCCCCAGCACGCGCGCAGGCCCGGCGGAGACCAAATCCCAAGCGGTCGCAAAGCCGATGGTCTTGGCCAAAAACAGCGCGGCGCGACGCAGGCTGGGGTAGTGATAGTCAGAGGCGAGCGCATCGCCGTAGCCCATAATCACAGCATCAAGCGCGGACATATTGCCTTTATGCGAGCCGCCGCGCACCACATTGGGACTGCCAAGGATGACCGAGCCGTTCGTCTCTGCCGCTTCTAATGTCTCTGGAAATTCTGCAATTGTCACCCCGCGTGCCATCCAAGCGGCGCGCTGCGCGGCGGTGTTATCATCATGGCTGCCCAGCATCACGCCTTGCGCAATCAGTTTCGGGCAGAGGGTATCAAGCGCGGCGGGCACCTGGGATGAGCGGGCGTGTAGTTCCATCAACAGCTCAAAATGCTTGTCTGGGCTGCGCCCCGCCCGCAAGGCTTGACCGGTCATGGCTTTGGGCCTGCGCCCTTCGGCAAGGCGTTTATGGGGCAGATGATCGTTAAACACCACATAGGGGATTTGCCACTGCGCCACTTGGCTTGGCAGCGCCTCATAAAGTTCGAGCATATTCATTTCCAGCCGGAGCTGCGCCCAGAGATCGGTGATGGTCTCAGCATCGCGGATGGCTTCAAAGATGGTCGCGGCGAATTCCGGGCCGCGCACGCTGCCCTCCCAGCTCATGAATTGCGCGAGAATGCCCGTGGTGATGCCGTTGGCCGCCATCTCTGCCTCGGCGGCCAAAATGCCTTCGCCGAGGTTCTTCATCGCCCCCCGGCGCGGAGCCACATGACGTTCAAACCCATCGCCATGCAGATCGACCATGCCGGGCAGGATCTTAAGGCCAGAGCAATCCACATCACGCCGCGCAGCGCCATCACTGATCACACCTTCGCAAATCGTCAGCGGGCCAGTTTCAAACCCACCCGGCCTTAGAACCTCAGCACCCGTGAATCTGATCTCAAGCATGAAAGCCCCTCTTTTTGGCGCATATTCGCGATACGATCTGCGCCAGAAAAGATCAACCGCCGTGCCTCCAACGCTTTCTGACATCCCGTTACCAGAGGTGCATCCGAGTAAGGCCCAAGCCAAACATCATACCACTTGTCGTGCGATTGCCCATCCAAGAGCGTGCAAGGCCTGGAAAGACAATTGTTCCTTGCTGGTCTTTGCCAGTAATCTTGTACAGTTTTCGACGCCGCGCACCCTGTGTCTTTCGTAGAGATGTGAACTCAACATCCAAAATGCCCTTTTGGTGTATCCGCGACTAAGGGACAGCAACAATAGACATATTGCTCACGAAATGCGGCTGGTTTGGCGAAGTGGATTGAATGGTGAGCGTCATTCCTTAAGATCAAACCTGGATCAAGCGGGTAGCGGCTAGGATCTGGCCGGTGTATGCTTGAAAGAGCCTTTCTCCATGCAATGCCCTAGCCTTCGCGGTGAAAACGCCCTATGTGCGCGCCAAGCGCTTATAGAGGACTGACTATGGCATTTGAAACTCCAGGCCCGGTTGAGGCTGCTCTGAAAGAGGCGATCTCTCCAATCGAAGAGATCATTGCGGCCGCGCGTCAGGGGCAGATGTTCATTCTGGTTGATCATGAGGATCGCGAGAATGAGGGTGATTTGGTGATCCCGTCGAATTTTGCCGATGCCAATGCCGTGAATTTCATGGCCACTCATGGGCGCGGGCTGATTTGTCTGACCTTGCCGCCAGAGCGCGTGGATGAGCTGGGGCTGCCGATGATGGCGACACATAACTCTTCACGCCATGAAACCGCTTTTACCGTGAGCATTGAAGCGCGTGAGGGCGTGAGCACCGGCATTTCTGCCGCTGACCGCGCTCTGACCATCGCCACGGCCATTAACCCCCAGGCGGGCGCAGCCGATCTGGCAACCCCTGGCCATGTTTTCCCACTGCGCGCTAAGCAGGGCGGGGTGTTGATGCGCGCCGGTCATACTGAGGCGGGCTGCGATGTGGCGCGTTTGGCCGGGCATTATCCCTCTAGTGTGATCTGCGAGATTATGAACGAGGATGGCACCATGGCGCGTTTGCCCGATCTGGTGGAGTTCGCCGCCGCGCATTCCTTGAAGATAGGCACAATTAGCGATTTGATCGCCTATCGGCGTAAACACGACAATCTCGTGCGCGAAACCGCGCGGCACATGGTGCGTTCTGAATTTGGTGGCGATTGGGATATGCGGATCTTCACCGATTTCACCTATGGGATTGAGCATGTTGCCCTGGTTAAAGGCGATGTGGAAACCGGCGGCCCCGTGCTGGTGCGCACCCATGCGCTGAACGAGGCCTCTGACATTCTTGGCCTTGGCCCCAAACCTGCCGGAGAGCTTGCCCGCGCCATGACCCTTGTGGCCGAGGAAGGGCGCGGTGTGGTCTGCCTGTTCCGCGAGCCCCATAAATCGGTTTTTGCTAACGAAGATGACGACGAAAGCCCCCGCATCATTAGACAGGTTGGGCTTGGGGCGCAGATGCTCCAGAAAATGGGCATATCTGAGCTGATCCTGCTCACAGACAGCCCCGCGACCCGCTATGTGGGGCTCGACGCCTATGACATCACCATCACGGGCACCCGCCCCATCATGCAGGAGGGCTAAAAGATGGCCGGTTCTGAAACCCATTATGTATTGCCGCGCCCGGAATTTGTGGCGCCGGTGAAACTGCTCATCGTTGTCTCGCCCTATTATAAAGACATTGCGGATAATCTCGTGGCCGGTGCCAAGGCAGAAATCGAAGCCTGCGGCGGCACTTGGGATTTGATTGAAATGCCCGGCGCTCTGGAAATCCCCACCGCCATTGGCATTTCTGACCAAGGCAGCAATTTTGATGGGTTCGTGGCGCTTGGCTGTGTGATCCGCGGCGAGACAACCCATTATGAAACCGTGTGCAACGATAGCAGCCGTGCGCTCCAACTTTTGGGTTTGCAAGGGCTTTGCATTGGCAATGGCATCCTGACGGTCGAAAACCGCGAACAAGCCATGGTGCGCGCCGATGTAGAGGGCCAGAACAAAGGCGCAGGAGCCGCCGCCGCCGCGCTACATCTCATCGCTCTGCGCCGCAAATGGGCAAGCAGCCGCAAGGGTATCGGCTTCAAAGCGCCCAGCGAAGACACTCTGTTAGCAAGTAATCAAGGATCATCCCAAGCATGACCCTGTCGAATAATCAAAAACGCAAGATGAAATCGGCTGCGCGGCTTTATGCGGTGCAAGCCCTGTTCCAGATGGAAGCGGCAGGCCAAACCGCCGATAAAATTAAGCGCGAGTTTCTCGATCATCGTTTTGGTGCGATCTATGAGGGCGATGAAATGCTTGAGGGCGATGTCGATCTGTTCAACGACTTGATCGAAACCGCCGTGAATAACCAAGCTTTGATCGACCAAGCCACCGACCGCGCTCTGGTGGCCAAATGGCCGATTGCACGCATTGACCCTACCGTGCGGGCGCTGTTTCGCGCAGCAGGAGGGGAGCTGCATCTGACCCTAACCCCGCCCAAAGTGGTGATTTCGGAATTTGTTGGCATCGCAGAGGCCTTCTTTCCCGAAGGGCGCGAGAGCAAATTCGTGAATGGCGTGCTGGATCATATGGCGCGCGAAATGCGCCCAGAGGCGTTTAACGGACGTTAACATCTTAAAAGCGGCGGGAACCACCACAGACGTGCGGTTCTCTCATTCCCGAGGACCTGTATATACAGGTGGGCGCCAGGTAACTAGGCCACGACCCAGACAGAGCCAGCTCCCTCGGAATTGCTTAAGGCCACCGGAATGCAACCGTCCACAGAAAGGGCAGAACCCGCCACCGCTAGATATAGGGTGACTTGACCCGAGCGGCAAGTTGGTCTTGCATAAACGCAACAGACGGGAGGCAGCTTTGTGGAAATCAAGAATGACGCTCTACCCCTATGGCGCCTGGGAGCCAATCCCATACACAGCTCGCCAAAGTGAAACACGCAAGCAAAAAGAAGCCTACGACAAATGGCGCATTGAACCGTTGTCTTGGCAGCCCGTTTCTCTAAATAACTTTCCCGCCGATGGCATTTTCGGCCGGGACCGGGATTGGTTCGCAAAACATGATATTGGTTATACCACCTGCGCAAACGGATTTAACTGCATCTTGATCGAACGGATCTGGCACGGTTTCCCAGATCCACCGGAATGGGGGTTTGGCTTTCAATGCGCACAAACAAGTCAGGCACCATGGCAAGTTGCCGGGTCTTTTGAACGTCTTCCGCAGGCATGGGTTTTACTGTAACAAAGTTCGCGCCGAAGAACGGCGGCGCAATATGCGGCCACTTTTTCCCCGTTGTCTTGGCAACAGCTTGGGGCCTTTAACGACTACGTTCCGCTTTCACCGCCGCTTATTCCATAGCTGCAGCACCAAGGCATATCCCAGGGGATACCTTCCCCTGAGATATGGTGCCGCTTGAAGTCGTTCATGTTTACTCCTCGGCGGATGTTGCTGGCGCGTTGGTCTGGCGTCGGCTCAGATCCAAGGGCCGGAAGACACCCCATTTCGAGAAATTGTGCCACCCTTCGGGCAGCCAGCGAATGATCCGCAGCGCAAGCCAGAGCGCCCAGAGCAACATGACAACCCGATAGGCGAGGAGCGGTAGCGAGTAGATTGTGTTAACGGGCAGCATCCCATCAGATTGATCAAGATACCAAGAAAACAGGTGCAAAGACGAGCCGGGCCCCTCGACCATCATATTTGGCCAATCATCAAAGCCAAGATAGATCGCGACCAATAGGCACCCGGTCGCAATCGCGGACCAGAAAATAAGCGCGATTTGGCGCAGATTATGCAGTATGGGGTGTTTCTCGAAATGATTGCGTGACCCGCTCAGGTGAACCGCGAGGATGAACCCAACCACGACAAAGGACATGATATAGTGACTTTGCGTGAGCCCTAAGAATAACAGAAAGTACCCCGGCCAGCGCAGACCTGCAAAGGGCAATCGGCTGAGCGCGACGGCGAGAAGCAACCAGATTGGGAGCGTGCTCCAGATCAGGATGGCCGGACCAACCCCTTGACCCTGCGCCCAAAGAACCCACCGGGAAGCGGGCAGTTGATAGCGCGTGACCACGTTAGATGCAGGAAAGTTCAGATTGATTTCAGGCGTTGAGAGGGACGTGGCAAGGCTACGTGGCATTTCCCAGACGATCTTGATTTGATGCTGCCCTGGAGCAAAACTGGTGGATAGATCACCATCTGCAAACAGAATGGTTTGGCGCACATCATTGATATAGAGTTCTGCGATATGCGCCTGGGGCGGGAAACTAAAGACATGCGTGCCCGCCGTACTGGTTTGCAGGTCAAGCGTCAGCTCACCGTGGACGTTGCGCAGTCCTTGCCGGATGGAATTGTTGACCTGTGCGATTGTCTTGGTCTGCCCGCCCGCTGATGGGGGTTTGATCACACCGATCTCCAGCACTTCACCGGGCCAAGGGCGGAATGTTCGACCCGCATCTTCGTCCTGATCCATGAGGGGCTCTATGCCACTAAAAGTCAGATCCCAGGTGTTGTTGGAAATCACGCTCCAATCTTCGGCCCATAAACCATTTTGCGCGGCTTGCAGACGGATGTCAGGGGCCTGCGCCAATATGGAAAGCCAGCTTACCTCGGTGGTGCCGGGGGCGATATTGATAATGGCATGGCCATCTTCGATGCGCACATTGGCTGAGGTCACCGCTTCGCCTTCTAAGAGCGGTACGCGCAGTTGCACCGCCTGACCTGCCGGAGAGAGCAGCTGAATATTGTTTGCAACGGTCCAGGAGTAATCAAGCGTTAACAGACGTGAGAGACGGAAGAACGGTGCAATATCGCTGTCGCCGGTGAGCCCTGCGTCTTCGTCGCTTTCCTCATCGGACTTATCCTTGATAAACTGCAAGGTTCCGGCGAGCGATCCGTCCTCAGACAATCCGAAATCTGTCCAGCCTGTCGTTTGGATATCCACCCGGTTCGGCACTTGTGAGAAGGCAACATCAAAGCGATCTGTGGCGGGGGGGCGACCATGCGCGGAAATATGTGTGACGCCTGCATCCACCACGATATAGATGAATTTTCCCTGCCGTAGATAATGCGCCTGCGAAGTTGCGCCGCTGAGCTGCAATGTCTCTGGTCGCCATGTATCAATTGTGACAGGCAGCGCGACGAGGCTGGGTTTTACCGCATGAACCTCCATCTCATAGCTGAAATGCTGCGGGCCCACATCAAGATCAAGCCGCGCAATTTCAGAGCAGCTCTGAGCGCAGTAGGCTTCCCCATCCTCGCGTTGCTCTTTCAGATGCCGTCTTAAGTCTTCCAGCAGATATTCTGGCGGGAAGGTTGTGTTGTCCCGCGCCAATTCCGCCTGGCTCGATGTGATCGCATCTTGCGCCTGCACCGGCGAGGCGTTCATCATCCCCAGACCCAAAGACAGCGGCAGCAAGAGGCTGGCGACCTTAGTGCCTGCATTGCCAAATGCGCTCCATCCACCGGTCAAATTCGCCGGGCGCAGCACGACAATCATCAAGATCAACAGGGGTATGATGGCCTTGAGCATCCCCACAGCGAGATTGGCGTTAGGACCAAGCAAAATCAGCTTGGCTGTTAGATCCGGGGGCACTTCGCCATGCCAGATCAAGCGCACTGTCTGGCCCTGCCAATCAGAAATCCCAAAGCCGGTTTGGGTCACGACCTTCTCCAATCCGCGTTTGCCCAGCAAGTCTTGTTCAAGCAGCATTTTGTCACTGAAGTTGGAGGAGGTTTTACTGCGTCGGTTCAAACTCGGTGCCACCTCGGACCCAAGATAGCTTTCGTTTCGCAAACGGCTTGATGCGGACATTGGCACCGAAAACTGTGATTTGAGCTGCGGGAACATCGCCTCTTTCGCCTGCTCCAGACTGAACGGGGCCACTTGTAGAAAGACAAGCAGCAAAGCGCCGTATTTCAGTACCTGAAACAGCGATTTGACTTTGCCTGCCGGAATGATCGCGTAAAGGGTCGCAAGCCCGATCACGATCAAGAAATAGACGGCGAAAGCTTGGAAATAGAGGTGAACAACCATCATACCGAGCAAGGAAAATAACCCAAGCCACACACCATAAAGCCGCGCAACCGCCGCTGCGACCAGGATGACAAGGAATATATCGAGCAGCTCCCATTTATCGAGCCACGCACCGCGCGTGCTATCAACGCCAAATGCGGTGATCAGCGTATAGTTTGGCGGCAGATCAATATAGGTTTCCACATCTTCAAACCGATGATCCCACCCATTCATGAGATAGTTCGCCGCACTCGTTTCAACCCGGCTTTCTGTCTCGATCACGAGCGGCCCCTGCTGAACCTGCAACCCGCTTTTGTCTAATGCGGTATTGCGTGTGATGATTTGCGGGGCTCGATCAATGCGCGCGCTGCCAAGTTCAAGCGCATCATTGCTATCAATCCGTTTGCTTTGACGAATTGTGCCCGTGATCGTGTCTGTGATCTCATAGCCGGAGCCATCAAAATTCAAGCGGGCGCGCCTGACAAGTCTCAGCTGATCTGGGGCCGCGATTTGCAGATCACTGGCGGTGTCAAGCTGCACGGTGCTGCCGCTCTCAACGCGGTAGGCGGCGCGATCCCGCCAATCGCCGGGCAACTCGGTTTGGTTTGGATCGATCGTTTGACCGCCCGAGAGCGTCAATTGTCGGATGCGCGGATCTTGCTGTAGAACCCAAATCTCATTGTCGGGCCAGGGCTGCTCGAAGGTGCCGAGTGTGATGGCATCGTTCTTTTGGGTGCGAATTGAGGTCACGCTCACCGCCCATTCGCCCGGCTTGACCTGCAAAATCAGCTTGCCATTTTGATCAATGCGCCCGGTGAGATCGCTGGAAAAGTCAAGCGCTTCGAACCCATCCAAAAGGGCACCAGTGATCCGCTCGACCCTTGGCTGTCCCGAGACTTTCAAGGCCAGCCGCGTTTCAAGGCGAAGCGGGACGCCATCAACGATTTGTCGGTAAACCTGAATATCAATGCGATTTGCAACGCCGCGCTCCTCTGCGGTGGCCGCATCCAAAAGCAGCTCACCACTTGACGAAAAGCGCGCCTGTAGAGCTTCGCCTTGCTTTGTGACGGAGGCCAGACCAAAGGTTTTTGGCAGCGGGATAGCGCTTGGCTCTACGCTCCAGGGGATCACCCCCTTGATGCGGTGTTGCCCAGGCGAAAGCTGCACGTAAGGCACCCCGGAGTTGGATTTAAGAACCGGCACAGCTCGGCCATTTACGCGCACATCCTGCGGCCAAAGTGTCCCTCCGCCGGGTAGTTCGAGCACCGTGCCAAGACGGATAAGCACCTCCACCTCAAAGGCCGCGCCATCCTCGCGCAGATCAATCTGTGCAGATTGGGCAAAGTAGCAATATTTCCGCGATCCCGCCTTCACACAAGGGTCTTCCACATGATCGCGCTGAACCCAATCAACCCAGGGCAAAAGAGCATCGGGCACATGCGGGTGCTCTTGGGCAAGCGCTGTGGTGAGCGATAGAAGATAGATATAGAAAACCGAGAGCGATGCCAAAAAAAACTTCATTCTTCACTAACCTTTGCCAATGCGCACTTCATTTGGGAAATATGTTTAAAGTGCCATGATCTATTGATCCGCTTGCCCGTTCTGGGCCAAAGCGCGCGCGCATGTGAGAGCGCCGCTTGGGCGTGGAGTATATTGAAATTCGTTCACAATTTCAAGAAATTAAACGTGCAGATTTCCTGAGTCCCTATCGCCCCGCCAGCTCTTGTCCAAAGGGAACAGGCAGCGGGGTTTTGCCCAGGCGGGCGCGGTAGATCGGCAGGCTTTCAGTGACGCGCATCACGTAGTTGCGGGTTTCACGAAAGGGGATGGTTTCGATCCAATCAATCATGGTCTCAACCGATTTACCGCGCGGATCGCCATAGAGTTTCATCCAGCGTTCGGGCCGCGAGGGGCCAGCGTTATAGGCCGCTGACATCATCACGATATTGCCGCCAAAACGCTCTGTGAGCTCTGCCAGATAGGTTGATCCCAGGCGCGCATTATAGAGCGGATCATCGGTGAGCCTTGCATCTGAGTGCTCTTCGGATAGGCCCAGATTGCCAGCGACCTCTTTTCCTGTGCCGGGCATTAATTGCATAAGCCCGCGCGCCCCTGCGCCGGAGACCACATTGGGGTCAAATTCGCTTTCGCGCCGGGCAATGGCCAGGGCCAGCTCACTTGGCACGGGCAGATCAAGCGTGGTGAGCGAATGCAGCGCGTAGTAGGGCACCGGGATCACGCGGCCTTGGCGGGCTTTGGCCTTGCCCACCATGACCGCAAGATGTGGCTCATCTCGTTCGATCAAGGCTTGCCCCAAAAGCGCAGCATCTCGATCGCTTAGCCCTTCGGCCAGTTGCACAAAGAAGCGCTCTCCCAGTGAGCGATAGCCCGAAGCTACGAGCAGCTCGCCTGCAATAAAGCGGCTATCTTGAACAAAGGGCCGGTTGCGCCAATCCTCTTGTGGCACATCTTTCAGCCCCACATCAAACGGCAGGTCAGCGGCCTCAGCAGCAAGGAGCCCATAGAAAGCCGTCTGAAACTGCGCTGCTTGGGCATAAGATTTCTTTGCCTCAGAACGGTTTCCGAGCGCAGCATGAGCGCGGCCAATCCAATACCCAGCGCGGGCTTGCGAGATGGGCGAGCGCACTGCACCGCCATGGTTTTGGAAATGGCCCAGAGCCCGTTTGGGATCCTTCAAATACCGCAGCGCAATATAGCCTGAAAGCCATTCTAGATCCGCATAATGCGAACCACTGCTCAGAAAATGTTGGGAGGCCAGCTGATAGGCGCGCCGCGCAGAGGCATCACGCATCTCATCACGGGCAAGCGAGCGGCGGCGATTGGCCCAAGCTTCGGGCCGCCCAAGGGCCTCAGCCGAGGTGGATTGCTCCAACAAAAGCATCTTAGCATCGCCCCAACGCCCCTTGCGCAACCGCCATTCAAAGCGATCATGTTGCAGCCCTGGATGGGTTTGTTGCGCGGCAGGAACGGCGGCAATCAGCGCATCCACCCCGTCTTGATCTTTTTGCAAAGCGATGCGGGCAAGAGCGATCGCTTGTTCGGTTTCAGTCGCCATGGGCATTATCCGCTCAGCATCAGAGATCCGTTTGCGCCAGAGCATCGCATCAAGCCGCGCACCATTCAGCGGATTAACGATCTGTGCAAAGCTGGAGCGAAATAGTGCCTGGTCCTGGGCGCTCATGCCCATAGACAGCCAAGCGTTACGGATAACTTCCTGCGCGTCTTTCTCCTTGCCTGCGCGCATCAGCACGACCCCATGGGCAAGCGCGCCTTGCGGGGTTTGTGCAGGATAGGCTGCGAAAAAATCCCGCGCGGCGGCTACATTCTGACCAAGAACCGTGTGTTCACTGCGCCGGCGCAACAATTTTAGCCCAGGCCAATTGGGATGACGGGACAAGAGATCTTGCATCTGTGAATAAGTCCCCGCCCCATTGCGCAGCTGGTGCCAAAGGATCACATCGCGGGCGACCTCTCCATCCCGCGCAGCGATGCGCGCAGCGGCCTGCCAATCCCCGCGCTGCGCAGCTTCTAGCCCCCATTGCAGCGGCCTGGGGCGCGGCGCATCTTGTGCGGCGGCAAATCCCGGTAGAGCAAAAGTCAAAACAACTAAGAAAAAAAAGCTACGGATCACGGCTTGCATTTTGGCCCCTTTGAGGTCTAGTGCCCCCAAGACTAAAACAGCTCTACTGTGAAAATCCAATAAACTTCTCGCAGGGATGAGCGTCAATCCACTCGGCCAAGCGCATTTGGCCATAAATTTAGGAGAGCGATCATGTTCAAAGGCTCGATGCCCGCATTAGTGACGCCGTTCCGCGGCGGTGAGTTGGATCTAGAGACGCTCAAGAAATTGGTTGAGTGGCATATCGGTGAGGGCTCGCATGGCCTCGTTCCCGTTGGCACCACGGGCGAGAGCCCCACGCTGAGCCATGACGAGCATGAAACAGTGATTGAGACGGTTGTGAAATGTGTTGCGGGCCGTATTCCCGTTATCGCGGGGGCTGGGTCGAACAATACGGTTGAGGCGATTCGCTTTGTTGAGCATGCCGCGCGGGTTGGCGCGGATGCGGCGCTGGTGGTGACGCCTTATTACAACAAACCTACCCAACGCGGGCTGATCGCGCATTTCACCGCCCTGCATGATGCCGCCGATATCCCGATCATTATTTACAACATCCCCGGTCGCTCTGCCATCGACATGAGCCCCGAGACGATGGGCGAGCTGGCAAAGCTGCCCCGCATTGTTGGGGTCAAAGATGCGACGGGCGATCTGGCTCGGGTTTGCGAGACGCGCATCACCTGTGGACCTGATTTTGCGCAGATTTCAGGTGAGGATGCCACGGCGCATGGGTTCAACGCCCAAGGCGGGGTGGGCTGTATTTCCGTCACTGCCAATGTCGCCCCGCGCCTGCTGTCGCAAATGCAAGAGGCCTGCCTTGCAGGCGATTACGCGAAGGCGCTTGAAATCCAAGACAAGCTCATGCCTTTGCACCAGGCGATCTTTACCGAACCGGGCCTGTGCGGTGCGAAATACGCCATGTCTCAGCTGGGTCTGTGCTCGGATGAGGTGCGTCTGCCGCTCACCTCACTGAGCGATGAGACCAAAGCATTGGTGGATAATGCGCTGCGCTTTGCCGGGCTTTTGAGCTAATACACCTCTCAGCGCGGCCCGGTGCGTTCACGAATCGAGAGCTGCGGGGGTAAAAATTGAATTATTCCCGCCGAAATGTTCTGGCGCTTTCCCTGACATTGCCCTTTGTCGCCTATTCTTGTGGGCGATACCGGCGCGTTGAAACGCAGAGCCCCGACCAGCTCAGACTGGAAATGGTGCAGGTCATTGTCGATTTCGAGGCACGCCGCGATGCCAATGGCAAAGTGGTCGTGTATCAGCTACCCAGCGGTGACGGCGGTGGGCGCTTTGAAGTTGCAGGCATAAATGAAAGATATCACCGGTCAGAGGCGCTCAGACTGCGCAAGATAATCCAAGCGGGAGATCCTGACCGGGCAGAACGCGACGCGGTGGATTACATTGCAAGCAAAACGGATTTTCCGGCAAGGGTTGCCAGGAGCAACGCGATTAAGTTCCTGCTGAGAGATATTGCGTGGAACCGGGGGCCTACTGGCGCTGTTCGCACCCTACAGATTGCCTTGAACTTGCCCATAGACGGTAAAATCGGCCCGCAAACACGCGGGGCGCTTGAGATTGCAGAGAGCGACCTCGCCGCCCTAATCTCTGCCATGAGATCTGCCCGCGAAACCTATGAGCGCGCCTGGGCGGGGCGCGATGAAACAAGCATTTTTTGGGAAGGGTTAGTGAACCGTTGGGACAAGGCCGCGGCCCAAGCAAGAAAATACGCAAGGCAAGACAGTCGCGCGTTTTAACGGACATTTCCCCTTCTCAACGGGGCGGGTTTGTGTACTCTATATCTCGTTAACTCATAGGCGGTGGACATGATAATTGACGGTTTGCAATATGCTAATTGGTCGGAAAAGATCTTTGCCCAGATGCGCGCAGGCGGTGTGGACGCGGTGCATGTGACCATCGCCTATCATGAAACCTTCCGCGAAACGGTGCTGAACTTCGAACAATGGAACCGCTGGTTCGAGCAATACCCGGATCTGATCATGAAGGGTCAATGGGCCAGCGATATCGACCGGGCGCGCGAGACCAACCGCACTGCGATCTTTTTCGGCTTTCAAAACCCCTCGCCCATGGAGGATGATATCGGCTTGGTCGAGATCCTGCACACGCTCGGCGCGCGCTTTATGCAATTGACCTATAACAACCAATCGCTCCTGGCCACCGGATGCTATGAGGCAGAAGACACTGGCCTCACACGCATGGGCAAACAGGTTGTGCGCGAAATGAACCGGGTTGGGCTCGTGGTTGATATGAGCCATTCCGCTGATCGCTCCACCATCGAGGCGGCAGAGCATTCCACCCGCCCCATCGCCATCACCCATGCCAATCCGCATATCTGGCAGCCTGCCCTGCGCAACAAACGCGATGATGTCATTCGCGCTGTGACCGAAAATGGCGGCATGCTGGGCTTTTCGCTCTACCCGCATCACTTGAAGGATAAATCAGACTGCACGCTGACCAGCTTTTGCGAGATGATCGCCCGCACCGCCGAGCGCTTTGGCCCGCAGCATTTGGGGATCGGCAGTGATCTCTGCCAGGACCAACCCGATAGCGTCGTCGAATGGATGCGCGTCGGCCGCTGGAGCAAGGAAATCGACTATGGCGAGGGCTCAGCCGCCGCGCCCGGTTTCCCGCCCATGCCGCACTGGTTCCGCGACAATCGGGATTTCGGCAATATCCGCGATGGGCTTCTCAAAACCGGGCTCAGCGCGCGTGAGGTTGCGGGCATCATGGGCGGCAATTGGTATCGCTTCTTTGCAGAGAATTTCACACCCCTCGGGCAGACATGACACAGATCGAATTGCGAGATCCCAAACAGGTGATGCGCCTTGCGCGGTTGGGCTCGTTTCACCAGTCGCGCCTCTCGTTCATGCGCATCTTGACACGCCGGATGGCGCGGGAAAATTGGCGGTTTGAGCGAACAGAATTTGACATCAACCCGCAGGGCGTTGGCTATGCGGTCTATACTGCCCATGCGCCAGAACAAAGTTATTCCCTGGTCGCCTTTGCCCATGATCTGCCGCCCGAGCAGCGCTCAGATCGGGTGATTGCTGAGGCGTGGGACGCAACTTTCACGCTGTTTGATGGCATTCCAACTGAGGACGATATCACAAGGCTCGCGCAGAACGTGCCCCGGCAAGAGGCGGGGCGGGTCAGTGAGACAGAGTTGTCTTTGGCGCGGGCCAATCGCTCGGTGCGGCTATGGGAACATGTGGTTTCAGCGCTAGCAGCGGGCCAGCAACCGGACCCCGCGCAAATCGACGCGGTCGGCTATCTGATGCGCACCACGGCGGTTTATGGCTCTGGCAAGTTCGGGGCGGCGGACCGCGAGATGACCAACAATCGCCCAGAGTTTCGCGCCCCGTTCCAAGTGGAGATGCTCTCTGTCTATCTGATCCGCTGGTTTGTTACCGACCTAGTGCAGCACATGGCCGATGCGCGTGCAAACGGGAAGGCCGCGCAGCTTGACCCGCAGCTTGCGCGTTGCTTAGGGATTGGGAACTCTACCGGGCTGGGCATGGCACCCTTCTTGCTGAACCACCCGCAACTTATCAATAATTGGATTGCAGCGCGTGAGAGGGCCTTGCAATCTGTGCGGCAGGTACGGGTGGCAACAGACGCAGAGATCACCCTGTTTCATGAGCTGCGCGCGCGCGCTGAGCAAACCGTGCTGAGCTGGCATTCAGAGCACCCAGTTCAAATCGAGAAAATCGCGCATCTCACCTGCGATCTTGCAGAGCTTGAAGCACATCTTTCGCAAACGGATCTGTGCAAAGAAAACGCTTGGGACAGCCTCTATCGCTGGGCAGAAGGTGCGCTATCTACGGAGGGACAGGAATGGCTGGTCTCTCTCATGCTAGAGCCATATGGCGCATTGGTGGATGATGAGGCGGATCAGATGGCGCAGCTCGTCGATGATCACGCGATTGATGGCGTGATGCGGGTGGCTGAGCTGCGGTCCTTGTTAAAAGAGCTATATGACTGGGCCTTAGCGATTGATTGGTCTCAGCCTGAGGCGCGCGCACGGGCCTGGTATGTTTCCGAAGAAAAGCTAGAGCCGAGGCTTGGCGAGCGCTTTGAAGAGCCAATCGAGCCCTATGAACAACCGCTTGCGCCGGGCCGGGATGCCGCCGCATTGTTTGAAACCCTGGCAGATTGGCCTGATGAGGCGGAGGTCGCAGAGCTGTTGCTGGCCCACCCAGAACACCGCCACATCCTGCGCCGGGTCCAGATCGTCGCGCGCGCGCCTTATGCGGAAATTCACGATAACACGATCTCAGCTGAGGTGCTGCCCATAGATATGCTGCGCTGCAAATTGTCATTCTTTGGCGCCACGCAGTTCGATCCGCGCTCTGATCGCTGGGTCAGGATTTGCATGTATGCAGGCGCGCCGCTGCCAAGCGAGTTGAGCGCTGAGACCTCAGATTTTTGGATTTATCCAGAGGCCGCCGCCACATGAGCTATTCTCTCAATGAAATCCAAGCGCTTTGCACACGGGCCGCCCGCGGCGCTGGATCGCCCTGGGGCATGGCCCAAGATGCGGGGCGCGCCGCGCGATGCCTTGCGCAGGCAGGGCTACCAGGGGCAACGCTATTGGCGGGGTTGTTGGAGATCATCGATGGCGCGGATATATCGGATTTTTCACCGAAACTTTTGCACGATGAGATCTGGCGCGCGCCCCATGGCCTAAGCCCGCTTGCCGCAGGCGCTGCGCTAAGCGACACAGCCAGCCGGTTGAATATGGGGCAGGGCGTCACGCTCGAAAACCTGCATTTTCCCTTGCTGCTTGCTCTCTTTCTACGGGATGCCGCACGCCAAATCGCGCACCCCATAATGGCTGAATGGCCAGGTGGGCGGGTGGTGACGGATGGCGGAAACCTAGCTGCCAACGGGAAAGTGCTGGAAACACCGCAGGCGGAGCGCTGCGTTATATCCCGGAGCCAAGTGCCCTTTACCCCGCTCAGCACGACCTTTCGTGCCACCCCATCAGCGGAAGTTTTATCTCGATTGAATAGCTTCGCGCAGCGCACCTATGCCCCCGCGACAGAAGAGAGCCGCAATCGCGGTGCAGGCGCAGGGAATTCCGATAACGACTGAGCTTAGAGTTCAGGATCAGAGGCGACGCGGACCAGGCGGGTTACATCGCTGAGACGTTCAATTTGGCTGCCATCGGTGCGAAAGTTTTCGGGGCGCAACCAAGCCTCAAAGGCTTCTTTCAAGGCGGGCCATTCGCTGTCAATGATCGCAAACCAAGCGGTGTCGCGGTTTCGTCCCTTGCTGATTGCGGCCTGCCGAAAAATCCCCTCATAGCTGAACCCCAGCCGCTGCGCAGCTCGGCGCGACCCCATATTCAGCGCGTTGCATTTCCATTCATAGCGCCGATAGCCCGCCTCAAAGGCCCATTTCATCAACAGATACATCGCCTCGGTGCTAGCCATCGTCTTTTGCAAGGCCGGGCTATAATTGATATGCCCAACCTCGATTGAGCCCATCTCAGGATTGATGCGCAGATAGCTTGCCACCCCTTCCCACTGGCCACTGACCTCGTTCTTGATTGCCCAGAACTGCGGATCCTCTTGCGCCGCCATATCCCGAACCCAGCGGTGATACTGCGCAGACGAGGAAAACGGCCCATAAGGCAAATAGTCCCAAACGTGATCCTGCCCGGCATAGGTTCGATAAAGCAGCGCTGCATGGGTTTCCGCGCAAAGCGCCTCTAAGCGGCAATATCGCCCCTGCAATGGCTGCATGTCGGGGCGGCGGGGCGGCTTCCAATTGGGAACTGGCGTGCCAAGATCGTTCTTAAACCTCTGTGTCATGCTCCCAGATTAGGCACCATGACGGCGCTGCGAAAGCCAAAACAGAGCCAAATAACACTTTTCTTGCCTTAATTCCGACAAAGTTAACGGCGATAAAAGGGCTCGAGCAAGAAGGTGAACACATCATGCGACAAGCACTGAAACGATATATCGCGCAGGAACGCGGTGCTGTCACCGTGGATTGGGTGGTCCTTACGGCAGCTATTGTTGCCCTTGGGGTTGCTGCTGGCAGCTCCATGATCAGCGCAACCACAGATCTGAGCGACAATATTTGGAGCTATATGGAGAGCCTAAATCTCTTTGATTAGAGTGAAAACAGATCACGTTGAACATCCTGTGCCGGTATTCGCGTTTGAGCGTAGCGAGAGGCAGCGAAGACTGGCCGGGCAGGATCGTTTTCTGCTCAAGAGGAGAGCCCATTAGGCGACCTGCATCACCATGTGCAGGGCTCTCTCACTTTTCTTTAATATTCCTGCGGAATGACGCGCAGACCTAGCTCCATAAGCTGCTCGGCCATCGGCTCGGACGGGGCAGACATCATTAGATCTTCGGCGCGCTGGTTCATGGGGAACAGGATCACCTCGCGGATGTTTTGCTCGTTTGCCAGCAACATCACAATCCGGTCGATCCCCGCCGCACAGCCACCATGGGGAGGGGCGCCATATTGGAAGGCGTTGACCATCCCGCCAAAGCGCTTTTCGACCTCTTCCTTGGGATATCCTGCCAGCTCAAAGGCTTTGAACATGATCTCTGGGCGGTGGTTTCGGATCGCGCCGGAGACCAGCTCATAGCCGTTGCAGGCCAGATCATATTGATAGCCTTTAACCTCTAGCGGATCGCCCTCAAGCGAAGCCATACCACCCTGGGGCATTGAGAAGGGGTTATGCTCAAAGTCGATCTTGCCGGTTTCCTCGTCCTTTTCATAGATGGGGAAATCGACGATCCAGGCGAAGGCAAAGCGGTTTTCATCGGTTAAGCCTAGCTCATTACCAATCACAGTGCGCGCCCGGCCCGCGACCGCCTCGAACGCTTTGGGCTTGCCGCCCAAGAAAAACGCCGCATCACCAACCCCAAGACCAAGCTGCTGGCGAATGGCCTCAGTGCGCTCTGGTCCGATATTCTTGGCGAGCGGGCCTGCGGCTTCCATTCCGTCAGCACCTTCGCGCCAGAAAATATAGCCCATCCCCGGCAGGCCTTCGCCTTGGGCGAACTTATTCATCCGATCACAGAACTTGCGCGAACCGCCCTTTGGTGCGGGGATGGCTCGAATTTGGGTGCCTTCTTGTTCCAAAATTTTCGCAAAGATTGCAAAGCCGGAGCCTTTGAAATGCTCCGAGACAACTTGCATCTTGATCGGGTTGCGCAGGTCTGGCTTGTCGGTGCCGTACCAGAGCGCCGCGTCCTTGTAAGAAATCTGCGGCCACTCTTGATCGACAGCGCGCCCGCCGCCAAATTCTTCGAAAATACCTGTAAGCACCGGCTCAATCGTGTCAAACACGTCCTGCTGCTCCACAAAGCTCATCTCCATATCGAGCTGGTAGAAGTCTGTCGGCGAGCGGTCAGCGCGCGGGTCTTCATCGCGGAAACACGGCGCGATTTGGAAATATTTGTCAAAGCCCGAGACCATCAACAGCTGCTTGAACTGCTGCGGTGCCTGCGGGAGGGCATAGAATTTGCCGGGATGCAGACGTGAAGGCACTAAGAAATCCCGTGCGCCCTCAGGAGAAGAGGCCGTTATAATCGGCGTTTGATATTCGCGAAAGCCCTGATCCCACATGCGTTTGCGGATCGAGGCCACAACATCCGAGCGCAGGGTCATATTCGCCTGCATCTTTTCGCGGCGCAGATCGAGGTAACGATAGCGCAGGCGGGTTTCTTCGGGATATTCCTGATCGCCAAAGACCATCAGCGGCAGCTCTCCTGCGCCGCCCAGAACTTCCATGTCGCGAATAAAAACCTCAATCTCTCCGGTCGGGATCTTGGGGTTGATCAGGCTGGCATCGCGCGCTTTGACCTGCCCATCAATACGAATGCACCACTCAGAGCGCACCTTTTCCACCTCGGAAAATACCGGGCTGTCAGGATCGCATAGCACCTGGGTCATGCCATAGTGATCGCGCAGATCAATAAATAGCACCCCCCCGTGATCACGCACCCGGTGAACCCACCCGGACAAACGAACAGTTTCGCCCACCTGGGCGGCGGTGAGATCGGCGCAAGAATGGCTGCGATAGGCATGCATAATAAGAGTGTCCCTTTTGAGATATAAGACGTTGCGCGGATTGAGCCGCTCGCGCACCAGAAGTCAAGGGCCTGGGGTCAGGTTATCGCATAACTCGGCACCCCCCGGATTTTCTACCCTAAAATGATTCGCTGCTTAGCTTTAGTTGTTGCTGGTTAAAAAACGATCACGATGATTTGAGTGGGATTGATTGGGTTTGAAAGACAATGACGCGGTTGTTTGCCGCGCCCTCCTGCCCGATTAACCATAGTCTGTGAAACAATCCGTCAAATTTTAACGAAGCTGTTTCCTCAAATTTTACTAAAAATTAGAAACAAATTTTGTTAATTGTTCACGGTATATGCTAACCATTTGATTTTTATTTGTATTTATTGTTGTGACATGCCGCTTCTGAAAAACTCTGGAATCTGCATTTGCCCCAAACGGCTTCTGGGTTGTATCTTTAACCCGTAACGAGTTTGAAGTTAGGAGTTAGTGATGACTGCCATTACCAATGCAGCAAACGCAGCGACGCAGGCCGCGAATAGTGGTCAAACCCAAGATGCCGAAAAAGAGTTCGGTAAGATGCTCGCTTGTGGCCCCAATCCCCCTTCGATTATCATCGGCGACAACTGCAACAATGTGCTTAATGGCACAGCTAGCGACGATATCATCGTTGGTCTCGGCGGCAATGATCGTTTGAACGGCAAAGACGGCAACGACAAGTTGTATGGCGGAACCGGTACTGACACTTTGTTTGGTGGCAACGGTAATGACAGCCTGAATGGTGGATGTAGCCGCGATGTCTTGTTTGGCGGCGAAGGCAACGACACCCTAGACGCTGGAAGCGGCAATGACTATGTGAACGGCGGCAACGGCAATGACCTTTTGAATGGCGGCTGTGGCGATGATTACCTGTTTGGTGGACGCGGCAAGGACACTCTGAACGGTGGGTACGGAAATGACACCTTGCATGGCGGTTATGATAGCGACGTCATGGATGGGGGCTGTGGTAACGATGTCTTGCTCGGTGGCGACGGCCACGACACGATGAACGGCGGAGTTGGCGATGATTCCCTGAACGGTGGCAATGGTAACGACGTTGTAAGCGGCGGCTGGGGTAAAGACACCGTAGTTGGCGGCTGCGGCGATGACATGCTCAACGGCAACCAAGGCGACGATTTCCTGGACGGCGGGCAGGGCAATGACACCTTGAACGGTGGATATGGCAATGACACGCTGTGTGCTGGCGATGGCAACGACGTTCTGAATGGTGATCAGGGCCACGACAGCCTGAATGGTGGAAATGGTCATGACACGTTGAATGGCGGAGCTGGCAACGACACCTTGGTCGGCGGCTGCGGCGATGACAAGTTGAACGGCGACTGCGGTGCTGACCTTTTGGATGGCGGTCTCGGCAATGACACCATGACAGGCGGCGCTGGTAACGACACTCTGAAAGGCGGAGCCGGTAACGATTCCATGAGTGGCGGTGACGGCAATGACAAGATGGAAGGTGGTTGCGGCAATGATACCTTGCATGGCGGTTACGGCGATGACCATATGTCAGGTGGTTCCGGCAACGATGTCATGAATGGCGGCCACGGCAATGACTACCTGAGCGGTGGAAATGGTTGCGATACGCTGAACGGCGCGCATGGCGATGACGTCATCGAAGGTGGTGCTGGCAATGACATTATCATCACTGGCAAAGGCAATGACTTTGTAGATGCGGGCACGGGCAATGACCGTGTTGTTGTAAGCGGCGAAGGCAACAAAATGCTCTTTGGCGGCGAAGGTTGTGACACACTGGTCATCCGCGGCAACGAAGAAGATTTCTGTGTGATCAAAGATCCGTGCGGAACGATTTATATCACAAACAACCAGGGTACAAATATCGTAGCCAGCAGCTTTGAGAACGTTATCTTCGCTCCTGACCCAGGTTGCTCCATCGACCCAATCGCACCTGGCGGTCCAGATGTTGGCATTGAGCCCCCGTGGATTCTGAACCCGCAGCCAATCGCACCTGGCGGGCCAGATGTTGGTATCGAGCCACCTTGGATCCTGAACCCGCAGCCAATCATCCTGACGGATGATGATAATCAACCGCCTAATCCAGAGGATTATAACCCTCCAGTCTACGAATTGCCCGATGTTGACATTGACCCAATCCCTGCGGAAGATCCGCTGCCTCCGGTTGACGGTGATTGCCCGGTAGAACCCGAAGTGGTTGAGGTTGAAAGAGGCAGTGTCTTTGGTGACCCGCACTTTTATGGCGCTGATGGCGGGAGCTATGATATTCAGGGCCAAGACGGCAAGATCTACAACATCCTCAGCGATGATGGCCTTCAACTGAATGCGCGCTTTGATGCGGTGGGCAATGATGGGCTTCAGACTGTCATTGGCGAAATTGGCCTAACGATGGGCGATCACCAGATCTCTTTTGACAAGGCGGGTGCTCTCGTCATTGATGGAGAGGAGATCACAAACAATGGCACATATCTGGACGGAGCTATCCGCAAAGAAGGCGATAAGATCTTTGTGACCGATGAAGAATATACCTTCACCCTAATCACGAATAATTCTTACATGAGCATCAAGGATCTCAAGTCTGAGAATGCCAATGCGGATGGGGTTATGCCACATGGCCTTTTGGGTGTAACGGTCGACACCGATGATGAAGCCCGCAATGGTGATAAGGGTAAAGGTGCCCAAGGCGGCGGCGCGATCGAGGGTCTTGATGGCCAGATCACCGAGCGGGGCGATAAGAGCACTGTTGATCTCTATGCTGTTGATAGCCTGTTCGACACTGGCTTTGATAACTTCAACAAGTTCTAAGATGGCGGGCGGTCAGGGTGTTTCGGCCTGATCGCTCTTCTGATCCCGGAGCTTTGCAATGAATAAACCATCCAACGCCCCGCGCGCTGGGTGGTTTGCTTTTTGAGCGGATCCACGCTTTCGTAAACTCTGGCAACAAAATCCTGTTGCTGGTAGGAGGCGACGAACTTTTGATTTTAAGCGCAGGTTGTGCGCTTTGAGAGGACGAGTATCATGCGGCAATCGCTGATCGACTGGCTGGAACGCCCTTTGGTTCGCAATTTCATCATTGCGGTGATCATCTTTAACGCGGGTGTTTTAGGGCTTGAAACTTCCCCGAGCGTTGTCAACTCTTCTGCCGGGCTGATTTCTGTGCTCGACAAAATCTGCTTGGCGATCTTTGTGGTTGAGCTCATCGCCAAAATGCTCGCCTATGGGCCGCGATTTTTCAAAAGCGGCTGGAACATCTTTGATTTTCTGATTGTCGCGATTTCATTGGTGCCAAGCGCACAAGGCCTGTCAGTGTTGCGCGCCCTGCGGATCTTGCGGGTGCTGCGCGTGATCTCTGCCGCACCCAGCCTGCGCCGCGTTGTCGAAGGGCTTTTGACCGCGCTGCCTGGCATGGGGTCGGTGTTTTTGCTCATGGGGATTATCTTTTACATCGGCTCGGTTATGGCCACAAAACTCTTTGGTGCCTCATTCCCTGAATTCTTTGGCAACCTGGGCAGCTCGGCCTATTCTCTCTTTCAAATCATGACCCTAGAAAGCTGGTCCATGGGCATCGTGCGCCCCGTCATGGAGGTCTACCCCTATGCTTGGATGTTCTTTCTGCCTTTCATTCTGGTGACGACCTTTGCCGTTGTGAACCTGCTGGTGGGCTTGATCGTGAATTCTATGCAAGATGCGCATCAAGAAGAGACGCGCGAGCAAACGGATAATTACCGCGATGAGGTGCTCAGACGGCTAGAAGCGATTGAGGCGCGTTTGCCCGAGCGTGGCGAAAAATAGCGCACGTCATTTCCGAATCTGCAAAAACATTCTATAGGTGTGGAAACTTGCAAATTTAAATCAAGGGTTGTTTTGATGCGTAAGCGTTCCTTTTTGCTCAGCGCCTTTGGGTTTATTCTGACCGCCTGCGGCGCGCCTCGCTCTAAGTTTAAGAGATATAATGGGCCACAGGTCACAGATATCGTCGTGTATAAGGGGCGGCGCGAGATGTATTTGATGCACCGAAACCGCGTCTTGCAGGATTATAAAATCGACCTTGGTTTCGCGCCTGTGGGGCCGAAACGGGTAGAGGGCGATGGCAAAACCCCAGAAGGTCTTTATTATATCGATAGGCGCAACCCCAATAGCAGTTTTCACCTCTCGCTTGGGATTTCCTACCCCAATACCGAAGATAAGGCGCGCGCGCACGCGATGGGCAAACGAGCTGGCGGGGATATTTTCATTCATGGCGAAGACAAAGACCCTGAAATATCCGCCAAAGCTGACTGGACACTCGGCTGCATCGCGGTGAAAAATCACGAAATCGAAGAAATCTACGCAATGGTGGACAACGGCACACGCATTCTGATCAAGGCCTAGCACGCATGCAAGAGCGCAGAACGATTATCATAGGGTGAGTGAAAATGGCGGCGACAGTGAGATTTCTCGTATTTCTTTTTACCTCTGTTGTCTTCGCGCTCTTTGCCTACATAGACCACCTCGCTGCAAGCCTCATCGGTTTCCCAGATGGCTACAGATCAACTTACACCCGCTGCGCTGAGCCAATGATGGATCTGCACTTTCTCGTTCCGGCTGCGGGCTCAATTGCGCTCCTCATCATAGTTTTTGCATCTCACCCAACTTGGCGGGCATTTTGCATCACCGTTGGTGTTACAGTGCTCGCTTGGCTCGGTTGGGCTGGATTTATGGAATTCACCTGCTGGGGTTTAGAAGATGGAACTGGGGGCTGATTAGTGTCTGGTAACATGATACCTAAGAGCTGTTACCGCCTGAATCAAAGGAGAATTATTTTGCGAGTTCAGCGCGTTACCCCCTGAATTGAAAACGAATGATGGGCTGCGGGATCGACCTTTCCCAGATCCATGGCAAGCTCACATAACGCACCAAAGCAGCGGGAAGCGATGGCAGTCGCCCATGCCACAATAAGTGGCTTTGAACGCATGCATGCTTTGCGAAACAGCCATCCGAGAGGGCCAAATCTCGGCCAAGGCCCGATCAGCGAACAACGCTTGATCGAGCTTGCATTCAAGATTCGCCCCCGGCCACTGCCCTACATTCGGTGGCATTTTCCCGCTATGAGATGCGGTATCAATCGAGCCAAACGGGGTTGGACCACGCGCGCCTACCCGCCGCGTCGATAATCGTGACACGCCGCCATGGGCTGGAGGTCACACGGCCTAATGGAATATCCACACGGGTCATACTGGACCCATGTTTCGCCACCGCCGCTGATCCCGCGCCCTGCACGATGATGCTTGTAGCAGCGCTGCACTCAACAGTGACCGATTTCTTTGACCATACGATGTCTTTAATCTCTGGTCCGGTGGAGGCATACATATGACCAGCTTTCAAGGCCTCAAGCAACGCATCAGGCGTGTTGTCTTCTGCCTTGACCATGGTCCAGCCACCGAAATGGTCCGGTTCAGTGAAATGTGCGTCATCGGTCGCGCATAGCGTTAGGCGGCGCCCTTCTTCAAGCAGGCGGTCCAAATGCCAGAACCCTTCGGCCCGATCTGCGCCCACCTGGCACCCATGGTTATAAACCTCAACCGCATGCGCGGCTTCGAGTGAGCGCGCATCAGCCAGAGACAGCCCACCCCATTCTGGATGCGCCACGGCGACAAAAGCGCCAGCCTCACGCGCACGCCTAGCAATCTCGGGGCCCGTTTCCTGATTAGGCAAGGGGAAAAAGCCAGGACAGTTGGGTGGCGCAAAATCTTCCGGCAATCCCACAGCGAGAATGTGCCAGAGCTCGCCATTTTCCATCGCCCCGGAGTGAAGCTCGGCGCCAAGGATGGTGGTGAACTCTGCATCTCTATAAGCTGTCGTATCCACAATCGGATAGTCAAAAGCGCCGATGAAATGATCTGTCAGCGCGATGAAATCATAGCCCTCAGCCTTGTAGCGGCGGCACACGTCTTCTGGGGTTAACACGCCATCGGAACGGTTTGAATGGGTGTGTAGGTTGCCGCGCCAAAAGCGGCCAGGGGCGGAAAAAGCAGGATCTTGCATTTTGAGTCTCCTTCAAAAGATTGATTTTACAAGAAAGACGCGGAGCCGATCGTCGCGCCCTTTTGGGTGTGGGCCAACAGCGTGAACACGAAACCCACAACGTGAATAAAAGGCGATCTGCCGTGTGGCAACTTGTGCTGTATGCAATTGGATTTCGCTCATCCCCCGCTCGCGGGCATGGGCCTCGATCACTGCAAGTGCCTGAGTGCCAAGGCCCTTGCCTTGTTGACCTGCTGCGATGCCAATTTGATCTATCGTCAGCGTTGTCCCCGAGGAGCTCAGCACGGCACATCCGGCCCGGTCTTCGCCAAGCCACCAAACCCTGCTCGCATCAATCGCGGGGGCCAACCATACATACTGTCCCGGTGCCGGGATCTTGCCTAAAGCCCGGATGTAACCATCAAAGGCCGCAAAAAACAATGCTTCAACGTCGTCATGATCGCGAGGTATAACAGGGACCAGTTTCATGCTTTGCGGAAAATCATCACAAGACCTCGGTCATCGGCGTGATCGTGATGGTTTTGGTCATAGATCGCGATCTCCGCAAAGCGCAGCGGGCTGATAGCACCTGCGGCTTGTAGCTGGCCCAATGTAGAGCCGAAACCCATGACGTCAAAAACCGCCGGTACAGTGCCACAGACAAAGAGCCCTCCAGGCCGGGTCACCCGTAAAAGCTCTGGTAGACAGGCCGGGCCGACATGGCCATGGGTGAACGTACCACAAGAGATTACTCCACCATAGCTGTCATCTGGCAGCGGGAGCGGGGCCAGTAGGTCCCCTTCAATCAGATTGCGATAAATTCCTTTGTTGCGGGCGATGTCCAGCATCTGCGGCGTGATATCAAAAGCGTCCGTTGCGGCTCCCTTTAGGTGCTCTGTGACCAACCCGGTCCCTGCACCAATATCCAGAATTGGTTCATCTCCAGCGCTCTCAGAGAGGTACAGCTCGGCAATCAGGCGCGGCGCGATAAAGCCCCAGCCTTCACCAAAGCTGCTATCATAGGTCTGCGCCCATTCACCGTAGAGGCGCTTGGCGTCCTGCGGGCCATTGATCTCATAGGCGTTATCCAGGTCATAATCGGGCATCATCTATCACTTTTTTTGAGCTATCGGTTCATAGGCGTGCAGCCGCGAGCGCTGGTCCGGGTCTAGCGACGGGATCGCGGCAAGCAAAGATCGCGTATAATCGTGCTGCGGATTTGCAAAAATATCGCGGGTCGCACCAAATTCCACGATTTCACCCAGATACATCACAGCGATGTTGTCGCAGACATGAGCCACAACGCTGAGGTCATGCGAGATGAAAAGAAAGGTCAGATCCATGTCTCGTTGAAGCTGCTTCAGCAAGTTCAAAATATCCGCTTGGATGGACACATCTAAGCAGGTATTCGGAGCTTTGCCCACAAATACCTGCTTAGTGTCCTTTGATTTTGCAGGATTTTTTCCCCAAAACCGGTATCCACTTTTGGGAAATCCTGCTTAGCGCCGCCACACATTCATCGGCCACGATAAACTTTGGCTCCGCCACCAATGTCCGCGCGATCGAGATACGCTGCCGCTGACCCCCGGAAAAAGCGTGCGGGTAGCGGCGCAGATGTTCCAGATTTATCCGGCATTTTGCGGCGATGCTGCGGACACGTTCATCTGTCTCGGACCGTGATTTTGTTAGGCCGAGAACCTCAAGAGGTTCAGCAATGATGTCGCGCACGGTCATACGCGGGCTCAGAGCAGCATAAGGATCCTGAAAGATCATTTGCGCCTGCGCGCGATAGGCCTTTTCCGCAACACGGTCCATAGTGGCAATATCATAGCGGGCGCTGCCATTATCATAGGTGACAGCGCCGCGCGTAATCGGCGCGGCCTTGAGGAGCGCGCGGCCCAGCGTCGTCTTACCAGAGCCACTTTCGCCCATGAGCCCCAGCACTTCTCCTGGGGCAATGTCGAATGAAACATTTTCGACTGCCGTTATCAGCCCCTCATCTGTTTTGAAGTGGATGGTGAGATCAGAAACGCTAAGCAGGCTCATTTCCCGCCCTCCCCGTAAGGGTCAGCAGCATCCCGCCGCCCGACACCCACAAAGACAAAGGCCAAAACCAGCGCGATAAAGAAGAGCGCCGGAATAAAATATCACTGATAGTTCAAGAGAACATCGGCCTGCGTCGTAGTCTGTAGCAAAACGCCCAGCGATGTCACCGGATCCTTTAGCCCGAGCCCGATAAAGGAAAGCGCGGTTTCTGACAGCACCATATATGGAAATGAAATCACAAGATCGACGATGATGTAGCTGGTAAAGCTGGGCAGAAGGTGGCGCGCAATGATGTGGCGGGGCGAGGCACCAGACAGCTTGGCGGCAAGCACATAGTCCTGATTGTGCTCCACCAGCAAATGCGTGCGTACGCGCCGCGCCAATGTTGGCCACCCAATGAGACCTAGGATAATGGAAATGGAGAAAAACCGCATCTCCGCGCTCCAGGTATCAGGGATAAAGGCAGCAAGCGCCATAAAAAGCGGGATCGCCGAAATTGTGTGCACAGCATCCGTTATCATCTGCAGCACCCCATCGACCCAGCCGCCATAAAACCCCGCGATCCCTCCGATTGCCAGCGCCAGCATGAAGGAGATCACAATCCCAAGCGTGCCCACCGCCAGTGAGGTTTTAATAGCATGCAGCGTGCGGCTGAAAATGTCTTTGCCGATATCATCAGTGCCAAAGAGGTGGATCTTGCCATTCTCTACGCCAAACAAATGCCGATCCAGCTTAATGCCAAACCATTTGTAAGCATCGCCTTGGACGAAGAATTGCACATATCGCCGATCTTCGGTGTTGATCGTGGTGACCCACCGGAAATTAGTCTGGATCGACCTTTCACGCTTAACGCCATAGATGAAGGGCCGCGCAGAACAGCCCGCTTCATCGCAAAACCGTGGGATCTGCGGCGCGCCGTTGGTGTAGTCTTTGTTTGCACCAGCAACGGTCGGGGTGTAGGGCGCGACAAAATCGGCGAAGAGCCCAAGTGCAATCAACACGGCCAAGATCACTGCCGCAACCATAGCCGCGCGCTGTTTTCGGAACCGCGCCCAGATCAACTGGCGTCGCGAGGCGGTGAAATAGGCTTCGCGCTTGGCTTGGCTAATCTCGGTTATGCGCGCGTTCCCATCACGGATTGGCGCATGCGCGGATCAAGAGCTGCGAGCGCCAGGTCGGTCACAAAGTTCAGCCCAACGATGGTGGCTGTCAGAAGAAAAATGATCGCGCCCGCAAGCTGCTGATCGTTTGAGCGCGCCAATGCTTCGAGCAGTAATGCCCCCGCCTCAGTTAAGGTTAGAATGATGGCCACAATGGGCAGCTCGTTGAAGATGCGGTTCAAATCGAACCCGAGTGAATTTACAATCGGTCCAAGGGTGTGGCGCGCCGGATAGCGCCATAAAAGCCGCCGCCCGTAAAGACCACGGGCGCGCGCCGCGGTGACATAGAGCTTGGACTGCTCATCTAACATCAAGGCGCGTACAGTTTGCAAAGCAAAGGCTGTCGCAGACCAACCGAGGATGAAGATCGGTAGCCATGCGCGGCTCAGGAAATCCATTGCTTTCTCTCATGACCAGGGCGCGTCGCGAAATTCCTTGCTGAAAAGCCCCGAGAGGCTGTTGCCAAAATAGACCGGCGAGATGAGCATGATGATGAGCGCAAGCAGGAAATTGGGCATTGCCAGCCCCAGATAGGACAAAAACCGTAACGCATTGTTGACAAACGCATTGCGCGAAGCTGCTGCATAGATACCCACCGGGATAGCAATGAGCGAGACCAAGAGCCGCGCCACAACGGCCAAAACGGCGCGTGTGAGCGCAAATCGCAAGAAATTTGTCATATTTGCCCCTAGGCTGCATTAAGACCGGGAGCGAAATACGCCCCGGTCCCTATGTCTTTGGGTGAGGCGGGGTGTGACCACCGCCATCTGCCTTAATTGTCTGCGGCCAGGAACCACTGCGTGCCCCGATAAGGGTATGTGCGGTAGTATTCGTAAGACCAAGTCTGGAACTCGGGCACGTTTTTCAGACCGTTACGCACCACGATGGGGTTTGGGGCCTGAACCGTCCCGATAAAGACCAGATTTTCAGCCGTCGTCTTCGCGAGCCGGGCACCAATTTCGCCTGTAGCATCTGATCCTGGAACAGCTTGCTGGAAGGCGTTGATATCGTCAACCATGCCAAGTGCCTCCAGCGCAGCTTTGGCCGCCTCTGGGTCGAACTCTGTGTGCAGCTTTGTCAACGCAGGATCGACGAAAGCTGGGGTGGGCGAGAACCCGAAATACGCGCGCGCTTCGCCTTGCCCGAAATATACAACCTCGTTCAGAGTATTGCGGTCGATCGCTACAGACATGGCACGGCGGAAATCGACATTGCCAAAAACTTCGCGCGTTGCTTCGTCAGGATGTGTGAGGTTGAAGCCAAAGACCGGCATAGCGATGGTCGGCTTGAGCTGGACCGTGTAGCCGCTCTTTTCCTGGTTCTGGAGCAGGATTGGCGCAGAGGGCAATTGGACAGATTGGGATTTGTAGTCAACTTCACCATTGATCAGCGTCAAGATACGGACTTCGTTGTCATTCTTGAACAGCTCATCCTGACGCGAGATATATGGCAATTGTTGGCCAGTTGTATAGCGCAGGCAGTTAAAAGTGATACGCGGTTTTAACGCCCGCCTGCGCGGCAAATCAAAGGGTTATAGCCAAAGCGGGCGCTAAAAATTAGATCAAAACAAGACGCTTTGGCTATATCTACCTGGAAGAAGTAGGGGTTGGCGACGAGCTTGCGGCCTTCGGTTGTGTCGGCAACGAAAATGTGGCTTTCTAGGGTTGGTTGCGTTGCCTTGGGAAGCGATCCCACGCGCGCAGGATCACGCAGCACCGCAAGCTGGTTTGCGATACCGCACCCTTAAACATTATTCGGGCTTTACGAGGTGCAGACAAAAATCGCACCTCCAAAGAAAAAAGCCCGGAAAATCCGGGCCTTTCTATATCTAAATGACAAAAGTCTTGCGGCGGATTAAGCCAGCTCGACCTCTGCGCCTGCGCCTTCCAGCTTGGCCTTGACGTCTTCGGCTTCTGCCTTGTCAACGCCTTCTTTGATCTTGCCGCCTTCTTCAACGAGGGCTTTGGCTTCTTTAAGGCCGAGACCCGTGATGGCACGAACCTCTTTGATGACGTTGATTTTGGACGCACCAGGTGATTTGAGAATGACGTCAAATTCTGTCTTCTCTTCTTCGGCGCCGCCGCCATCACCCTCTGCGGGGGCCATCATAACAGCGCCGCCAGCAGCAGGCTCGATGCCATACTCGTCTTTCAGGATGGTTTTCAGTTCTTGTGCTTCCAGCAGCGTCAGTCCTACGATGCTTTCTGCCAGTGCTTTGAGATCAGCCATATCTTAGCTCTTTTCCAATTTTGATGTGTGTTCCAGCGTGTGAAATGCTCCACCGCCGGTATTTCGGTTGCGCTTAGGCCGCTTCCGCCTTTTCCTCGATCGTGGAAAGGATGGAAGCAATGTTGCTTGCAGGTGCGCCAATTGCGCCAGCGATGTTGGAAGCAGGTGCCCCGATGCAGCCCGCGATAGAAGCGATAAGCTCCTCGCGCGAAGGCAGTTTCGAGACCGCTGTTACTCCAGCACGGTCCAGCACGTTTCCGTCCATAGCTCCGCCAAGAATTTGGAACTTGTCATTCCCCTTGGCATAGTCTTCTGCAACCTTAGCCGCGGATACAGGATCCTCGGAATAGGTCAGGACGGTCATGCCCGTCAGAAGGTCACCCATCGCTTCGATCGGCTTATCCTTCAGGGCGATTTTGGCGAGCCTGTTTTTGGCAACACGCACGGCGCAATCTGCTTGACGCGCCTGCGCCCGCAGATCTTGCATCTGCGCAACTGTCATACCGACATAGTGAGACACTACGACGACGCCAGAGCTTTCAAAGATCTCGCCGAGTTCCTCGACGACCTGTCCTTTTTGGGCTCTATCCACAGTCTTACTCCAGTTTTGGGCAAGTCTCCCCGCCCGGCTCAATTTACACCGGATCTCTCCGGCAGTTTTGGTCCTCGAAAAACACGGGGCCAGAACCGCCAGAGGCTCTACGGTTGAGCATCTGGGAGATTGGTCTGTTCCCGTCTCAGGCAGGACTTAATAAGGTTTTCCTTAGCCCACCGTCTCGGACGAAATACGGCATCCCGATTCGGGCACCGCACAGGGTGGATAGTGGAAAACGCCTTGCAAACCAACTGAAAAATTCAGAGCATTTCATATGCACCGCGCCCCCCTTCATTTGGCTGAAAATACCTTGCGGGGGTGTGGGGGTGCAAAACCCCCACGGTGCCGAGTTTAGGTCGTTGACGAGGTTTATGAGGCTTAAGCGGTCAGTCCATCGGGCTCTGGCATGCCATGAATACGGCAGCAGGCGGTGATTGTGTTGGCCAGCAGGCAGGCAATCGTCATGGGCCCAACCCCGCCGGGCACAGGGGTGATTGCCCCGGCAACCTCAGCGCAGCTCTCATAGTGTACATCGCCCACAAGGCGGGTTTTGCCCTCGCCCTTTTCAGGCGCATCAATACGGTTGATGCCCACGTCAATCACTGTGGCCCCCGGCTTGATCCAATCGCCGGGTACCATTTCCGGGCGTCCCACAGCAGCGACCACAATATCTGCGCCGCGCACCACGTCTGGCAGGTCTTTGGTGCGGCTATGGGCGATTGTGACCGTGCAGCTATCGCCCAGCAAAAGCTGTGCCATTGGTTTGCCGACGATATTCGAGCGGCCAATCACCACCGCATTCATCCCACTGAGCGAGCCATGATGATCGCGTAGCATCATCAAACAGCCCAATGGCGTACAGGGCACCATTGATTTCTGCCCCGTGCCAAGCAGGCCAACATTCGAAATATGGAACCCATCCACATCTTTATGCGGCGCAATCGAATTGATCACTAGATCTTCATCCAAATGATCCGGCAAAGGCAGCTGTACCAGAATTCCATGCACACTTGGGTCTAGGTTCAGCTTATCAATCAGCGCGAGCAGGTCCTCTTCGGACGTGTCCGCCTCAAGCTTATGCTCGAAAGAGTTCATGCCGACCTCGAGGGTCTGCTTGCCCTTTGAGCGCACATAGACTTGGCTTGCGGGATCTTCTCCGACGAGCACCACCGCGAGGCCCGGCGTGATGCCATGATCTTCTTTCACACGGGAGACATGCGCAGCGACTTGCTCGCGCACACGGGCGGCAAAGGCTTTGCCATCGATTACAGTTGCTGTCATGGAACCCTCTTCAGTTTGGATGTTTTATTCTAAGAACCCGGCCGCGCGCGTTTTTGCCAGTGCAGCTCGCTCGGCCATTATGTCCATAAAGCGCTTCAACTTGGGGAATTGAGAAATATCAACGCCGTCCGGTTCAAGCCATGCGCAGATAGAAAACATATAAGCATCGGCAATTGTGAACCTATCGCCCAAGATATATGGTCCAGCGTCTCCCAAAACTTCATCTTCCAGATATTGCGCGGATTGGGCCATGGTCTGGGGCACCATCGCGTGCATATCTGCGAATGAGCTTTCGTTTTTCGCCCAGCGTGACCCGCGGAATTTATGCGCGTGATTTACATGCATTGTTGAGGCAAGATAATACATCACCGAATGCATCTGCGCCATGTCTCGTGGGTTGTCTGGAACCAAGGGCGCGCGTTCTTTGTATGCGGCTGCGAGATATTCGAGGATCGCACCAGTTTCTGTCAGGATGTGCCCATCATCTAAGATCAGAGCAGGAACGCGCCGCTTTGGGTTGATCTGCGCATAAACGTCGCTGGTTTGTTCGCCCGCCGCGAAATCTATCCATATGGTGTCAAAGGGTAGGTCAAGCTCAAACAAGACAATCGCAACCGCCACAGATATGGTTCCCGGCCCTGCGTAGAGTTTCATGTGCATGTCCAATTTCTTGTTTCCGATAGATGTATATCACATGGCCTGCGAATATCGTTCCATGAATTACCGTTTTCCTCGTGCTAAACGACATTCAGCCCCAGATCTTAGGATCCGGGGCCGAAATTTTGTATGTTAGAACAGCCCTTCAATCTCGCCCGCATCGTTCAAGCAGATGCTTTCTGCGGCAGGTTTGCGTGGGAGGCCGGGCATGGTCATGATTTCGCCGCAGACCACTACGACAAAGCCAGCCCCGGCGCTTAGGCGCACTTCGCGCACTGGTACGGAATGGCCCGTAGGCGCGCCGCGCAGGTTCGGGTCGGTCGAGAAGGAATATTGCGTTTTTGCCATACAGACCGGCAGATGACCGTAGCCTTGGTCCTCCCACAGCTTGAGTTGATCGCGGATTTTCTTATCGGCGAGCACCTCATCGGCGCGGTAGATGCCCTTGGCGATACGTTCGATTTTCGCAAAGAGCGGCAGATCATCTTGGTAGAGCGGGCCAAAATTGCTGATGCCGCTATCGGCAATCTCTGCCACGCGGGCCGCGAGCTCTGCCGAGCCTTCTGAGCCCAGCTCCCAATGGCGCGATAGGATCGCTTCGGAACCTTCGGAGGCCACATAATCTTTGACTGCCTGGATTTCGGCATCCGTGTCGGTGACAAAATGGTTAATCGCCACAACCACCGGAACGCCAAAGCTTTTCAGGTTGCCAATGTGACGGCCCAGATTGGCGCAGCCCTCTTTCACCGCATCCACGTTTTCCGCGCCCAGATCGGCCTTTGCCACGCCGCCATTCATTTTCATCGCGCGCACGGTGGCGACTAAAACCACACAATCGGGCGCAAGACCCGCTTTGCGGCATTTGATATTCATGAATTTCTCTGCGCCCAAATCCGCGCCAAATCCGGCCTCGGTCACAACATAATCGGCCAGTTTCAGCGCTGTTGTGGTTGCGATCACAGAGTTACAGCCATGCGCGATATTGGCAAAGGGACCACCATGCACAAAGGCCGGGTTGTTTTCCAAGGTCTGCACCAGATTTGGCTGCATCGCATCTTTCAGCAAAACAGTCATCGCGCCATCCGCTTTGATATCGCGGCAGAAGACGGGGGATTTATCGCGCCGATAAGCTACGATCATGTCACCCAGACGCGTTTGCAGATCCGCAAGGTCTTTGGCCAAACACAGGATTGCCATAACCTCGGAGGCCACGGTGATGTCAAACCCATCTTCGCGCGGGAAGCCGTTGGAGACCCCACCCAGCGACGAGGTGATCTGACGCAAAGAGCGGTCATTCATGTCAACTACGCGGCGCCATTGAACGCGGCGGATGTCGATTTCTTGCTCATTGCCCCAATAGATATGGTTGTCGATCATCGCCGAGAGTAGCGAATGCGCCGAGGTGATCGCGTGGAAATCCCCTGTGAAATGCAGGTTCATGTCTTCCATCGGCACAACCTGAGCCATGCCACCACCGGCTGCGCCGCCCTTCATCCCGAAATTGGGCCCGAGGGAGGCCTCACGGATACACACGCAAGCATTTTTGCCGATACGGTTCAAACCATCGCCAAGACCAACTGTGGTGGTGGTTTTCCCCTCACCGGCGGGGGTTGGGTTGATCGCGGTCACAAGGATCAGTTTGCCATTGGGGCGATCTTGCACAGAGTTGATGAAAGACTGGCTCACCTTGGCTTTGTCATGGCCGTAAGGGAGCAGATTTTCACTGTCGATTCCCAGCTTTGTGCCAATCTCCTGGATCGGCTTTTTCACCGCCTCACGGGCGATTTCGATGTCTGATTTATAGGCCATGATTCCTCTCCGCCGAACTTTGTGCTCCACGGGATACAGAGGAGAGGTTAAAAAACGGGGCGCATTTCCGACATTTTCCACATCACAAACGCCTCTGGGTTAGACGCGTGTTTCGTTTTGGAAATTTTCGTTATGAAAGCGGTCCTGGCTGCCATGCGCGTTGATCAGGAATATGTAGGGTCACGGTGTCCCCTATTTTTAAGGGGCCTGGGCGCTCTGCCCAAGCGGTCACGCCGCGTAGCCCCTTTGCCGCAGATTTGAAGCGATTGCCATAGCCTGGGGCTTCAATTTCAATTTCGCGGCCGGGGAGAATGCAGGGGCGGTTTTGCATATCAATGGTTATTGTTGCCCCGCTCGAAAATTGTAGGCGTGAAGAGGGTGGCAGGTGGCTGAAATCTGGAATGCCCGAAATGACCAATGAGGCCCCGATCAGACGCGGGTCAAGGCTGGCTATTTCCATCTTTGCAGCGATCTGAGCAAGCTCTTCAGCGCTAACAACCGAAAGCTGGCGGGTATTGCGAATTTCTGTGCCCCTCGGGTATTGCGTGGTCACACGGCTGCATGAGGGTCGCGTGAGCCCGCTATGGCATTCGCCTGCGATGCCTTCAAAACCCAGCTCTGCCTGCGTTACGGATTCAGACCGGAGCCCCTCTGACACACGGCCAATGAAGGTGAGCCTGCCCGTGATATCGGTTTTCTTCAGAGCGGGCACAGGATCAGCTTAACTTTGAGAGTTTTGACTGTAATTCTGCAAGCTGCTTTTTGATATCGTCCAAATCTTCGCTGCCACTTGAGGGCTTGTTTGGCTCAGTTGTTCCCGGCCAAGCCGCAATACCGCCAGTCATGGCTTTCAAAAACGCCTCTTGCTGAGCTTGGATCGCCTCAAAGCCGGGCATTTTGCTCATCGGGTTCATAGCGTTCATATTCTCGACCATCCGGCTTTGACCATCGCGCAGCATATCAAAGCTGGCTTGCAAGAACTGTGGCACGATGCTGGTGCCACCGCCCATATAAGAGCGCACCAAATCGCTGAGCACATCGACCGGCAAAACGCTTTCGCCTTTGCTTTCATGCTCGGCGATAATCTGCAAAAGATACTGACGCGTCAGATCATCACCCGATTTCAGGTCCACGATCTTCACATCGCGCCCGTCGCGGATAAAACCCGCAATATCATCAAGCGTCACGTAATCGCTGGTTTCGGTGTTATATAGCCTGCGGCTGGCATATCGCTTGATCAGCAAGCTACCGTCTTTATCTGCCATGCCTTGTCTCCCTTAAGTCCTTTTCGCACCGCAGCACAAATTCGCCGCGTGCGCAATCAAAAAGGGCCAACGAAAAAGGGGCAGACCCGAAAGCCTGCCCCACAGTCATTGCACCCTAAAGGGAGGAGGAGGGGTGCAAATTCCGTAAATCTTACTTTGCAGCGGCTTTCTTCACAGCTGCTGTTGCGTCGTTGGTTGCTTTCTTAACAGCCGCAGTTGCATCTTCTTGGAAGTCTTTGCCAGCTGCCATCATCAGCTCAACAGTTTCCATTTGAACTTTTTTCGCGATCTCTGCGAATGCTGCCATGTTTTCGGCAACAACTTCGGCCTGAGCGGAGGCGAAATCGGTCACGGCTTTGGCGTAATCTGCAGGCTCGTCTTTCACTTTGGACATCTCAGCAACTTTTGCCAGCGTGTCTTTTGTCCATTTGGAGCTGATGTCAGCGGATTTTTCTGCGGCGTCCAGAGCAACGGCGGAGAGCTTTTCGTTCAGAGAAGCTGTTGTTTTGAATGCTTCTTCAACTGCTTTTGTGTCAACAGGAAACGCGCCCATCATGTCTTTCATTACCGCTGTGAAATCTTGTGTATTCGCCATGGTCTCAATCCTTGATCTGCGCCACTGGCACCCCCGCGGTGTCGTCTTAGCGCTTGAGGGGAATATGCATGCTGCAGCGCAGCAAATCAAGTATTTTCTGCAATGCAGCATAAAAAATATTCTGCATCTGCAAAAAGAAAAAGGCCCTTGAAAATAAGGGCCTTTGGGGAATTAGGCGTTTGCGATATGCGCGGAATGCTAGAATGTCGCATGCGAGAAACAACTTAATCGAGGTTTGCTTTGCCCTCAACATAGGTTCCAGGGGCCGCTGCAAGAATCGCCCGGCCATTCGCGCCGGGCATGCGCGCTTTGACTTTGCGCCCGCTGCGCTTTTCAAGCCAAGCACTCCAACGCGGCCACCACGAGCCCTTGTGGAAATCCGCATCTGCTTGCCAGTCGGCGGCCTCCAGCCCCAGATCAGGGTTTGTATAATGGCCGTATTTGTTCTTGCTGGGCGGGTTCACGATCCCCGCGATATGGCCCGATTCCGAGAGCACAAAAGTGATATCCTTAGAGCCCATCTTTTGCACGCCGCGATAGCAATCTTTCCAGGCCGCAATATGGTCCGTTTCGCACGTCACCGCGAAAAGCGGCACATCGACCTCATCCAGCACTAGGTGATGCCCCATCAAATCAAAACCTGTGGTGGCCAGCTCATTGCGCTGACACAGACCGCGCAGGTATTGCATCGCCATCTTGCCCGGCAGGTTCGCACCATCGCCATTCCAATAGAGCAGATCAAAGGCGGGGGGCGTCTCGCCCATCATATAGCTCTTGATCGCTGGCCCATAGATCAGATCATTGGAGCGCAGAAAGGAAAAGGTGCGTGCCATGATCACCGAAGGCAGCACCCCTTTATCCGCGACTTCATCCTCAATCCCATCAATGAAATCATCCTGCAAAAACGGTGTGAACTCCCCTTGGTCGGAGAAATCCGTCAAAGCGGTAAAGAGCGTGGCGGATTTGACGCTCTTGTCGCCGCGCTGCTTTAGCAACGATAGGGTAAGGCTCAGGGTGGTGCCCGCAATACAATAGCCTACCGCGTTCACCTGTTTCTGCCCCGTGATCTCTTTCACCTCGCGGATCGCGGCCAGATACCCATCCTCGATATAATCCTCCATGCCGATATCCGCATAGGCCCGGTCGGGGTTCACCCAGCTGACAATAAAGACTGTATGGCCCTGCTCGGTCAGCCATTTGATGAGACTGTTCTGAGCTTTCAAATCAAGGATGTAGAACTTATTGATCCAAGGCGGAAAAATCACAATCGGGGTGGCAAACTGCTGCTCAGTGGCAGGCGCGTATTGGATCAGCTCCATCATCCGATTGCGATACACGACAGAGCCGGGCGTGGTCGCGATATTCTTGCCAACCTTAAAGGCTGTTTCATCCGCCAGCCGCACCACCACTTCGCCATGATTGTTTTCCAGATCGGCAATCAGGTTTTCCAGCCCATCGACTAGACTTTGCCCTTCGGTCGCCACAGCTTTTTCCAGCGCGTCCGGGTTGGTGGCGAGAAAATTGGTCGGCGACATCATATCAATGATCTGCTGCGAGAAGTAATTCAGCCGCTGCTTTTCTTTCGGCTCCAGATCCTCCGCATCGGCAACGGCGGCCCGAATGGCATCCGCATTGATCAGATATTGCTGCTTGATGAAGTTGAAATAGGGATGAGAGTTCCAAAGCGGATTGGCGAACCGGCGATCCTTGGGCGAGTGATCCTCTGGCGCGGCTAGTTTGCCTGAGGCCAGCGCTTTTTGCGCCTCAACAAAATGCGCGACTGTGCGCGTCCAATAGCCCATCTGCTGCTCAATCAGGCGCGCGGGATTCGCCATCGCCTCTTTCCAATACGCAGTTGCAGCATTCATATACAGCTCTGGCCCCGGCCCATCCAGCGTTGGCTGATGCCCTGGCCGGGTATTCAGAACCTTGATCAAACGCTGCGTAAGACCCTCAATTTTCTCGAAATTAGCCTGCATGGCCTCTAGGGTTTCCCCTGCTTCACTCTGCGACATCGGTGCCACCCACCCTTTTTGATGTTGTCTTGTTAACGAATTGGCCTTATTTTGCGTATGCAGCAATTTGTCGCCGATCATAGAGGAGCAGTCGGGGACTTCGCCGGAGGACGGCACATACTAAGGAGACCCCGATGCGGTATATGATCAATTACGACTGGATGGAGAGCCTGCGCAACACAAATCAATGGCTGGGCGCTTCTGCCCATGCTTTGGCCTCATACCCTGCTTTTGCCGCCGTGCCAAACCCCGCCTTGCAATGGATGAGCGCCTGGGGTGAGGTAACCGAACGCACCTTTGCCCGCATGATCGTCAAGCCAGATTGGGGCATTCGCACTTTTACCTGTGAAGATGGCCGCGATCATCTGGTGAATATAGAAACCGTTATCGAGCGCCCCTTTGGCGATCTCATTCACTTCAAAGTGGCCGGGCGCAAAGAGCAGCCGCGCAAGGTTTTACTCGTTGCACCGATGTCGGGCCATTATGCGACGCTGCTGCGCTCCACCGTGAAATCCCTGATTGTGAATTGCGAAGTTTACATCACGGATTGGCACAATGCCCGCGATATCCCGGTAAGCGAAGGCAAGTTTGATATCGAGGATTACACTCTCTATCTCGTTGATTTCATGCGCGAGCTTGGCCCTGACACCCATGTCATAGCTGTCTGCCAGCCTGCACCGCTGACCCTGGCCGCCACCGCCTATCTGGCCGAAGAAGACCCAAAGGCGCAGCCCTCAACCCTGACGCTGATTGGCGGGCCCATCGACCCAAATGCCGCCGCCACCGATGTGACCGATTTCGGCCACCGCGTCACCATGGGCCAGCTCGAAGAGATGATGATCCAGCGCGTTGGCTTCAAATATCCTGGCGTCGGGCGCAAAGTCTATCCCGGCCTTTTGCAGCTGGCCTCCTTCATGTCGATGAATGGCGAGCGCCATGGAAATGCCTTTGCCGATCAGATCCAGAAAGTCATGCGGGACGAGGCCTCTGACCACGATGCCCATAACCGCTTTTATGACGAATATCTTGCTGTCATGGACATGACCGCCGAATTCTACCTCTCAACGGTTGAGCGGATCTTTAAGAAAGGCGAGATCGCTAAGAATGAGTTTGTCGTTGCCGGCAAAAAAGTCGATATTGGCAAGATCACCACCGTGGCCGTGAAAACCGTGGAAGGCGCGAAAGACGATATCACCGCACCCGGGCAATGTGTCGCCGCGCTGGACATGCTCACCGGACTGCCGGACAGCAAGAAAGCCAGCCATGTAGAACCAGGCGCGGGCCATTACGGCATTTTCGCAGGCAAAAGCTGGCGCAACAATATCCGCCCGCTGGTTCTTGAGTTCATCGACCAGAACTCTGCTGCGCCAAAGCGCAAATCGGCGAATAAAAACGCCGCGGCGAAATAAGCTCTGGTGCCTCGATTTTGGATTGAGGCACCCGTTCGTTAAACTGCCCGCAGCAGAATCTCAAAGATCAACATGCCAGCAATCGACATCGTTACGGCGCTGGCGATCAACGGGCTTTTTGCGTTTTCCAGCGCTTCGGGGATCAGCTCGGATAGGGTCATCCAGATCATGGCCCCCGCCGCAAGGCCAAGCCCAACGGGTAAAAACGGCGTGAAGAAACTAACGAACATAAAGGCAGGCACTGCAAGGATCGGCTGGGGTAGGCTGGAAAACACGCTCCACCCCATCGCCTGCCACACCTTTGCACCGCGCGGCACCAAAACCAGCGCGATGGCAAGCCCCTCGGGGATATTATGTACAGCAATCGCGGCGGTAATGAAGGTGCCTAGATCATCCTCACCCGCATAGGCGACGCCAACGCCAATCCCTTCGGCGGCGGAATGCAGCGTCATAATCCCCACGATCATGAGCATTTTCAGCGCATCAGCGCCCTGAACTGCCCCTATGTGAAAATCGTCATTGCGCTCCATGATCCGATGGCTGACCGCTATAAACAGAAACCCGCCCAAGAGCCCAAGCACCGTGCGCATCGGGCTGAGCGCGGCCCCCTCTTGCAGCAGGCTAAAGCTGGCGGCGATCATCAAACCCGCCGCGATCCCGTTGCAGATGGACACAGCCTTTGGCGACATATCGCGCCAAAACGCAAAAGGCAGCGGGCCAAGGCCAGTGGCAAGCGCGGTGATCAGCGCGGCGAGAAATACGAGAATGACAGGATCCATGGGGGCCTCAAATGGCGATATAAATTTAGAATAATTCTAAACCGCTGTGCCGCCAATGTCCACCAAAGCGATTAGGTCAGCACCAAAGGCATGCGCAGCCAATTGCGCAAGGCATCCGTGGTCTCATCCGGGCGCTCAAGCGTTGGCAAATGACCCGCGTGTTCCAGCACAACCAGCTCAGCATGGGGGATGAGGGTCGCCATAAACTCATGACGCTGCACCGGGCAAAGCTGATCATAGGCCCCGCAAAGAACCAATGCAGGCGCCTTGCATTTGCGCAGCGTGCTTTGTTGATCTTGGCGTTTTTGCAGGGCGCGCGATTGTTGCACGAAAACCTCAGGGCCCAGATGCTCGGCCATATCCATAACCAGATCGAGCACGTCTCTTTGTTGATCTCCTGGCGCAAGATAATTCGGCTTCATCTCATCGCGCATCACCTCGCGGAGCCTCCCTGTGCGCGCCGCCACGATCTGCGCCTCCCGGCCCGCCGCGATCTGCGGTGTCTCTGCCAGCGGATTGGTGCTCATGAGGGCAATGCGCGTCACCCGCTTGGGGGCTTTGCGCAGGATCTCCATCGCCACAATCCCGCCCATGCTGAGCCCGGCCAGCGCGAATTTCTCTGGCAGCTGATCGAGCAAACCGGCGGCAATATCCTCAATGCGCTCGCCTTTCGTGATTGGCGCGGCAATCACTGTATGGGCATCCGAAAGCTCTGCAATCTGAGGCCCAAAGAGCCGCGCGTCGCACATCATTCCAGGTAAAAAGACGATAGGTTCTGGCATCAAGTCAACCCTAGGCTATATTATTTACATGCCCGAGCGTTGCACGACCCGCAAGCCTTTGAGGGCGGGAAAATCATCATAGCGCGCTTGGCGTTGCGCAAGATCCTCAGCAGGTTCAGCCCCTTTGCGCAACAGCGTGCCGCGCGGTGCGATATAGCTTGAGATAACCCGCCAGGGCTTGGGGCGCCAAGAGATGTTAAACGCACAGAGCTTGGGAAAGAACCACAGCTCTGAATAGGGCAGATGATCATGGATCCACCAGGCAAGATCGCGCCAATCACGCCCAGCCTCATATTGCGCGGCAAACCACGGGATCACGATAGAGGCCCCGACGATCGCCTCATCCCCGCTGCCGCGATCCCAAATATGGCATTCTTGCGGGTAGTCGTTGCGGGCACAGTTCAGTTTGCGCGCGTTACCAAAGGCATTCAGCGCGGCCGAGCGATAGCCCGAGCGCACAGCCACCCGGCCAAAGGTTTCCTCCAGCGGATCAAGCAGCTGGGTGCAAAACTGCCGCCCGTTTTCAATCGCAAGATCGGGATTGTCCGGGATATTTTGCAGCCCGTAGAAATTGGCAATCTCGGAATAGAGGAACTCGCGCATGTAGAAATAGCGTGAGAGTTGAACCCGCCCCAGCGTCTCAAGGCTCCACATGCTTTTGGGGCGTCTCACGGCAGCGTTTTCACCCAATCGAGCATGCCTTGAACCGTCGCCTCATTTTGGCTGGGGGACATCACATCGCCGGCCAGAACATGGGAATAGGGATCGTCCTGCTCGCTCAGCTTGGGATGAACCACGACAACCGGCCCGCCCCAAGCATCTTTCACCGCATCCGTGGCCTCAGGGCGCACAACCTTATCCTCGCGCGCATACCAAAACAGTGCGGGAACGGTGGCTTTGCTATGATCCAAGGCAGCAACCTTTTTGACCAAGGCCGACATGGGGAAAATTGCGATTGAGGGATATTCCGTTGTCCAGAACTTTCCATGCGCCTCGTTGCGCGTCTCAAAAGAGCGGCGCTGACCGGCAATTACCGGCAGCCAATAACGCGCGGCGGGCCAATTCAGCAGGGGGGCCGCAGGGTTGTTCAAACCGAAATTGGGGGAGGCAAAGATAGCGCCCGCCACGCCTTGCATCATCTCAGGGTTCTGCGCCGCCGCCGCAACGAGCGTGCCGCCGGTAGAGTTAGAGATGATCAGGATCTTATCCCCGACGCGTCGCCCGGCCTCAAGCGCCTGGGCAACGTCGTTCATCCAATCGCCAGCGCTTGGCTCTGCCATCGCATCATTTGAGCGCCCATGCCCGGTCAGCCGGGTAAACACCAGATTGGCCCCAAGCGCCGCAGCAATACGATCAGGCACGGGGCGGATCTCTTCTGAGGTCGCGGAAAACCCATGAATATAAACCACGGCCCACTCGCTACGCGCGCCCGGCGCACTGGCCCAAATCACCCGTTTTTCGGTGCCCGGCGTGATATCGGAATAGGCACTTTCAACGCTGGCGAAATACGCATCCACATCCGCGCCCATCTTTGATGCCTCAAAGCTCGGGGTTAGCTCTACCGGTTCGCGGGGTCCAAATATCCACATCAGCACACCTATTGCTCCAAGGGTCAGCAGCACGCGGCCCAAGAATTTACCAAAAGCTCTCATTGTGCAGCCCTCATCACATCGTCAATTGCTGCCTCGATCAGCGCCAGACAGCTCTCATCTGAAAAGCGATGGTCGGCGTCTTTCACCAAGGTCAGGCGCATATCTGGGCAATTGGCATGATCCAGCAAACGCAGCGCCGTTTCACTGCTAACCGCCGTATCCGCTGTGCCCTGCAAGCAGCGCACCGGCATGGGCAAATCGAGCGGGGTGCGCAGAACCAAATGCCCCCGCCCATCTTCGATCATTCGGTTGGTGACACGGTAGGGCTCCATATAATCACTTGGTAGATCGACATAGCCCTGCGCCGCGAGTTCCGCCTTTTGGGCATCGGAAAAATTCGCCCAATAGCCATCCTCGGTGAAATCGGGGGCGGCAGCGATTGTGACCAGCCCGATTACCCGATTGGAACGCGCGCGGGCTGCGAGCAGAGATTGCCAGCCGCCCATCGAAGAGCCCACAAGCAGCAAGGGCCCTTGGGTCATATGATCGAGCATCGCCAGCGTGTCTTGGTGCCAATCGCCAATGCAACCGTCCTCAAAGCTGCCGGAGCTTTCCCCATGCCCCGAATAATCAAAGCGCAAAAACCCCCGGCCGCGCACCTTGGCCCAATCCTCCAGATGGATCGCTTTGGTGCCCTGCATATCCGATTTAAGCCCGCCCAAGAACACCACCATGGGCCCCGCGCCGGGTGTAAGGTGGTAGGCCAAACGACGTCCCTGATCGGTCTGGAAAAACTCTGGCATGTAGTCTCCTGTAAATAAACGCAATCATTCATGGTGAAAACGCAAAGTCCAGTGCATTTTGCAACAGCCTGGAAAAAGCGACATAATTGATCTTGACCCAGGCCACCCGCCCTGCGATGAGCCCGCCAAATAACCCGCAACCGGGCGCTTTGTAGGCGCCAAAACGACGAGGATGCCCGATGGCCCAGATCTCTCTTACCCTTCCCGATAATTCTCAGCGCCAGTATGAGCCAGGCATCACCGCTGCTGAGGTGGCCGCCGATATCTCAAAAAGCCTTGGCAAAAAAGCCATTAGTGCCACGGTGGATGGGCAGCATTGGGATCTGGCTTGGCCGATTGAAGCCGACGCCTCTATCGCGATTCATACCATGCAAGACGAAGAGCAAGCCAATGAGCTGGTGCGCCACGACTTGGCGCATATCATGGCCCGCGCGGTGCAAGAGCTCTGGCCCGACACCCAAGTCACCATCGGCCCGGTGATTAACCATGGCTGGTATTACGATTTTGACCGGGCTGAGCATTTCACGCCCGAAGATCTCGCCACCATCGAAAAGAAGATGAAAGAGATCATCAATCTGCGCGATTCGGTACGCACTGAGATTTGGGAGCGCGCACGCGCCATCGCCTATTATCAAGAACGCGGCGAGCCCTATAAAGTTGAGCTGATCGAGAGCATTCCCGGCGATGAGCCCTTGCGCATGTATTGGCATGGCGATTGGCAAGACCTGTGCCGGGGGCCGCATTTGCAGCATACTGGTCAAGTGCCCGCCGATGCCTTCCGCCTTATGTCGATCGCGGGGGCCTATTGGCGCGGTGACAGTGATCGTGCGCAGCTGCAACGGATTTACGGCGTTGCCTTCACCGGCAAAGAAAAGCTCAAAGCCCATCTGAACATGCTTGAAGAGGCCGCCAAGCGCGATCACCGCAAGCTGGGCCGTGAGATGGATCTGTTCCATATGCAAGAAGAGGCACCAGGGCAGATCTTTTGGCACCCTAATGGCTGGAAAATCTACACCACATTGCAAGATTACATGCGGCGCAAACAAGACGCAGGCGATTATGTCGAGGTAAACACACCCCAAGTCGTCAATCGCAATCTGTGGGAAGCGTCGGGGCATTGGGAAAAATACCAAGAAAACATGTTCATTGTTGAGGTGGACGAGGAAAACGCCCGCGAAAAAGCGATCAACGCGCTCAAGCCGATGAACTGCCCGTGCCATGTAGAGATCTTCAAACAGGGGTTGAAATCCTACCGGGATCTGCCGTTGCGCATGGCCGAGTTCGGCTCTTGCGCCCGCTACGAGCCCTCGGGCGCTTTGCACGGGATTATGCGGGTGCGCGGCTTTGCTCAGGATGATGCACATATCTTTGCAGAGGAATTTCAGATCGAAAGCGAATGCGCGATCTTCATCAAATTCCTAACCAATATCTATCAAGAGCTCGGATTTGCGAATTTTAAGGTGAAGTTCTCTGATCGCCCTGACATGCGCGCGGGCTCCGATGAGATTTGGGATAAAGCGGAAAGCGCGCTCCTATTCGCCACCCGTGCTGCTGGCATAGAGCCGGAAATGAACCCCGGCGAAGGGGCGTTTTACGGGCCAAAGCTTGAATTTGTCCTGACCGATGCGATTGGCCGGGATTGGCAATGCGGCACCTTCCAAGTTGATTTTGTGCTGCCCGAGCGGCTCGATGCGCATTATATTGGCCGCGACGGCGCCAAACATCGCCCCGTGATGCTGCACCGCGCTTGCCTGGGATCCTTTGAGCGCTTCATTGGCATTCTGATCGAAGAGCATGCAGGCAAACTCCCCTTCTGGCTCGCCCCCCGTCAGGTGGTTGTGGCTTCGATTACTGGCGATGCGAATGACTATACTGATGAGGTTGTCGCAGCCTTGAAAGAGGCGGGTGTGCGGGCCGAGGCCGATATTCGCAATGAAAAGATCAACTACAAGGTGCGCGAGCATTCACTGAGCAAAGTGCCCGTGATCCTCGCCGTGGGCCATCGTGAAGTGGAAGAGCGCACCGTGACCGTGCGCCGCTTGGGGCAAAAGCAAACCTCAGTCACAACGCTGGACGAGATCCTCGCAACCCTTAGCCACGACGCCACCCCGCCAGATCTGCAATAACCCGCGCAGCCCATCGACCCGAGCAAGGTGCCCCGCAATTTGCGAGGCACCTTGATGGATGCACGACAGACCAGCCCCTTGATTTTGCATATGCAGAAATCGTCTCTAAGAAACGAGATTTAAGCCGGGACGGTGAAAGTCGGCTGTGCGGGGCTCTTAAGACCTTCGCCAGTACCATGGGAATGACCGCAACTCGAGTAATATGAGCTATGAAGGTTTCATCGTAGCTGCCATTTCCGCAATACGCGTTTTAGCAAATTAGGTGGTTTATCTCGCCATCCAAGGTGCTCCTCCCGCTAGTCGTTCAACTGACGTTCGTATTCGTCGTAGTTCTCTACAAAATAGAGTGACGAATCTAACCAATACTCCATCCAGTCCAGGAAACTGAATAAGTCAGACGCGCTGCGTCGATAAGTCGGCTTTGCATTTTTCTTGAAATGAGGGCTCGGATAGACGCAGCAGAATCCTTTAGGCCAGAGAACAGAACCATGTTCTTTGCCGTCATCATCAATGGTTTCTTCGGTCCTGTAGAAAATCTTTCCTCGCAACTCTCCGTATAAAGGGGTCACGTAGTCGTAGCTACAGCCAGCAAAACCCAGCGACAACAATCCCGCGCCACCGTTTTCTGCCCGTGTCGTAATCGTTGGGATCTCCCAAAAACCAGCCTGATCAGGTGTTTGTGAGGTGATTGCATCAATGAGGCCCTGCAAATCCTCTAACCGAACATCGACAAGCTGATCAAAGTCACCGTGAAAATTGCGCTCATTCGGCACACAGCCCGGTGCATCAGTGACCGCAGGTTTCAGGTTGTAGAGCGGCCCCGCACCGTCACCAACACTTGATAGCCACAACCTTATTTCATTAGGTAGTTCGGTACCAGCCTTGCGGCTCAATTCGTCAATCTCTGATTGGGACCATATGTTCGTCTTGTAGCGATGACCTGAAGCGCCAAAAACAACAAGATTGCGGTCAATTTTTCGAAGCCTTTGAAGCTTAATGGCCAATGCATCGATTCTGGTTTTCATTGACGCAACATAGATCATTTCTTCACAATCGATCTTAGCGTACTAATTGTATGAGGTAAAGACAATTGTCGTTGGTGTGGTCCTTACATCGGCAACAGATCCAAGAAAGCTAGTCTTCGATTAGGCAATGTGGAGGTTCCTGCTTGTCGCAGCATTCGTCGAAGAAGGGCTTATCCCGATCGATCGCTGCGCTCCTCACGAACGTCTGCTGCTGGTAGAAGCTGCCTTTCGCCTCGCCGCGTCTGAACGGGTAAAACGCTTAAGACAGTCTTTGCTTCCGCGTGAGTGTCGGGGTTTGTGATGCGGCCCTGTCCCTACCTCAGGACTGGTCCCTCTGACCAGCTTACCCCTCAAACACGCACTCACCCCCAACCCAGGTGCCTAGCACTTTGCCTTGCATACGGGCATCGTCGAAGGGGGTGTTTTTCGATTTTGAGCGCAGCTTAAAGCGGTTGAGCTGGAACGGGGCGTCCGGGTCGAACAGCACCAGATCCGCCGGGGCACCTGCATCGAGCCGCCCTTGCGCAAGGCCTAGGCGCGTTGCTGGGTTATAGCTGAGCGCGCGCCACAGGGTCGGTAGCTCCATATATCCCCCATGCACCAGCCGCATCGCCGCAGGCAGCAGCGTCTCAAGCGCCACCGCGCCCGAGGCTGCCTCTTCAAAGGGCAGGCGTTTGCTCTCTTCATCTTGCGGCGTGTGCATCGAGGAAATGATGTCGATTAACCCAGTTGCCACCGCCTCCACTACTGCCAGCCGGTCCTCTTCATCGCGCAAGGGCGGCTTGAGCTTAAAGAAGGTACGATAATCCGCCACATCAAAGGCATTGAGCGTTAGGTGGTGAATTGAGGTGCCCGCGGTGATATCAAGCCCATTATCCTTAGCGCGCGTCAGAGCAGGCAGCGCCCGCGCCGTGGTGATCTGGTCCACATGATAGCGCGCACCGGTCATTTCCAGCAAAGCAATATCGCGGTCCAGCCCCATGCGCTCGGCCATGGGTGTCACGCTGGGCAGGCCTCGCAACGCCGCGAATTTGCCAGAGGTGGCACAGGCCCCTTTGCTCAGGCCCGGCTCTTGGATATGGCCGATCACCAGAGCCCCGCAGGATTTGGCGTAGGACAGGGCGCGCGAGAGGACTTTGGTATCTGTGATCACATGATCGCAATCGGAAAAGGCCAGGGCCCCTGCATCTTGCAAGAACCCAATCTCGGTCATCTCTTTCCCGGCCCGCCCCTTTGTCAAAGCAGCGATGGGCACCACCCGTACCAAACTATCTGCTTGGGCGCGGCGGGTGACAAATTCCAGCACTTCGGGCGTGTCGATCGCGGGGTCCGTATCGGGGCGCGTCACCATCGTGGTCACCCCGCCCGCCGCTGCGGCCCGCCCCGCAGAGGCATAACTTTCCTTGTGCCGCTCACCGGGCTCGCACACCTTTACGCCAATATCAACAATCCCAGGCGCAAGACATTTGCCACGACAATCAATCTCAATCTCAGCAGGCCCCGGCGCACAGATCAGCCCATCTCGAACGCCCAAATCCCCAAGGCTTTCTGAGCAAGTCGACGGGTCAATCAAACGGGCATTGCGGAACAAAATATCGGGCATGGACAGCTCTTTTGAAGTTTGCGCCTTCATGCGAATTTGCGCCCCACTTGTCCAGCCGCTAATCTATCGCGCCCGCCTTGCCGCGAGATCACATTACAGATCAGATGTCGGGCGAAATAGCGTTGATATTCGAAATCGAGCGAATGACGTTCCGTCTTGCGGTATTGGCAGCGCCGTTGCTTGCGCGTAGTCTGAAGAAAAACATGCTAGGGTTTCAACCCGAAAACACGCGACATATCCTTGGGAGGGGAGAGATGCAGGTAATGGGAGCATCTATATGAGCGGCATGACGCCCGAGGAGGCTGTCGCGCATATCACCAAAACAGAACCGGCCTTCGCGCTTCACGAGGTGACAATTCGTGGATCCAAGGTATCGGCATTTAAAAACATCCCCGGAACCGTGCCCGCTCTTTTGGCGGCGGGTTGGGAGCGTCATGGCAATGGCTCGCTCGACTATCTGAGTTATGAAGGTGAGACGCTTACCTATGCTCAATTCACCGTCGAGGTCTATCGCCTTGCGCATGCGATGCAAGATCGCTTGGGTCTTGGGCAAGGGGACCGGGTTGCGATTGCGATGCGAAATTACCCAGAGCTGCTGACCCTCGTTTTGGCGATCTCGTCGATTGGGGGGGTGGTTGTTTTCCTGAACGCGTGGTGGACCACGAAAGAGCTGGAATATGCGCTCACCGATAGCGGCGTGAAAACTGTCTTTGCGGACGGGCCGCGTATGGAGAGGTTGCGCCCGCTTGCTGGGCGGCATTCTTTGACACTGATTGGTGTGCGAGATGCCGAAGGTCAAACTGAGCTGGACTACACAAAGCTGCGGGATGAAGCGTTGTCAGATCAAGCACCTGGCGCGGTGATTGAGACCGATGATGATTTTGCCATCATGTACTCATCCGGCACCACCGGAGATCCCAAGGGAGTCGTGCAGACCCATCGCGGTGCCGTGAATGCTGTCTTTAGCTGGCTGTTGCAGGCGGTGGTTGCGCCGCTTGTCGATCCGCCCGCTTCCGATGCGCCAGAACCGCTACGCCCCTCGGCGCTGATCGTCACGCCATTGTTCCATGTCACCGCAACGCATCCGCTGTTTCTGCTGTCCCTACCGGCGGGTGCAAAGATCACGCTTATGCATAAATGGGATGCGCTCACTGCGGTGAATTTGATCAAGGAACAGCAGATCACGCGATTTCTTGGAGTGCCAACGCAATCTGCCGACCTTATGGAAGCGGCGCGCGCCATGGGTGAGACCTTGCCCAGCCTGGATTACCTTGGGGCGGGCGGGGCCAAAAGACCGGCGGCGCAAGTGGCTCAACTGAGCGAAACCTTCCCGAATACTGGAATTGCCACCGGCTGGGGGATGACCGAAACCAATGCGCTGGGGATTGGATCCATCGGCGAGGATTATACAAAGCGCCCTGAAACGGCTGGCAAGTTGCACCCGCCGGTTCAAGAGCTGCGCATTGTCGATGAGAATGGCAATCCGCTGCCGAACGGCGAAATCGGCGAGATCACAGTCAAGGGGCCGCATTTGATGCGGTGCTATCTGAACAAGCCCGAAGCCACGGCGCAGGCGATCAAAGACGGATGGCTCTTTACCGGGGATTTAGCCGTGCTCGATGATGCGGGTTATGTGACCATTTTGGATCGCAAAAAAAACATCATTATTCGTGGCGGCGAGAACATTGCCTGCTTGGATGTCGAGGGCGCGCTTCACCGTCACCCAGATGTTCTAGAGGCCGCCGTTTTTCCTGTGCCTGATGAACGGCTTGGCGAAACGGTTGGGGCCGCGCTTCAGGTTCGAGAGACCGCGCAAGTCAGCCATGAGGGGCTTTGCGCATTCCTGGCAGAGCAATTGGCGGCATTCAAAATTCCCACGCATATTTGGGTGCAAAAAACGCCTCTCATACGCGGGGCGACGGACAAGATCGACCGGCGCGCTATTCGGGCGGCTTGTCTGAAAAACAGTGAGGCGCAGCTATGAGGGCCCCCATCTTGCAAGCAGGTGCTGAAAAGATCTGCGCCAAACCTTGGACTTCCGTGAGGGCGTGAGTGCCTTTGTCGAAAAACGCGCGCCCAATTGGGTCAATAGATAGGAGACCAAAATGTCCGACCGCCAGCCAATGGAAATGAATAACCTTGAAATGTCAGAGAAGGCCAAGCCGCTCTTGGCCGCTGTGATCAAGCATATCCGCGAAAATGTGGATCCCATCACCGAAGAGTTCTACCGGCTCGGAGAGGGGCGCGCGGATCGCTGGTCTTATGCGCCGGGCCAATTGGAGCTTTTGGAAGGGGCCAAACAAAAAGCGCGCGATGCTGGTCTGTGGAACTTTTTCTTGCCAAATGCGGAAACCGGTGAGGGCCTGTCCAACTTGGATTATGCCTATATCGCCGCAGAGCTCGGCAAGAGCCCCCTGGCCTCAGAAACCCTCAACTGCTCTGCACCAGATACCGGCAATATGGAAGTTCTGGAACGTATCGGCACCCCCGAGCAAAAAGAGAAATGGCTTAAACCACTGCTGGCGGGCCAGATCCGGTCCGCCTTTGCCATGACTGAACCTGATATGGCCTCGTCAGATGCGAAAAATATCTCGACCTCTGCAGTGCTGGAGAATGGTGAATGGGTCATTAACGGCGAGAAATACTATATCTCCGGCGCAGGTGATCCGCGCTGCAAAATCATGATTACCATGGTCAAGACCTCACCAGAGGCCGAACCCTTCCGCCAGCAATCTCAGATCCTTGTTCCGATAGACACGCCCGGCGTTGAAATCGTGGGACCAATGCATGTCTTTGGTCATGACGATGCCCCCCATGGTCATATGCATATCAAGTTTAACAATGTGCGCGTTCCGCAAGAAAACATCCTTTGGGGCGAGGGGCGCGGATTTGAGATCAGCCAAGTGCGCCTTGGACCCGGTCGGATTCATCACTGTATGCGCTCGATTGGGGCGGCCGAAAAAGCGCTGGATCTGATGATTGAGCGCGGGTTGACGCGCGAGGCGTTTGGCAAGCGCATCATTGATCTGGGCAAGAACATGGAGACAATCTCGCGCTCAAAGATCGAGATCGAAGCCATGCGCCTCATGGTGCTCAAAGCAGCAAAGGCCATGGATACCTTGGGCAATAAAGAGGCACGGATTTGGGTCAGCATGATCAAGGCGATGGTGCCCGAAAAGGTGTGCAATATCATTGATGATGCGATGCAGGTTCACGGGGCGACGGGCATCTCGCAATGGTCGCCCCTCTCGGGCATGTATACCGCGCAGCGCACGCTGCGTTATGCTGATGGTCCAGACGAGGTACATCACCATGTGATCGCGCGGGCAGAGGTCAAGGATTATCAAGCCTCCAATGCCCGCACCTCGCGCGCACGCGATGAAATAGCAACGGGCCGCACGCGCGGGGGCGTTTGATGCTCTTTGACCTGACGGGAAAGGTGGCGATGCTCACAGGTGCTTCCAAGGGGATGGGGCTCGCCATGGCAACCGCCCTTGCAGATCACGGCGCGACCGTCGTGATCTCTGCCCGCAAAAAAGACGTGCTAGAGGCCGCGGCTGAAAGCATCAATCAGCGGGCCGGGGGCCGGGCCTATGCGGTGACTTGCAATGTCGGCTACAAGGATCAGTTGCGGGCGCTGGTCGATCAAACCCATAGTTTGGCCGGGCCCATTGATGTGGTAATCGGCAATGCCGGCGTGAACCCCTATTACGGGAAGACCTCTGAGATCCCCGACGATGCCTATGAAAAAACCATGCGGGCCAATGTGCAATCCAACCTGTGGCTGGCCCAGATGGTCGCCCCGGACATGGTGGCAAAGGGCGCTGGATCTATGGCCTTCACCTCATCTATTGGGGCCTTCAAACCCTCGGTGATGCTGGGCACTTACGGGATGTCAAAGCTGGCGCTTATCGGGCTGGTGCGCAATCTCGCCGCTGAGTTCGGCCCTAAGGGGCTGCGCTTCAATGCGATTTGCCCAGGGCTGGTAAAAACCGAATTTGCGCGGGAGCTCTGGGACAATCCCGAAGTCGAAAAACGTATCAAAGACGAAATCCCCCTGCGCCGCCTTGGCGAGCCGGATGACTTTGCTGGGCTGGCGGTTTTTCTGGCCTCCGATGCCAGCCGCTACATGACGGGCCAAGCGCTGACGGTCTGTGGCGGCTCTAATATGTGGACGTGATATGGAACTGAAAGACAAAATCATCGTTGTGACTGGCGCCGCCTCTGGCATTGGCCGGGCCATGTGCCTCAGATTTGCTAAGGAGACCCCCAAGCATATCATCTGCGCCGATCTCAATTTTGAGGGCGCGCAAGTAACGGCGCAAGAGATTGGCGGCACAGTTTACGGGGTGAATGTCGGGAACGCAGACGAGATCACCAAGCTGATCGAAACCGTTGAGAGCGATATCGGCCCAATCGATCTGTTCTGCTCAAACGCGGGCATCTCGGTTGCGGGCGGTGTCGAAGTGCCGGATGATGAGTGGCAACGCATCTGGGACATCAACGTCATGTCGCATGTCTGGGCGGCGCGTGCCCTTGTTCCACGCATGAGCGCACGGGGCGGTGGCTATCTGCTGAACACATCCTCTGCGGCGGGCCTTCTCAACCAAGTGGGGTCTGCGCCTTATGGCGTGACGAAACACGCGGCTGTGGGCCTGGCAGAATGGCTTGCCATGACCTATGGAGATCAAGGCATCAAGGTCTCGGTTCTGTGCCCGCAGGCTGTGCGCACGGAAATGACACGCGGCCTCGAAGATCACGTCGCGGCCATTGATGGCATGATGGAGCCCGAACCGGTCGCCCAAGCCTGCGTAGAAGCTATTCGCGCTGAAACCTTCCTCGTCTTACCACATCCCGAGGTGCTGGGCTACATGCGCAAGAAAACTGACGATTATGACCGCTGGATCGGCGGGATGCGCAAACTAAACCGCCGCTTTGGCAGCTTCAACGATGTATAATAGAGCTCCGCCACCAACCGGCCTTAGATACTGACCGATTTTGCGTGGTCTCGTGTAGTGAAGTCCAGTCTTACTCTGGGGCACTTGCCATTGCAAAAGGCGAAGCAAAGCTTGTCGGCGGGCTCACCGATTTGGCTATACCCCCGCCTTAAGGCTTTGGCGGGGGTAAATGGGTTATTCGGCGGCCCAGCCGGCGACTGATTTGACTTCTAGGAAATCTTCGATGCCCCAAAGCCCGCCTTCGCGGCCATTGCCCGATTGCTTCATGCCGCCAAAGGGCGCGCCTGCTCCGCGGCTCTGACCATTCATCTCGACCATGCCGGAACGCAGCTGCTGCGCCAAGCGGTTGCGCCGCGCGCCGTCTTCGCTTTGCACATAGTTGGTCAGCCCATAAACGGTGTCATTGGCAATCGCGACAGCCTCTTCTTCGGTATCAAAGGGAATGATCGATAGGACCGGACCAAAGATCTCTTCACGGGCGATGGTCATGTCGTTATTCACATCGGCAAAGATTGTTGGGCGGACATAAAAGCCCTTGTTGAGCCCCTCTGGACGCCCCGTGCCGCCCGTAACCAGACGCGCGCCCTCATCAATGCCTTTTTGGATTAGATCTTGGATTTTGCCCCATTGCGCCTCGTTCACAACTGGGCCGATATGACGACCCTCTTGGCTTGCGGGGCCGACGGCGATCTTTTCCGCTACCGCTTTGGCTTCCTCAACTGCTGCATCATAACGTCCGCGCTGCACCAACATGCGCGAGGGGGCGTTACAGCTTTGACCTGTGTTGTTCATCATGCGCAGAACACCGTGCTTGATGGCGTTCTCATTGGCATCCTCAAAGATCAGATTGGCGCCCTTGCCACCTAGCTCCAGATGCACGCGTTTCAGCGTATCTGCGGCATTTTTCGAGATCAGGCGGCCTGCGCGCGAGGAGCCCGTGAAGCTGACCATATCCACATCAGGATGGCCTGACAGCACGGTACCAACCCCTGCACCATCACCATTGACTAGGTTAAACACACCAGGAGGGAAGCCTGCCTCATGCATCATTTCGGCAAAGAGAAACGCGTTCAGAGGGCTTTCTTCGGAGGGTTTCAGCACCATAGTGCAACCCGCAATCGCCGCCGCGCCCACCTTGAGCGAGATCTGGTTCATCGGCCAATTCCAGGGTGTGATCAGAGCGGCGACACCGACGGCTTCATAAACCACGCGATCATTTGGGGCATGATCCCCAAGCGGGCGAATGAATTCAAACCCCTTTACCGCGTTCAGAAAATTCTGCAGATGCCAGGTTCCGGTCGTAACCTGTTGTGCGCGGGCCATGTCTATAGGGGCGCCCATCTCTTGGCTGATTGCCAGAGCCATTTCTTCGGCGCGGCTATTGTAAATCTCCACAAGTTTTTCGACCAGCGCGATCCGTTCTGCGGGCGGGGTGGCCATCCAAGCGGGAAAAGCGGCCTTGGCGGCGGCTATGGCGGCATTTGCATCTGCCTCAGAGCCAAGAGTAATCGTTGCGCAGGGCTCTTCTGTGGAAGGGTCGATCACGTTATGCGCTGTGCCGCCGATGCTATCGACCCAAGCGCCATTGATATAATGTTGGTGTTTCTCTTGCATGTTTTGTGCTCCCTAGATCTTGGGCCGCTCAGCCCAATCTTTGGGATATGAGTTACATGCAAAAAGCCTCTCTGCAAGAGCCATCGTTAGGTTACTTGCAGAGAGGCAGATCTTAGACGTTAAGCGGCGCGGCGGCGGCGCAGGGCAAAGAGACCCAAGCCACCAGCAAGCAACAGCGGGAAGCTGGCAGGTAGCGGTACAGGAGCCATGCTCTGCGATTGCAGCTGGTTCAGAGCTGCATCTGCCCAGGCGGAATGGGCGTGCTGACCTGGATGAACATCATCCATAAAGAGATATTGCGCCGAAGATCCTGGGAGGAGGCAGTTGTTAAAGCTGGGAATCCCGCCAACAAGCGCATCGGTGCAGACATCATCGACGATCAGCCCATCAGAAACGGCTGTGGCATATGCGTTGTCTGTGGTTGTGAAAAGATCCAAGATCTCAATTTCCACATCAAGCCCCTGCCCAGCAAGGGTCGAGGTCAGGCTTGTCATTTGCACGGCCAATGCCGCGTTGTAGTCAATGCTTTGCTGGCGAAGATCATCCAATATCAACTGCGGTGCGCCCACCAGTGAGGGGCGGATCGAGAAATCCGGCATGTTTGCGACGAGAAAATTGTCAAACTGCGCGCCAGACTGGGCCAGGGCGATGATGCCGTTTGAAATCGCCGCGATGACATTATTGGCAATGATGCTTGGGTCCGTCGAGCCCGCTTGCAGAAAATCATTGCCGCCCAGCAAGATCGTGACGATCGGGTTGCTGCCGACCTGGCTGTCAAAACCTGCGTTCAGGAACGAAGAGATTTGCCGGTCAAAATCAGCAAGGTTTGTAAAGGGAATATCGTTCGGATCGCTTGCATCGCGAGTTATGAACGCATCTGCCAGCGCATATTCTGCCAAGCGGCTCGTCGAATTCGTACCGGCTGTCGCTCCGCCAAGCGCCATGTTGAAATTGCCTTGCCCGTTCGCTTCAAATGTGTTGCCAACGATCTCCATCCAGGTGAGCCCGTCCGTGAAGCGTGAGCCATTGCTCGGCGGAGTGCTCGGCACGCCAATTGCGCTGAATCGACCCGGGTCGCTCCAACTGTCCCCGAAACCTACAAATCCAGTGTATGGCTCAACTGGGTCCGCAGCTGCGTGTTGCGTCAAACAAACCACAGCGGCACATGTGGCCAATATCTTCTTCATAACTTCCTCGCTATTATTAACTTTTGCTCAGTAACGGTATTTTTACCAAACCTGTCAACTGTATAGCGCCCTGTATTTTGGATCACTTCGGGAGATCTTTGCGTAGTTGCGCGGCCTCTTGACGTATCGCCTCCCCCATGGGGCCAGGGAGCGCATCAATCAACCGCATAGAGCAATCACTGCCGTCTCGACTGAGTCGCAAAGGGGATTTTTTCAAGAAAGGAAAGTTGAGCTCTTTAGTCGTCAAGTCAGCCAGAGAATAGGATAGCCCCTGCACAGAGGCCGCCAAGAGCACTAACCTATGGGCGGTATTTCTCCAATCGGGTGCTTTTTGGTTGAGGGCGGGCAGCAGTTCGAGCTTCTTTTGCAGCCCGCGATCATGCTCGGCAAAGATCAAGTTATTGCACAGCTCCAACAACCTATCATCGTCAAGCTGATTTAAGATCTTATCGAGCTCGGCCGGGTTGCAGGTGCAGCCATGTGAGAAGCCTTGCTTTATGATCCAGCGAGAAAGCCCAATCTCCCCGCGCCGCACAACGCGGGTCTTTGCATTATCAATCGCAAAACGTGACCAGAACTTAGCAAAGGCTTGATCTTGCAGAACCTTCGGCCCAATGCTTAGCGCAAAGGAGCAGTAATGAAAATTGCGATGCTTTGTGCTATAATTCCAAACCTGATCCTGAAAACTTTCCGGTTTTATGCGCGGTGTGCCGTAATTTGACGTTGCCCCTACGAAATCTAGCCCGAGGGCCTCGGCCTCGTTCAGCCAATTCGTGCCATTTGGCAAAGGATACCACGCGCTGTCATTGAGCATGACAAGCCTATTTAAGGTCGGCAATTGATCCGCGATTGACAGGATCCCGTCTCGATAGGCACCAAAGTCATAGCCGAAATTGGGTCTTTCGATATATTTTGAACAACGCGCCAGGATCGCCTCTCGATCCTTATCTTCTAGGGGCAGATTTGAAACAACAATTGCGCTATAGCCGGATTGATGGATGTGATCCAAAGTCAAAAGCGCGCTTTTTGCCAGGCCCCCTGCGGGATATATCACAAAGACCGCAACGCGATCCCTGAGGGAGATCTGCCCTTCAAACTCTTGCTTTTCTTGCGCCAGCCGGTGATCGTAATACCGTGTGGCCCCAAAATACCAGAGTAGATTGCGCGGAGCCATTATAACCGAGGTGACAAGGCGCAGCACTTCGCGGCGGATTTTCCATAAAGGGGGCATAAGTATTTCTTAGAGATAGAGAATCTGGCTGATGGCTCCCGCATGCCGGAACATGATGAGATATGCAAGGCGGCAAAAAAAACGCAGGCCCAAAGACCTGCGTTTCTTGCGTTCATGAAGGTACCGTTTACTCGGCGTCTTCTTTTTTCTTTTTCGGCTCTGGGGCGATCTCTTCGCCGGTTTCTTGATCAACCATCTTCATCGCCAAGCGCACCTTGCCACGATCATCAAAGCCGAGCAGTTTTACCTTTACCTCTTGGCCTTCCTTGAGAACATCCGAGGGGTGGTTTAGGCGGCGGTTTTCGATCTGCGAGACATGCACCAAACCATCACGCTTGCCAAAGAAGTTCACAAATGCCCCGAAATCCACGATCTTTACGACTGTGCCGGTGTAGATCTTACCCTCTTCGGGTTCGGCCACGATGGAATAGATCATGTCATAGGCTTTCTGGATCGACTCACCATCTGGGGAGGCAATCTTGATCACGCCATCATCGCTGATATCCACCTTCGCACCAGAGGTTTCGACGATCTCACGTATCACCTTACCGCCCGAGCCGATCACTTCGCGGATCTTATCGGTCGGAACAGTCATGGTCTCAATACGCGGGGCATGCACTGAGAATTCATTGGTGCCCGACAGCGCCTTGTTCATCTCACCAAGAATATGCATGCGGCCCGCTTTGGCTTGGGCCAGGGCTTTTTCCATGATCTCAGGGGTAATGCCGGCAACTTTTATATCCATTTGCAAAGAGGTGATACCGTTTTCGGTGCCCGCCACTTTGAAATCCATATCGCCAAGGTGATCTTCATCGCCCAAGATATCGGTCAGAACCGCATAAGAGCCATCCTCTTCCAGCACCAGACCCATGGCAACACCGGCCACGGCGGCTTTCAGAGGAACGCCCGCATCCATCATGGACAGAGAGCCGCCGCAAACAGAGGCCATCGAGGAAGAACCGTTAGATTCGGTGATCTCAGAAACAACCCGCACCGTGTATGGGAAATCAGTTTGCGCAGGCAGCACCGCTTGCAACGCGCGCCAGGCCAGTTTGCCGTGACCGATTTCGCGCCGACCTGGAGGGCCCACGCGGCCCGCTTCACCAACAGAATAGGGCGGGAAATTGTAGTGCAACAAGAAGTTGGATTTGAAGTTTCCATGCAGCGCGTCGATGAATTGCTCATCATCTCCGGTGCCCAGCGTGGTCACAACCAGGCCTTGGGTCTCGCCGCGCGTGAACAGGGCAGAGCCATGGGTGCGGGGCAAAAAGCCAGTCTCACACACGATATCGCGCACCTCATCCAAAGCGCGGCCATCAATGCGTTTGCCCTCTTTCACGACAGAGCCGCGCAGAACCGAGGATTCCAGCTTTTTCAGCGCAGAGCCTAAATTGGCATCTTCTTGTTGTTCTTCGGATAAGCTTGCGATGATCGCCTCTTTTGCGGCGGCCACAGCAGTGGTGCGTTCTTGCTTGTCCAGGATCGCATAGGCCGCGCGCATCCGCTCTTCGCCTGCCGCTTTCACAGCCGCATAAAGATCAGCGTAATCGGGCGGAGTGAAGTTAAAGGGCTCCTTGGCCGCGTCTTCTGCAAGGCTGATAATAAGGTCGATCACTGGCTGGATCTGCTCATGGGCAAAACTCACAGCCCCGAGCATCTCGGCCTCGGTCAGCTCATAGGCTTCGGATTCCACCATCATCACAGCGTCTTTGGTGCCCGCAACCACAAGGTCAAGACGTTGCTCGGGCTTGGTGCGCAGTTCGTCCATATCCTCAACTTCGGGGTTCAGGATATAGTCTCCATCCACATAGCCCACACGGCAGCACGCGATTGGCCCCATAAACGGTGCGCCAGAAATGGTCAGCGCCGCGGAGGCCGCGATCATCGCCACAACGTCAGGCGCATTCACCAAATCATGGCTGAGCACGGTGCACATCACGAGCACTTCGTTCTTGAAACCCGGCACAAACAGCGGGCGGATTGGGCGGTCGATCAAACGCGCGGTGAGCGTCTCTGCCTCGGAGGGACGGGCCTCACGTTTGAAAAAACCGCCAGGAATTTTCCCGGCGGCATAATATTTCTCTTGGTAATGTACTGTCAGCGGGAAGAAGTCCTGCCCAGGTTTTGGCGCTTTGGCAAATGTCACATTGGCCATAACGCTGGTCTCGCCCAGCGTCGCAATCACGGACCCATCCGCTTGACGGGCCACTTTTCCGGTTTCCAGTGTGAGCGTCTCTTCGCCCCACTGCATTTCTTTTTTTGTTACGTTGAACATCTATCATTCCTATATGCCAGCACTCCCGAGCCCTCCCGGGTCTGGCTTTTGCGTTGGCGGCCCCATTGCCGCCGCCCCCCTATCCTTTTGCACGCGCCCGGGGGCCATAGGCGTCACGTCTCAGATGCGCGCGCCATACAGTGTTTTTCGACATTGGGGAAGAGCAGATGCGGCAAGGCCGTGATGTCTCAGCGAAAATTTGCAATCAAATGTCTGAGCTTATTGCAAGATTATGCCGTTTTGACCTCTGGCTCGATGTAGCTTAGCAAGCAAAAATAGGCGCTCAGAACCTGTGTAGCTTGGCGTGCAAGTTGGTCTGGGGCGCCCGTTTGCGAAGAGAAATCCAGGTAAATTTGCAACAGCATAAAGGCGAGATCGTCAAAGCTGTGCTGGTCCCAATCACCGATTTCGGTAAACTCATCGACGGCTGCGATCCAGGCTTCGGCCTCTGTGTTGCTGATTCCCAGGCCCTCGCTACGCAGGTAGTACAGCAACACATCAAAAACCGAAGAATGCGACAATTCTTCATGGGCGCGAAAATCAACGAAGAGGGAGCGAGAAAGTTCGGTTTTCGCCCAAAGCTCATCTATTGCCTGTTTGGGACATTGTAGAAACTGCGCGACTTCACTGTGGGCCAGGGCGATATTCATAGGCTTTCCTTAAAGGGCTTGCCTAGACTTTAGCGAAAAACTTCTAAAACTTGATGAATTGCCGGGCTAGAGCGGGCCGGTTTGCCAAAGGCGGATCTTTTGCCCGCCGTGATCGACGATAGGACCGGGGGGGATGAAGGGCAGAGCGCTTGCCTTGGCCAGCGCCGCATCACTGGTCACAAGGGCCGCGCGCCAGCCTGTGAAACGCTCTTTGAGCACCGCGCCCAGACTGCCATAAAGTCCAAAAAGCGGCTTTTTATTGCCAATGCGCGCGCCATAAGGCGGGTTGAGGATCACAAGGCCAGGTTCGTCGCAGGGTGGCGTGATCTCGCTGATGGGTTTGCACGCGAACTCGCACCAGCTTTGCAGACCGGCACGCGCGGCATTTTCGGTGCTCATCGCGATGGCTCCGCTGTCCCGGTCAGAACCGAAATAGCGTGGCGTGGGCAGATCGGGGGGAGCGGTGATCTTATCGGACGGCGCAACAGTTAGTGCCAAATCTTCAAAGGCAAAGCCGCGCGCACGCCCTGGGGTGAGCCCTGCGGCCCAATCAGCCGCCTCTAGCGGAAAGGTGCCAGATCCGCACATGGGATCATAGACCGGCTCTTTGCCATCAAAACCTGCGGCGCGCAGGAACAAGGCAGCGAGGGTTTCGCGCATAGGGGCTTTGTTAACGCGCTGTTTCAGGCCACGTTTGTGCAGCGATGCGCCCGACGTGTCGAGCGAGAAGGTGCAAAGATTATCGTCAATGCGCAGCTTGATGGTGAGCGCGGCCTCTGCGTTGATCTCAGCGCCCAAGATATCGGCCAGCGCCCGCTCAACGCGCTGTGCGGCGGCTTTTTGATGGTAGATCTTGGATTTTTTGCAAGCCGCTTCCACGCGCAAAGCGCTGCCGGGTTTGAGCCATGTGTCCCACGGCAGCTTGCGGGTGCGTTTGTCGAGCTGAGCTAGGTGAAAGGCGCGGAACTCGGCAATACGGGCTAAAATTCGGGTGGCGCCGCGCAAGCAGAGGTTGGCGCGCAGCGCTTCATCCCAGCCACCTGCCAGGCTCACACCGCCCGGAATCACCTCGGTCACGGTGAAATTCAGCTCACGCGCCTCGGCTGCCAAAAACTGTTCAAGGCCCGGCGCACAAACGCAGAAAAGCCCAATCGGTGCGGTCATTTGCCTGCCCCTCAACGACAAAAGCCGCACCAAATGGGCGCGGCTTTCAAATTTCTCAAAGCGACGCGCTTAGCGACGGATGCCAAGACGCTTGATCAGGTCTTTGTAGCGCTGCTCTTCTTTACCCTTGAGGTAGTCCAGCAATTTGCGGCGCTGTGCCACCATTTTCAAAAGACCACGGCGACCGTGATTGTCTTTCTTGTGGGTTTTGAAATGCTCTGTGAGCGTGCTGATGCGGGATGTTAGAATCGCGATTTGCACCTCAGGAGAGCCGGTATCGCCCTCTTTGGTGGCATATTCTTTCATCAAACGCTGTTTTTCTTCTGCAGTAATCGACATCGGGGTCTCCTTTCAGATCGAAAATGAAGTGCCGCAGGCCGGGATGTCGTCCAGCTCAGGGCAAAGAGGTCCGACTCAGCGCCGGAACGCGCCTTTTAGCTGATGACGCGGAAAATACAAATGAATTTTGATTGCGCGTTACCAGCCGATTTCTTTTGCCGCGCTTAAAGGGATCAATGAGACCCGATTGGCAGTGATGGAGCTGCGCGCGGGAATCATCGCAACCGCTGCACCATTGAGCATCACGGATATCATATCAGGGCTCGACATGCTGGTTGCCAGACTCAGCTCTGGTTCTTCCTGAGGGTCGTCCATGTCATCCCAAATCAGGACCAAGTCATCCTCTACGGGGTCAAATTCGTCGATCATTGTCACATCTGACGGCGTGGACCATTTTTCGCCCATCAGGATTTGCGGCGCCTCTAGGTCTGCGTTGCTGGCAAGGCCTTCCTCATCCTCCTGCATGTCCTCCATTGCCAGCTCGGTTGGATCCAAGGCTTGGTCCGTTTCGAGCGGTTCAACCGCTTGCCCACTTTCTGGGAACGGAGGAATGAAAAGCTCTGAGCTGTCCATGTCGGGCAGATCTGCCTCATCCTCAGAGTCTGCCCCATCTTCAGAGGATCCAAATTCCATAAAGGACACCGCCCCAACCACTGCTACGGTCAGTAAGCCAGCCATCCATAATAATGCACCATTATCTACCATTTAACCCACCCACATTGATACTAAATCCACATCAACGTCACAAATAAGTCTATCTTATACACATTAAGTCTTGGTTACCGCGCGCGTCCTTGCTCCATCTCCATAACGATTTGCGTAAGCCATTCCCCCAAAACTGGCACAAAGGAAAACTGGCTGGCCCACCAAGCAATCAGTGAGACAAGCACTGTTGCGCCCATCACCGTGCCCAGGCCAAAGGCGAGACCGCGCGTAAATTGGAACAAGATCAAGCGCCACCAGGAATTATGTACCCGGATAAACCGATGTGAATTGAGCGTGCGAAGCTCTTCGGTCAAAGCCTTGAGGTGATCTGTCTGGTCATGGTCCATGAGTTTGGTTAACGCGATTCTTCTCGTGAGGCTAGAGATCAGAAGGGCTGCAGCGCGGTGTCTTTGCGCAGATAAAGCGGGTGCTTAGCGGAGCCGTTTTTGTTTTTTCCAAGGCACATGAGCGGCTTGCCGGATTGGCGGAGCAACTCTATCGCTTGGGTTTCAAGAGATGCAAAACGCTTATGCACATTGCCGGAGGCCATGATGATCAACTCCGCCTCCTGGCTCATTTCGCGCAGTGCTGCTAGGTTGCGCGGGCTGGCGGCCAGGGTCGTCTCTTTGGGTAAATCGGTCGGGACGGTGGCACGCCAATCCATGACATTGCCTTTCAGATAGCGCGTAAAACCCCAGCTTTGGGCAAACATCAGCTCACGATGGCAGGTGGGGTCAGAGACTTCCGCGCCAGCGACCGAGGGGTTCAATCCGACAAACAGCACAGCGCGGGGTGCCTCCCCCACCGGGGTCCAGTCTCGTGTCAGCAAGGGGCGATACCGTCCGCAATCTGAGAACTCTGCCGTGCCACTCACCCCATCGGGCAGCGAAATCTTGGTTTTTCCGCCAGGATCATGCATCGCTCAAGTGGGCAGGTTGAACACGCGCGAGGGGTGCAAGGCGCCTGCTTTGAATGTGCCAACCGCGACGGGCACCCCGTCCAGTGAGGCCCAGCAGGTTTCGCCATATTCCGCAGTGCCGATCACCATTCCAGCGTTACCATTGCGCAAACGCACCGCGCCCTCAGGTGTCGCTTTCATTTCGGTGAGGCCGTCAAAGGCCACGGCCACGGGGGCGATAAAGGCGTCCAGCTCAGGGGTTTTGGCGAGCGTCTCGATCTGCTCAAAGCTCACCCCGTCTTCGGCGTCAAAGGGCCCGGACCAAATCCGACGCAAGCTTTCCACATGGCCCAAACAGCCCAAAACCTCGCCCAGATCCCGCGCGATAGAGCGCACATAGCCGCCCTTGCCGCACACCATTTCAAGCACGGCTGTGTCTTCATCCGGTCGATCAAGCAGGATCAAGCTATCAACCCAGAGCGGGCGAGGCTCGATTTCCATGGTTTCGCCATCACGGGCGCGTTTATAGGCGCGCTCCCCGTCTATTTTCACCGCCGAGAATTGCGGGGGCACTTGCATGATGTCACCAATAAAGCCCAGCAGCGCCTCTTTGATCTGCTCATCGCTTGGGCGCGCCTGCGAGGTCGCGATCACCTCGCCCTCTGCATCATCGGTATTGGTGGCCGCGCCAAAACGAACGGTGAATTCATAGGCCTTGAGCGCATCTGTCACGAAAGGCACGGTCTTTGTTGCCTCGCCCAGAGCGACGGCCAAAACCCCAGTTGCCTCAGGATCAAGCGTGCCCGCATGCCCGGCCTTTTGCGCGTTCAAGGCCCATCGCACCTTATTGACCACAGCCGTTGAGGTCAGCCCCGCAGGCTTGTCCACGATCATCCATCCAGAGATATCCCGGCCTTTGCGTTTGCGCGCCATCTCACCCTCATGCCTATTGCTGTGAAAGCGCCAGCTACAACGCTCAGGGGGCGGGCGCAACCACTCCGACGATGGGGCCCATCGCAAATCCCATATCCGAGCGCCCCAGCTCGGGCGCATGTAGCTTTGAGATATTGCCATCAAGATAAAGCGCGTTGGGCAGGCCTAGGTGATCCTTAAACAGGCTGCCAAATTCGTAAAAAGTCACAGGCGTTGTGGAAATCACAAACACCGCGCTTTGACCGTCAGAACTGGTTCCAACACCATTGCGGATATAGCGCGACGTGCCGTTTCTTAGAAACCGAGGATGCAGCGCGCCATCAACCACCAGCATAGGGCCCGATTGCGTGGCATAGGTACAAGCTGGCGCGCGTTTTTGAAAACGTAGCGTTTCAATCACATCTGCGCGCTGCTCTTGGATGCAAAACACACCATTTGGCACCAGACCGAAATTGCCAGGGCTGGCCCCAATCACCAGGGGCGCGCTTTGCTTTCCCGCTTCGATATAAAGCCCGACGGGAGAGCGGTCTTGGTGGTACATGCCAGCGTTCATAGCAAAAGAGAGCTGCTGTCCCGACGTTGCAAGCGCCTTATCGACATTCGCAAAGCTGCCAAAGGATTTTCCATTGGGCGTTTGCAAAAACAGGCGCAGATCCGCGTTTTGTATATCTACGCGGCAAATAGTGTAACTGCGCTCATTATAGGTCTCACTCTCGCAGCTGACCGCAGCCGCAAGCGGCCCCGCCCAGAGCAGAGACATAAATACAAGACACCGCAGCATCACGGCTCAATCCTCAAGATCGCGCCGCACATTGTCCTGGGCGAACATGGCGCGAGTATTGTCCATCTGATCGAATGTTTCATCCAGACGGAACCGCAGATCCGGTGTGAATTTCAACCCGACCTTTTTCCCGATGATGCGGCGCAGCTCGGATTTGTTGCGTGCGAGCATTTCAATCACATCTTCTTGGCCCGCACCGCCCAAAGGCATCACATAGGCGGTGGCGATTTTGAGATCCGGTGAGCAGCGCACCTCGCCTACTGTAATTGATAGCCGGTTCAGCTCGGGGTCGTGAATATCTCCCTGCGCCAGAACCTGCGCCAGTGTGCGCCGTACCAGCTCGCCTACGCGAAGTTGCCGTTGTGAGGGGCCGGGCCCATCATGAAACTTGTTCTTTCCCATATTCCCTGCATAAGTGGCGCTCGCCTCTTTGCCAAGCGCTGAGGTGCGGATTATGTTGCGCGTAAGCTACAAGAGAGGAAGAGCAAATGGCCGAGATCCCTGGAATTGTCGTTACCGGAGCCTCTGGGCGCATGGGGCAGATGTTGATCGAAACCATCGCCGCCAGTGACAAAGCGCGGCTGGTGGGCGCGGTTGAGCGGGAAGGTCACGCATGGGTTGGCCAAGATGTGGGCGAGGCGATGGGCGGCGCGGCGCGCGGCGTTCTCGTCACGGATGATCCGCTAGAGGCGATGGCAAAAGCGCAAGCGGTGATTGACTTTACCGCACCTGCGGCAACGCTTGAATTTGCCAAACTTGCCGCCCAGGCCCGCGCAACCCATGTGATTGGCACAACAGGTTTTTCAGAGGAAGAAATCGCAGCGCTTGAGCCCGCCTCTTATCATTGCGTGCAGATCCGTGCGGGCAATATGAGCCTTGGGGTGAACCTGCTTGTTCAATTGACGAAAAAGGTCGCGGCGGCGCTGGATGAGGATTTCGACGTTGAGGTGATTGAGGCGCATCATCATCACAAGGTCGATGCGCCCTCTGGCACCGCGTTGATGTTGGGTGAGGCGGCGGCGGAGGGGCGCGGTGTGTCGCTCAACGATGTGCGCGATTCTGGACGTGATGGAATCACAGGGGCACGTAAGCGCGGCGATATCGGGTTCTCTGCGATCCGAGGCGGTGATATTATCGGTGAGCATGATGTGCTTTTCGCAGGGCCGGGAGAGCGCATCACTCTGCGTCATGCAGCCTCTGATAGAGGCATCTATGCACGTGGCGCGCTAAAGGCGGTGCTTTGGGGGCAAAACCAAACGCCGGGGCAATATTCTATGGTTGATGTCTTGGGGCTGTAAAGCTGCTCATGTCGCCTCCCAGGGCAGCCCGCTTGCATGGCGGGTATGCTCTGAGCGCACGGGCGCGCGAAAAAAGGCGGAGCGGGGGGTGTCCTCGGCGGCAAAGGCGCGGATCACGCTGTCGCGGGCTTCAAGCCGCTCAAGCAAGGCGTTCAGATTTGGCAGCCCTGTAACGGCCTTAGCCTCAAGCGGGGCATGGCGCGGGGCAAACACCGACCAACGTACGCAGCCGCCAAGGTAAAAGTCGCACATGCTCAGCTCAGCCCCGAGTAGCCAAGGCCCGCCGCGCTCGGCAATTGCCGCCTCTAGCATAGCGTAATGGCTGCGCATGCGTGCGTGAATCCGAGGCCGCACGGTTTCCGCAAGGTCTTCGCCCACATACCGTTCAGTGTAATACTGAATCTGCGCATCCGCATGCAGCGTGTTGGACAGAAAGAACAAGGTTTTCAGGAACACAGCGCGCGCTTGGGGATCGGTGCCGGGCGGGGAGAGACGCCCGGTTTGCTCTGCCAGATAGCTGAGAATCGCGCCGGTTTCGGGCAGCACCGTACCTGTCGCCTCGTCAGCTAAAACCGGAACCATGCCACGCGGATTGAGACGCAAGAACTCTTCGCTTTGATGCGCACCCTCATGCATCAACACGGTTTCATCGCGGTATTCTAGCCCCAGCTCTTCCAAGGCCATGCGAATCACCATGCTGGCGCAATCGGGGTAAGAATACAGAATGTAGCTCATGCTCGGCTCCTAAGTTTTGAACGGGGCCATGCCTTGGCGCGCAAGCTCATCGGCGCGCTCGTTCTCAACATGGCCTGCATGTCCTTTAACCCATTTCCAGGTCACCTCATGGCGAGCTTGCGCCGCATCGAGTCGTTTCCAGAGCTCGGCATTGGCCACTGGCTTTTTTGAGGAGTTCTTCCAGCCATTGCGTTTCCAGCCATGTATCCAGCTGGTGATGCCGTTTTTCACGTAGTTGCTATCTGTGACAACGGTGATCTTAGAAGCGCGTTCAAGCGTTTCCAACGCACTGATCGCAGCCATGAGTTCCATCTGGTTGTTGGTGGTCTCACCCGCCCCGCCGCTTAAGGTGCGTTCCTTTACGATCTGCTCGCCTGCCTTGGCTTGCAGCAACACGCCCCAGCCTCCAGGGCCAGGATTGCCAGAGCAGGCCCCATCCGTATATGCAAAAAGCTCAGCCATGTTTGCGCGCATGTATCACAATCCAAGGGGCGATGGTTCCATCAAGGCCGGGTGCTTCACCGCTCCAATGTTGAACGGGCTCAAGCCCATCTGCGCGTAGCATCGCCTCAAGCCCCTCTTTGGTCACATAGGTATAGCGGCGTCCAATCTTATCACGCTGCATTCCGCTTCCGGTTTTCATCCCAATATGGAAGATCCCGCCGGGCTTTAGCGCCTTTGCAATCGCTGCAATATGGCGCGGTTGATCGTCTGGGGCTGCGTGCAAAAGCGAGAAATTAGCAAAGACCCCGTCATAAAGCGCCTCGCCGCTCAGATCGTCAAATGTCTCTTGGCGTGCCTGCACACCGCCATGCTGAGCGGCCAAGGCAACCATCGCGGCACTTGCATCAGTTGCTATGACCTCGTGCCCCTTTGCGGCGATTTTCGCAGCTGAGCGCCCAGGCCCGCACCCTAAATCAAGAACGATCCCTTGTGCAGGTAGCGCCTCTAGAAAGGCCGAAAGCTGTTTATCTGGTGGCCCGCCTGTGCAGAAATTCTGATCATATTCGACGGCTTTTTCGTCGTAAACATCAAGGGTTTGGCGGTCGGTCATGAGAACACTCCTATAGCTAAGCACATGACAGCCCCTGCCGTGAGCATGCTCCGTAAAGCCATCCACCAGGGCGGGGTGAGGCGCCATAACGAAAACGCAAAATCCAAAATAAGAAGCCCTAGGAATCCCGTGATGAGATTTGTGCCCGCGCTCACGGGGCCTCCTCCGGTCATAAAAAATGCCCAAAGTGCTGGGATAACTGAGAGCGTGTAGGCAATGGTGGCGCGCATGCCGTCCAGTTTGGTCGCAAAGCCCCAAAGCACCCCGGACATAAAAGCAAGAATAACCTGCCCATAGGCGAGCTGCACATACGGCCCCACAAATTGTGGTCCCAACGCGCCCGCGCCCCAAACCATGAGCGGTTCAGACAAAAGTGTCAAAGCCCCCCAGACAAATGGGATCAGGCCAGCAAGCCCCAAGACCAGGGGAGCAAATGGAATACGCGTCATATCGAGCTCATGTTGTGCATGGGCACTTTACTGGCTTTTTGGCGCGATGGCAGCGAAATATCTCGACGATGGCAGGTATAGGCCGCCTAGCCGCTTAGTCTTGCTCTTCCAGTACCGGTTGGCGCGCTGGCATGGGTTCTCTTGGGGGGCGTCCGATCACGTCGCGTAGCTCATCAAGCTCAATGAAATTATCCGCTTGGCGGCGCAGCTCGTCTGAAATCATTGGGGGTTGGCTGCGAATCGTTGAAACCACGGACACCCGCACACCCTGGCGTTGCAAGCTTTCCACAAGTGGGCGAAAATCCCCATCACCGGAGAACAGCACAATATGGTCCACATGTGGGGCAAGTTCCATGGCATCTACGGTCAGCTCGATATCCATGTTGCCCTTAACCTTACGACGCCCCATACTGTCAGTATATTCTTTGGCGGGCTTGGTCACCATGGTGAAACCATTATAGTTTAGCCAATCTACCAAGGGCCGAATCGGGGAGTACTCGTCATTTTCGAGCAAAGCGGTATAGTAGAACGCACGCAGCATTTTGCCGCGTCTCATGAACTCTTGCCGCAAAAGTTTGTAGTCGATATCAAACTCTAGGGACTTTGCTGCGGCGTATAAATTTGAGCCGTCAATAAAAAGAGCAAGGCGCTCGTCCTTGTAAAACATCGTAATTCCCTTTTACTGTTATGCATGCGCTTGCGAGTGTGAGTGAGCTTAAGAGCGCAGTGATTGTTAACATTAGGCGAAAATTCACATGCCGCAACCCGCTAAAGCACGAAAAAGGCGAGAAAATCCGTCACAAATCCGGTCAACCGCTCTGGTTGCGCTTGGGTCCAACCAGGGGTTTCAAGATTTTGACCGAATAGGAACCGTGAGGCGGGCGCTTGAGCTGCTCGAAAATAAGGGATGCGTGTTAACGGCGAAAAGCCGGCTTTACGTCACGCCTGCGTTCCCCAAGGGCGCGGGCCCGGATTTCATCAATGCGGCGGTGGCTATAAATACCGATAAGACCCCGAATGAGCTTATGACCCTTTTGCAGCAGGTTGAACGTGCATTGGGTCGAGAGAGGGGAAAGCGCTGGGGTCCGCGTAGCGTAGATCTGGATCTGATTGCCTTTGGTGATTCAGTTCTGCCCAGCGTGAATGCGTTTCAAGACTGGGTAGATTTGCCGCTTGAGGCGCAAATGCAGGAGGCACCCGAAGAGCTGATCCTGCCGCATCCCAGAGTACAAGACCGCGCCTTTGTTTTGGTGCCGCTAAGCGATATTGCGCCGCGATGGCGTCACCCCGTTTTTGGGAAGACTGTGACCGAAATGCTAGAAGCATTGCCGCAAAATGCCCGTGATGAGGTGAAACCGCTTGTCAATCCCCAAAAGATATTCTAAAGAGCCTGTTCAAACTTCCTGAGACCGGAGATCCCTATGGCGCGCGTGACTGTCGAAGATTGCGTTGACAAAGTCCCTAATCGTTTCGAGCTGGTGATGCTGGCCGCGCATCGGGCGCGTGAACTCTCTGCCGGGGCTGCTTTGACGGTGGATCGAGACAATGACAAGAACCCCGTTGTTTCCTTGCGTGAAATTGCCGATGAAACCCAATCCGCTGATGATCTGCGCGAGCGTTTGATCGAATCCAACCAGACCCAGATCGAAGTGGATGAGCCCGAAGAGGATTCGATGGCGCTGCTTATGGGCTCTGAGCCGGACAAACCCGAAGAAGACAATATGTCCGAAGAATCCCTGCTGCGTCAGCTAATGGCGGCCCAGGGGCAAGGTTAAGAGAGGCAAGGCTAAGGCCAGCACAAGCCTTATAGGTGCGGATCACATGACTGTAGAAGATCTGATCGCCCTTATCCGCACCTATAATCCGAAAACAAACGCAGAGCTGATCACCGCGGCTTATGCCTTTGGCGAAGAGATGCATGAGGGGCAGTTTCGCCGCTCTGGCGAGCCCTATTTCACCCATCCAGTGGCCGTTGCTGAAATTCTTGCGCAACAGCATCTTGACGATGCCACGCTGATCACCGCGCTGTTGCATGACACGATTGAAGACACCAAAGCCAGCTATGGCGAGGTGGAACGCCTCTTTGGTGCAGATATTGCAGCGCTTGTGGATGGGGTGACAAAGCTTACCAACCTGCAACTCACTTCGGTTGAGACCAAAGAGGCCGAAAACTTCCGCAAGCTCTTTATTGCCATGTCCAAGGATCTGCGGGTGATTCTGGTCAAACTCGCCGACCGGCTGCACAATATGCGCACGATCAAGGCGATGCGACCTGAAAAACAACACCAAAAAGCGCGCGAGACCATGGAGATCTACGCACCGCTCGCGGGCCGCATGGGCATGCAATGGATGCGCGAAGAGCTGGAAGATCTGTCTTTCAAAGTGCTCAACCCTGAGGCGCGCACCTCAATCATGCGGCGCTATGTGACGCTTCAAAGCGAAAGCGACGACGTCATTGAAAAGATCAAAAAGGACATGGAAAATGAGCTTGTGTCCGGCAAGATCACAGCGGAGGTGTTTGGGCGCGCGAAAAAACCCTATTCGATCTGGCGCAAGATGCAGCAAAAAGACCTCGGGTTTTCGCGCCTGTCCGACATTTACGGTTTCCGTGTTTTGACCAAATCGGAAGAAGATTGCTACCGCGCCCTCGGTGTCATTCACCAGCGTTGGCGCGCGGTGCCGGGCCGCTTCAAAGATTATATCAGCCAGCCGAAAAGCAACGGATACCGCTCTATTCACACAACCGTTTTGGGGCGGGATGGCAAGCGGGTCGAGGTGCAGATCCGTACAAAGCGCATGCATGATGTGGCTGAAACCGGGGTGGCGGCACATTGGTCTTATAAGGACGGGCGGCGCAGCGAAAACCCCTTTGCGGTGGATCCGTCGCGGTGGATTTCGCGGTTACAAGACGCCTTTACCGATGAAGAGGATCACCATTATTTCCTCGAAGCGGTCAAGCTGGAGATGTATTCCGACCAGGTGTTTTGCTTCACGCCGAAAGGGGATGTGATCAATCTGCCGCGCGGGGCCACACCGCTTGATTTCGCCTATGCAATTCACACACGCATTGGAGCGGCTTGCGTTGGGGCCAAAGTGGATACGATGCGCGTGCCGCTTTGGACCCGGCTCAAAAACGGGCAATCGGTCGAGATCATCACTGCCGAAGGACAAGCGCCGCAAGGCACGTGGCTTGAAATTGCGGTGACGGGTAAGGCGCGCAGCGCGATCCGCCGGGCTTTGCGTGAACAAGATCGGGACCGGTTTATCAAATTTGGTCAAGAACTTGCGCGCTCCGCCTTCGATCATGTGGGCAAGAAGCTCACGGACAAAGTGCTGGAAACGGCAGCCCGGACCCTGCGCTTGCAAGATAGTGATGAAGTTCTTGCGCGGCTGGGTTCGTCTGAGATGTCGGCCCAAGATGTGGTGCGGGCTGTGTACCCGGAGCTACCCTCCAAACAAGCCGACAAAATCGACAAAAAACGCGCGGTCGTTGGCCTAAAACCCGGTCAGAGCTTTGATCGCGCCCCTTGCTGTAACCCATTGCCTGGCGAGCGAATCGTTGGCATTCGTCAGAAAGGCCAGGGGGTTACGGTCCATGCCATCGCTTGCGATTCTTTGGCGGCTTTTGAAGACGCAGCCGATCTCTGGATTGATCTGCACTGGCATGCTGGAACGCACCCGGCAATCTATGAGGTGCCGCTGGATCTGACCATCGGCAATGACGCTGGTGTGCTTGGCCGCGTATGTACCTTAATCGGCGAAACTGGTGCAAATATATCGGATTTAAAATTTTTAGATCGGAAACCTGACTTTTACCGATTGCATATATATGTGCAATTGCGAGACCTAGCGCATCTTCATTCGCTTATGAAAGCGCTAGAAACAGAGAGCGACATCGCCTCAGTGCATAGGGCTTCGCAAAAGGATATTTAGGCGCACAATGGCGCGCCCCAAGGTAAGAGGTACGCGCGGCTTGGTATTCAAACGCAGAGACAGACGATCCGTATCACGCGCGATAGGCGAGTTTGTTTGGCCGCGCGGGGGGTGGGGCCGTGCCTTTCAATATATCAAGCACCGGGTCAGGCGACTCCCGGACAGCCCCGAACGCATCGCGCGGGGCATTGGCGCTGGGGTATTTACAACCTTCACCCCGTTTTACGGGTTCCACTTTGTTGTCGCAGGTAGCTTAGCGTTCTTGATGCGGGGCAACATCTTGGCTGCTGTGATGGCGACGTTCTTTGGAAATCCACTGACCTATGTGCCAATCGGCGTGGTTGCTTTGAAAACAGGCCACTGGCTGCTTGGCTCGAATGTTGATCACAAGGCGCAAGCCTCTTTTGGCGGGGCCTTTGTGGATGCATGGCGTGACCTGACCAGCAATTTCTTCTCGCTCTTTGACGAGCAAAAGGCAGATTGGTCAGGGCTGCTGGTCTTCTATCACGATGTGTTTATTCCCTATCTCATTGGGGGAATTGCCCCTGGTATCATCTGCGGGATGATCGGCTATTATCTGTCCTTGCCGCTCATCCGCGCCTATCAAACCCGCCGCAAAGGGGATTTGAAGGCAAAGTTCGAAGCGCTCAAGGAAAAGGCCGCAGCCGCCAAAAGAACCAAGGCAGAGCGAAAAGATCCGTCGCCCTAGTCCATCGACCCTCGCAAATTGCTATGAAATTTGCGAGGAAAGTTGATGGATAAACAAAAGCCTAGTCCTCTTGCGTATTTCGGTTAGGGCTCTAGTACTAGCTTTCAGAAATGGGAGCGAGTTAGGGGGAAGCCATGCGTATCTCTAAGCAAGAGCTAAGACTGGGCGTAAATATCGACCATGTGGCCACGGTGCGCAATGCGCGGGGCGGAATGACACCGGATCCTGTTCGCGCGGCCAAACTGGCCGAAGAGGCTGGCGCAGACGGGATCACGGCGCATTTGCGCGAAGATCGCAGGCATATCACGGATGCGGATATCTCTGCGCTTATGGAGCAGCTTGAGGTCCCGCTCAATTTTGAGATGGCCGCAACAGAGGAAATGCAGTCCATCGCCCTGCGCCACAAACCCCATGCAGTCTGCATAGTTCCCGAAAAGCGTGAAGAGCGCACCACCGAAGGCGGGCTTGATGTGGCGCGCGAAGAAAACCGCCTAGCGCATTTCATCGCCCCTCTGCGCGAGGCCGGATGCCGTGTGTCGATCTTTGTCGCAGCCGAGATGCGCCAGATCGAGGCCGCGCATCGCATCGGCGCAGAGGTGATCGAGCTGCATTCGGGGGCCTATTGCGACGCCCATCATGACGGGGAATTTGAGAGGCGGGATGCGGAGCTGAGCGCGCTGCGCGAAATGGCAACATTTGGTCATGAGCTCGGGCTTGAGGTGCATGTAGGCCACGGTTTAACCTATGAAACCGTGCAGCCTGTGGCCGCGTTCCCCGAGGTGAAAGAGCTCAATATCGGGCATTTTATCATAGGCGAGGCGATCTTCCGCGGGCTCTCCCCAGCAATCGCCGAAATGCGCCGCCTTATGGATGAAGCGCGCAAAGAAGGTACTTTCTTGTGAAAGTGAGCCTAAAAACCTATGCGATTTGGTATATCGGAACCATGATCGCTTTGATGATAATATCAGTTGCGCTGGCGTTTATGGATCTGACCTTGCCATCTGCGGTCGGGGCTTTTGTCCCAGCGTTTACGGGGGCGATGGCGTGTGGTCAAAAGCTTGCCCGTGAACACAAAACCACGATTCCTAGAAAGGACGCATGGGCTATGGCCGTGCCCATGACCGGGGTGGTTGTCGTGATTTATGCCGTAATTGCAGCACTTATTTGGTTGTTTATTGCTGATGACTTTCAATTGATGCCAGATGATTTTAACCTCATTATGAGGGTTGGTGTTACTGTGTTTATCTTCCTCGTTTTTGCTTTTATCCTCGGATTAACCTTTTTAGCGAACCGATACTTTCTGACGATGGGGGCAAACGTAGAGCTGCGCGCCTTAGAAAAGAAGGGCCAGTTGTGACGGAACGGAACCTGCAACTGCGCTCAGAGCAAGTGGCGGCAAATCAATGAATGTTAGCTATAGATCATTTGTAATCTGGTGGTTATTGGCTGCGAGCGTCTCCGCGGCGCTCTTGTTTTTCGGTTTTTGGGGCTCTGCTCAAATGTTCTTCCTATCGGTGGCCGCCGGTGTGTTCGGCTGTGGGCGGCGATTTGCATTAGATCACCGCGTTGAAATGCCAAAACGTATAGCATGGCGCGCAGCGGTAGTGATGACACTGATCGTATTTCTGGCTTTGTCAGCATACATCATCGCCTCTTTCTGGCTTGTCGATTTGGGAATACGGTCGCAATTTTTATCTATTGCTGAAATTATCGTAAAAGGTTTTCTTAACATCGCGTTGATTGTTTTCCTGATCACAGGTTCCACCTTAGGCGATGCGTCGATTATTGTTCTGTTGATCTTGTGCCTACTCGCAATAACATTGCTCATCGCCCGTTTCTTCCTTACGGCGGTCGTGCGTGAATATTTACATCGCTTAGAACAGAAAGAGTGATCATGACCTATCTCCTCATCTGGCTTGCATGGTGCCTTGCCGGAGGTAGTCCGGGGCCTGCGACGATGGCGATTGCCGGAACGGGAATGCAGTATGGGCGCGCAAGTGCCTTGGCCGTTTCGGCGGGGATTTTGGCAGGTTCGGCCAGTTGGGGGCTTGCGGCGGTTCTCGGTGTCGGCGCGATCATGATGACGAATGTTTGGCTGTTTGAGATCCTGCGCTATCTGGGGGCTGCGTATTTGCTCTATCTCGCCTTCAAATCCGCGCGCGCTGCCTTGCGAAGCTCGCAAAGCACAAAAGAAAAATCGCTGAAAGGTGGCAATTCTGCGCTGTTTCGTAAAGGTGCGCTTTTGCATCTCACCAACCCTAAGGCGGTGTTGAACTGGGGCTCCGTTTTCACCCTTATCTTGCCGGCGGATGCGAGTTCTGTGCAATTATTCTCTATGTTTTTGCTGTTGTTTTCCGGCTCAGTCGTGGTGTTCATCGGCTATGCGTTCTTATTCTCCAGCGCGCCGATGGTTGCGGGGTACAAACGGCTGCAGCGCTGGTTTGAGGGGGTCTTTGCGCTTTTCTTCGGGTTTGCGAGCCTCAAAATCCTAACCGCGCGCCTAACCCCATGATCCTTGGAATTGGCACAGATTTGGCAAATATCGAACGGATCCAGGGGACACTGGAGCGTTTCGGCGATCGTTTCAAAAACCGGGTCTTTACGGAACGAGAGCAGCAAAAAGCTGAGCGGCGCAAGGATGTGGCGGGCACCTATGCCAAACGATGGGCCGCGAAAGAGGCTTGCTCCAAAGCGCTCGGAACGGGCCTGCGCATGGGGATTGCCTGGAAAGATATGGCCGTCACCAATCTGGAAACCGGCCAGCCCATTATGACAGTGACGGGCTGGGCCGAGCAGCGCTTGATCGAATTGACACCGCTCGGGCACAAGGCGGTGATTCATGTCTCTCTCACCGATGATCACCCTTGGGCCCAAGCATTCGTCGTGATCGAGGCAACCAAACTGGACAATTCCACAGCGGTGTGAGACATGCCAGCAACCGCAATTGGAGAGCCTGACCGATGACCACGACCCGCTTTGCCCCTTCCCCAACCGGCTATCTGCATGTGGGGAATTTGCGCACCGCGCTGATGAATTACCTCATTGCGCGCAAAGCTGGTGGCACGTTCATTCTGCGCATTGATGACACGGATGCAGAGCGCTCCGAAGAGAAATATGTGGATGCGATCAAAGAGGATCTTGAGTGGCTCGGCCTGACTTGGGACCGCGTTGAACGCCAAGGCGCGCGCCTGGATCGTTACGCCGCTGCCGCAGATCGCCTGCGCGAAATGGGTCGGTTTTATGAGGCTTTCGAGACGCCAACCGAGCTGGATCTCAAGCGCAAAAAGCAGCTCAACATGGGCAAACCGCCGGTCTATGATCGCGCTGCTTTGTCTTTGAGCGATACGCAAAAAGCGGAATTGCGCGCCGAGCGTGGTAATGGCGTGTGGCGCTTTAAGCTGGATCATACCCGCATTGACTGGGCTGACGGCATCTTGGGCGATATTTCGATTGATGCGGCCAGCGTTTCTGACCCAGTGCTGATCCGCGCCGATGGTCAGGTGCTTTATACCATAGCCTCGGTCGTGGATGATACGGAAATGGGTGTCACCCATGTGGTGCGCGGCTCGGACCATGTGACCAATACCGCAACGCAAATCCAGATTATTGAGGCGTTGGGCGGCAAGGTGCCCAGCTTTGCACATCACTCGCTGCTGACGGGCCCGCAAGGGGAGGCACTTTCTAAACGCCTGGGCACGCTCGCTCTGCGGGATTTGCGCGCGGCGGGCATTCAGCCAATGGCACTGCTCAGCACGCTTGCGCGCCTTGGTTCTAGCGATCCTGTTGAGCTGAGCCTTGAGATGTCAGAGCTGCTTGACGGGTTTGACCCAGGCAAATTCGGCAGCGCGCCAACCAAGTTCGATGTGCAAGATCTCTACCCGATGACCGGTAAATTCCTGCAAGCGCAACCTGTTAGCTTTGCGGCCGGGGAATTGGATAAACTTGGCGTGCCCGAGGCCCAAAAAGAGGCCTTTTGGACGGTCTGCCGCGATAATATCTCAACCCTGAACGATCTTTCGACCTGGTGGACCCTGTGCCGCAAAGGTGCTGATCCAGTCATTGACGATGAGGATGCGCAGTTCGTTGCCCAAGCGATGGCGCTGCTGCCAGAGGGTCCATTTGATACAACCAGTTGGGGGGTTTGGACGAAGGCGGTGAAAGAGGCGACAGGCCGCAAGGGGCGCGCCCTCTTCATGCCACTGCGCAAAGCGTTGACTGGCATGAACCACGGCCCGGATATGGCGCAGCTTTTGCCATTGCTAGAAGTGATCAAAGCAAGAGACCTTGCCTGAGATAGGCGCATTCACCCTTGAGACTTCCTCTCCAAAACACCGCGAAATCTTAAGCTTTGCGGTTTAATACGTCATTCGTGACGCTGCGTTTGGGTTGCGTTGCCCTCGCGCAGAACACAGATCTGCCGTGATCGCGCTTTCAAACCAATGAGGATCTCATGCCCTACCGCGCCCCTTTGGACGATTATAGCTTTCTATTCCAACATGTTGTCGGATTTGACCGGGTTACTGCGACAGAGCGCTTTGCCGATGCGACACCGGATGTGGTGCGCGCGATCCTGACGGAAGCGGGTAAGATGTGCGAAGAGGTGCTAAGCCCCCTACAGCGCACAGGCGATCTGCATCCAGCGGTTTTGGAAAATGGCGTGGTGCGCAGCTCGCCCGGTTTTGCGCAAGGGTACCAAGCGATTGCATCCGGCGGATGGGTCGGGATTGCCGCTGATCCAGAATTTGGCGGGATGGGGCTGCCCATGACCGTGACAGCTGCGGTAAATGAGATGATGTCAGCCGCGTGCCTGTCACTGCAAATTGCGCCGCTGATGAGCCAAGGACAGATTGAAGCACTGGCACATCATGCGTCAGACGAGATTAAAGCGCTCTATTTGCCCAAGCTGATTAGCGGGGAATGGACGGGCACAATGAACCTGACCGAACCCCAGGCAGGATCGGATGTGGGCGCGCTTAGCACGCGGGCCCAGCCGCAAGTGGATGGGACATACAAGATCACTGGGCAAAAGATCTATATCTCTTGGGGCGATCATGATGTGGCCGAAAATATTTGCCACCTGGTCCTTGCACGCCTGCCCGGTGCGCCTGCGGGCACAAAGGGGATCAGCCTGTTTCTGGTGCCTAAACGACTGCCTGACGGGGCCGGAAATGCTGGTGTGGCCAATGATCTCAAAGTGGTTAGCCTGGAGCATAAGATGGGCCTGCACGGATCGCCAACTTGTGTGATGAGCTATGAAGGCGCGACGGGCTGGCTCGTGGGCGCAGAAGGCGGCGGCATGGCGGCGATGTTTACCATGATGAACAATGCGCGGCTCGGCGTGGGTGGGCAAGGCATAGGCGCGGCAGAAGGCGCTTACCAGCACGCGCTGGCCTATGCGCTTGAGCGCAAACAAGGCCGCTCGATGGAAGAGCATGGCACAGGAACGATCCTGGATCACGCAGATGTGCGCCGAATGCTCATGCAGATGCGCGCAGATACTTTCGCTGCGCGTGCGATCGGGCTTACGTGCGCCGTTGCGATTGATATGTCTACAGCCTCGCAAGACCCCAAATGGGCCGCGCGCGCGGCCCTGCTTACTCCAATTGCGAAAGCCTTCGGAACAGATATCGGCAACGAAGTTGCCGCCCTAGGCATCCAAGTGCATGGCGGTATGGGTTTCGTCGAGGAAACCGGCGCTGCTCAATACGCACGGGACGTGCGTGTCACGACAATCTACGAAGGTACCAATGGAATCCAAGCCATGGATCTCGTCGCCCGCAAAATGATGGATGGCGGCGAAGCCGCCATGCTGCTGATGGACGAGATCGAGAGCGCGGCTGAAGCCGCGCGGGATCACATTCCAGATCTGGCGGAGCCAGTTTGGCAAGCCACCGAAGAACTCCGAGAAGCCACGGAGTGGCTTCTCGCGGTGGGCCACCGCGCCCGCTTCGCGGGCGCGGCTCCCTACTTGCGCGCTTTCGCGCGCGTTCTCGGTGGGCATGTGCATTTAGCAGCCGCTATGCAAGATCAAGGAGGGGCGCGAGCAAAGCTCGCGCGGTTCTATATCAAACGTTTGATGCCAGAACATGCCTCATTGCTCGCGCAAGCGCGAGCTGGGGATGATGATCTCTATGCTTTGACACCAGATGAGTTTGGGTCCTAAGTGGTGGTATGACTGGTATTCGGTATCCCTGGGAGACACCCCCAGAGCATGGGCAAGCAATCGAGGTGGCCGAGGGCGTCCTCTGGACGCGCCTGCCATTGCCAATGAAGCTTGATCACGTAAATATATACGCGCTTGATGATGGTGCGAGCTGGACCGTGATCGACACTGGCTTTGCCTCCAACAAAAGTAAGGAGATCTGGCGGGGGTTTATCGCAGGGCCCCTACAGGGCAAGCCAATTTCCCGCGTGATCGTGACCCACCATCACCCGGATCATGTGGGGCTGGCAGGTTGGTTTCAAACCGAGCATGGGGCCGAGTTGGTCACAACACGCACTGCGTGGCTGATGGCGCGGATGCTCACATTGGATGTGCAAAGCGAAATGACCTCTGAGAACGAAGCGTTCTATATCTCCGCCGGGATGGACCCTCAGATCTTGGCTGCGCGCAAAGCTGAGCGGCCCTTTAATTTTGCCGATGTCGTCGCACCGATGCCGCTGGGCTATACGCGCATCAAACAAGGTGATCTGATCACTATGGGTGGACGAAACTGGCGTGTGCATATTGGTAATGGTCATGCGCCCGAACACGCGACCTTTTGGAGCGAGGACGACACTCTTGTACTGGGCGGGGATCAGCTCTTGCCCTCCATCAGCCCCAACATTGGTGTTTATGCGACCGAACCCATGGCCGACCCGATTTCCGATTGGCTTGAAGCCTGTGAGCGTCTGGCCCCGCTGGCGCGCGAGGACCATCTTGTGCTTGGCGGGCATAAGTTGCCTTTTACTGGACTGCCCACGCGGATGCGGCAGTTGATTGACAATCACCATGGTGCGCTTGCGCGGCTTCTGGACTATATCGACACGCCCAAATCGGCTGCGGAGTGTTTTGTCCCGCTATTCAAACGCAAGATCGGCCCTGGTGAATACGGGCTTGCGCTGGTGGAGGCTGTCGCGCATCTGAGCCATCTCTATCAAGCAGGCCAGGCTACGCGCACGCGCCGCGCCGACGGAGCTTGGGTTTATACACGTCTCTAGCGCGCGACATACGCACTTCCCAAGGGAGCTTTTCAGGCGTATGGGCGGGGCATGATCAGAAAAACCGTGACCCTTGAAGAGGCCAAGCGTCTCCCCCTTTGGCGCCAGCCGATATCGCTGCTCTTTGTGATGGGGGCGGGCATGCCCATTGCCTTTTATACCTGGGCGACGCTGCTGAACAACTTTGTCAAGGAGGCCGCGAATTTCAGCGGTTTTGACATTGGCGTTCTGCACATGATTCGCGAGGTTCCGGGCTTTCTGGCGGTTTTGGTCATATATTTGCTGTTTTTGATCCGTGAGCAGCGGCTTGGGCTTTTATCCTTAACCCTGCTTGGCGCAGCCACAGCTGTGACCGCGCAATTTCCCAGCTATGGCGGGATTATGGCGCTTACCCTTCTCAGCTCAATCGGGTTTCATTATTACGAGACGGTGAACCAGTCGCTGCAATTGCAATGGCTGCCAAAAGACAAAGCGCCCCAGATACTCAGCTGGATTATGGCAGTGGCCTCGGTTTCTACCCTTATTGTTTATGGCACAATCAAATTCCTTTGGGAGCCGCTGGGGCTGACCTATAATCTCGTTTACATGGTTGGCGGGCTGACAACGGCCACCATTGCCTTGGCCGCCTGGATGATTTTCCCGCAATTTGAGGCCCCGCATCCGCAAGAGAAAAAGATGGTGCTGCGCCGGCGCTATTGGCTTTATTATGCGCTGCAATTTCTGGCTGGCGCGCGGCGGCAGATCTTTATGGTTTTTGCGGGCTGGATGATGGTGGAGCGCTTTGACTATGGCGTGGATGATCTGGCGCTGCTCTATCTTATCAACTACGTGATCAATATCGTCATTGCGCCTGTGTTTGGACTGGCGATCAAGCGCTTTGGCGAACGCAACGCGCTGGTATTCGAATATGCCGGGCTGGTATGCGTCTTTCTCGCCTATGCGGGGGTCTATTATTTTGAGTGGAGCGCCCTGGTCGCGGCCATCCTGTTCATTCTGGACCATATCTTTTTCGGCCTGGCCCTGGCGCTTAAGACCTATTTCCAAAAGATTGGCGCGCCCGAGGATATGGCCCCGACCGCCGCCGTCGCCTTTACCATCAACCATATCGCGGCTGTGGGGCTGCCCGCGCTTTTGGGGCTGCTTTGGCTGGTCTCTCCGGCGGCGGTATTTGTGATTGCGGCGCTCATCGCTACAAGCTCGCTGATCCTTGCGACCCTGATCCCGCGCCATCCAGAGGCTGGGCATGAGACGGTTTTTGTAGCTCCCATCGGAACCCCGGCACAATGAGCGGTGCCGAGAGAGGTCGCTTCCTTGATGGCTCAACCATGGGCCATGTGGTGCGCATGACGGCGACGGGGGCCTTTGGGATTACCTTTGTGTTTCTCGTCGATGTGGTGAACCTGTTCTGGCTCTCGACCTTGGGGGATCCTCAGCTGGTCGCGGCGATTGGTTTTGCCTATGCGATCCAGTTCTTTTCGGTGTCCTCCGGTATCGGGCTGATGATTGCGGGCACGGCTTTGATTGCGCGCGCCATTGGAGAAGGGAAACGCCCCCTAGCCCGGAGCCGCGCCGGGGCTGCGCTGTTGATTTCAGTTGTTACCCAAGGGTTCATGGCGAGCCTGGTGTTCACCTTTCGCCATGAGTTGATATCTATGTCAGGGGCGACCGGGGAAACTGCTGCCCTGGCTGTGCGCTATTTGGGCCAGACCATCTTTTCGCTCGTGCCCATGGCGGTGGCGCTGCTATGCTCGGGTGCCCTGCGCGCTGATGGGTTTGGCGCAAAAGCTATGTATGTGACGCTGATTTCCGGCGTGTTTTTGTTGATCCTTGACCCGATCTTCATCATCTGGCTCGATATGCGCCTGGATGGCGCGGCCTTGGGGTTGGTGATCTTTCGCTTTTTCCTGATGGGCTTTGGGGTTTACTATGCGATTGTCCAACAAAAGTTGATCGCGAGGCCTAACCGCGCCTGTCTTGAGGAAACCCTCCGCCCTTTTCTATGGCTTGCCATCCCCGCGATCTTGACTCAGCTTGCCACCCCTGCGGGCAATTACCTGCTGACCATCGTGATGGCCCCCTATGGCGAAGAGGCCATAAGTGGCTGGACCGTTGTGGGACGTCTCACTGTGCTGGTCTTTGGCGGTATTTTTGCGCTCTCTGGTGCTGTGGGTGGCATATTTGGGCAAAACTACGGGGCCGGGTATATGGACCGTGTGCGCGCGACCTATCGAGATGCGTTGATCTTTTGCCTGATTTATACGCTTGTCGCCTGGGCGATCTTGATCGGTGCAGGCGGGCTCGTGGCCGAATTCTTTAGCCTGAGCGGAAAAGGCGCTGAGGTGCTGCATGCCTTCACGATTTGGGGCGTGGGCGGGTTCATGTTCATCGGCGCACTCTTTGTGTCTAACGCCGCCTTTAACAATCTGGGCAAACCTATGTGGTCCACCGCCGCAAATTGGACGCTGCACGGGGCGCTGAGTTGGCCGATCGCAAGTGCGATAGCCGCAAGCCTTGGCGCGGTTGGGGTGATCTATGGTCAAGCGCTGGCCGGGATGATCACCGGCACATTAGCCGCTGCCTGGGGCTGGCGCTATGTGCAGACCCTGCAGCCTGATAGCGCCACACCTGCGCGCCCGCGACCTTATCCTAACCCTGACAGATACCGGAGCCGATAAATGCCGACTTTCACCGCTCTGACCACCCTTATGGGGCGCTCCAATGCCGAGACTTTGGGCGAAGCTCTTGAAACCCTGACCCCCGCACCAACTGGCGTGGGTGTTTTTGAAATCGAGGACCGCTCGGGCCTGTGGGAGGTTGGTGGCTATTTTACCGAAAACCCAGACAGCGTTGCGCTGGATTTACTGGCCGCCGCTTATGGTGCCAAGCCCTTTACCATTTCAGAGCTGCCCGAAACCGATTGGGTCGCCCATGTCAAACGAGAGCTGAGCCCGGTCGAGGCGGGGCGTTTCTTTGTCTATGGCAGCCATGACGCAGATAAGGTGCCGCAGGAGTGCGAACCGCTGCTGATCGAGGCGTCCATGGCCTTTGGCACCGGGCATCACGGGACAACCCATGGGTGCTTGCTTGCGTTAGAAGAACTGCTGTCACGCGGGATCGCTTGCAAAAATGTGGCAGATATCGGGTGCGGAACGGCGGTGCTCGCCATGGCCGCCGCGCGTGTCTGGCCTGAGCCGGTGATTGCCTCTGATATTGATCCTGTCGCGGTTGAGGTCGCTGAGGCCAATGCGCAGGCTAACAATCTAGGTGGCCGCATCCGCTGCCTAGAGGCCGCAGGTTTTGCCCATCCCGACATTGAGACCGCCGCCCCCTTTGATTTGATTTTCGCCAATATCCTGAAAGGCCCGCTGGTGGCGCTGGCCCCTGATCTTAAGGACCACTGCGCGGCGGACGGCTATGCGATCCTTTCGGGTATCCTCAATGAGCAAGCCGAAGAGGTCATCGCAGCCTATGCAGCGCAAGGGTTCGCCGTCCAGCAGCGCTTTGTGATGGGCGAATGGACAACCCTTTTGTTGTGCGCAGGTTAACGTAAAATTTGGGTTTATAGGGGAGGCTAGATCATACTGCGATTCTGTGGGCTGTTTAGCGCATGAATGAGGCATCTATTTTATGACCAGTCAAAAGCGGGCATTTGAAAATCGTGTTGGTAAGCTTAAAAATCAACACGCGGCATTGCGAAAAGGCAAAGCAGTGGGGGTGCCCAAAAATAGGATTGGCACCTCATCCCATCCCAATATGGGTTTGGGATTGCCGATTACGTCGCTCGTATTGATCGTGGTAGCTTTTGTTCTGTTTAAGGCCTACGCCTTTGCCCAGATGGGACCGCAAGATTATGAGGCGCGGCTGGAAGACATGCGCAGTGACAATATGCTGGGTCAGGCTGGGGCCTTTCTCTTTCAAGCTGACTATGTGACCGAAGCGCTATCGACTTTCTTCGTACCGTCAGCGCCAGCACCCGCTGAACCTGCCCTGCAAGAGCCCCCTATAGAGCTTGCAGAGAATGACGGCCTAGAGAATGATGGGCCAGAAAACAGTATTCCAGAAGACGACAGCCCTGCAGAAGAGATCGAAGCCGAAGAGTGACGCGCAGCGCAACCGATGCGCGCCATGGGTCTTTTTAGTCTAAATCACCGCGGGTAAAGCCGATATCGCTCAGCTCGCGATCAGATAGCTTGGAGAGCACGTTGCGGGTTTTCCGCTTGTCATTCCAGGCCCAAATCGCAGCCAATGGCCCCATAAATACGGACGCCAAACGAGTAGCAACGGGCGCTGCGCCAATTGCGGTGCGGGAAAAATCTGTTGCAGCCATTGCAATACCTTTCATGTGGGGCCGACGATACCACATCGTCGGTGAGCGGCATCTAGAGAGGAAATTTTTGCCAAACAAGCGCCACAATTGCATAGGAGAAATGCAAATTTCGCATGGCTAGAAATGCGAGTTAAATTCTTGAAATAAAGTGTTAATTTCCGCTTCTTCGGGTGTCGCAAGTGACATATTTCTTGTCGATTTTTGCCTCAATCTTTCTGCGCGTGCAAAATACGACAAGCACATGATCAATACGCGACATGTGCCTCAAGACTTGGCGGCGCGGGCGGTTTGCTGATAGAGGGAAAGGACGAGCAGAAAAAAAGATCAAATTATTAGATAGGCGGCTAGATATGCGCATCTTGGGGATCGATCCGGGCCTTCGGCATCTGGGATGGGGCGTGATCGAATCGCATGCGGGCCGACTCAGTCACATCGCCAACGGGGTGTGTCACTCCAAAGGTGAGGAACTGGCCGCGCGGCTATTATCGCTGTATGAGCAGCTCACGGATGTTGTGGCGACATACTCTCCCGAAGACGCCGCGGTTGAGCAAACCTTTGTGAACCGTGACGGGGTTGGCACGCTGAAACTAGGCCAGGCGCGCGGGATTGCTCTTTTGGTGCCCGCCCAAGCCGGGCTGCGCGTTGCCGAATATGCGCCCAATAAGGTGAAAAAGACCGTTGTGGGCGTGGGCCATGCGGATAAACAGCAAGTGGCACATATGGTCGGTGTGCAGCTGCCGGGCGTAAAGCTTGCCGGGGCCGATGCCGCAGATGCTTTGGCGATTGCGATTTGCCATGCGCATCATGGCGGCGCGACGGGCGGTCTTGCCGCCGCGATTGCGAGGGCCGCGTCATGATCGGGAAATTGCAGGGGCGCATCGATTACCGCGCGCTTGATCATGTGATGCTTGATGTGCAGGGCGTGGGCTATCTGGTCTATTGCTCGGATCGCACTTTGGCGGCTTTGCCTGCGCCGGGGGCGTTTGTGGCGCTTTACACGGATTTGCTGGTGCGCGAGGATCTGCTACAGCTCTTTGGCTTTTTGACCATGGCGGAAAAGGAATGGCACCGGCTGTTAACCTCGGTTCAGGGTGTCGGGGCCAAAGCGTCCCTTTCTGTGCTCAGCGCCCTTGGCCCCGATGGGATCAGCCGCGCCATTGCTTTGGGAGATTGGAACGCGGTGAAGGCGGCCAAGGGGATAGGCCCCAAGATCGCGCAGCGCGTTGTGCTGGACCTGAAAGACAAGGCTCCACAGGTCATGGCCATGGGTCAGCAAGAGGCGCAAGTCACCGCGCCCGCCCCTTCTGCACAGGACGTTGCTGAGATCGCACCAACATCCCCGCCGCCAAGCCCCGCGCCGCAAGCTAATGCCCAAGGCGATGCGCTCTCGGCCCTTGCCAATCTCGGCTACGCCCCTTCCGATGCGGCGGCGGCAGTGGCGGGCGCCATAGAAGAGGGCGCGGGCGGTGAGACCTCAGATCTTATTCGCGCCGCCCTAAAACGCCTTGCGCCCAAAACCTAAGCGGAGCGGCCTATGACCCAAAGTGATCCTGTCCTGCGCCCCGCACCGCTCCCTGAAGATCAGGGGCCCGAAGAATATGACCGCGCCATGCGCCCGCAAGGGCTTGATGAGTTCGTCGGTCAGAAAGAGGCACGCGCCAATTTGCGGGTCTTCATCCAATCGGCCCGCCAGCGTGGCGAAGCTATGGATCACACGCTGTTCTACGGCCCGCCCGGTCTTGGAAAAACCACCCTTGCGCAGATCGTTGCGCGTGAGCTGGGGGTAAATTTCCGTATGACCTCGGGGCCCGTTCTCGCCAAGGCGGGGGATTTGGCGGCGATCCTAACCAATCTCGATACGCGTGATGTGCTCTTTATCGACGAGATTCACCGGATGAACCCGGCCGTCGAAGAGGTGCTGTATCCGGCGATGGAGGATTTTGAGCTGGATCTGGTGATCGGGGAAGGCCCTGCGGCGCGTACGGTGCGCATTGATTTGCAACCCTTCACTTTGGTGGGGGCAACCACGCGCATGGGGCTTTTGACCACACCTTTGCGCGATCGCTTTGGCATTCCGGTACGCTTGCAGTTTTACACCGAAGATGAGCTGTTTCTGATCATCTCCCGCAATGCGCGCAAGCTCGGTGCGCCCGCAGATGAGGCTGGGGCCCGCGAGATTGCCCGGCGTGCGCGCGGCACGCCGCGAATTGCGGGGCGATTGCTGCGCCGTGTTGTGGATTTTGCTGTAGTCGAAGGGAATGGCACGGTGGATCGTGAGCTGGCCGATAGCGCACTCACCCGGCTTGGCGTTGATCGGCTTGGGCTTGACGGGGCCGATATCCGCTATTTGCGCCTTGTTGCGGAAAATTATGGCGGCGGGCCGGTGGGCATTGAAACGCTCTCGGCTGCGCTTTCTGAAAGCCGCGATGCGCTGGAAGAGGTGATTGAGCCCTATCTGCTGCAAATGGGCCTGATTCAGCGCACGCCCAGAGGCCGGATGCTGGCGCAAAAGGCGTGGAAACATCTTGGCATTGCCGCCCCGCGCAGCTCTGGCGATCTATTTGAATAGAGGATTTTATGGACGCATCTGAAATTGAGGCGCTTTTTACGCGTGAAACCGGCGATTATGTTTTTGCACGCTGGGGTCGGCCGATTGCGCCGGTCGTGTTCGGGGTGGAAGAGACGACGCTACAAACCGTGAAGGGCGCGATTGAGGCGGTCTGCGCGCTTGCGGGCCATGAGATGGCTGAGACGGACCCAGAGTTGGGCGTGAATAATATGTGGTTTTTTTGCCGCAACTGGTCTGAGCTTACGCAAGTCCCGGATCTTGACCGTCTGGTGCCCGAGCTTGCAGCGCTGGTGCACCGGCTCATTGCCGCCAAGGCCAATCAATACCGTGTTTTCCGCTTTGATGCGGCAGGGGGGATCAAGGCCTGTTTCGCCTTTATTTGCATGGATGACCATCTGATGAGCGTGCCCGCAGAAACCCTCGCGCTCAGCCAAGCGGTGCAGCAGATGTTGCTCTGGTCTGATAAGGCGTTCCGCGAGAGCTCCCCCCTGGCGCTGGCTAACGAGACCGCTGTGCTGCGCCCCGAAATTGCAGGGATCATTCAAGCCGCCTATGATCCAGTAATGCCCGTTGCTGCGCAAGATGCCTCTCACGCCTTGCGGCTGGCGGCGCGTTTGCCAAAACCGCAGTAAAATTTGGAACGCAGTCCGCATTGTGTTATGTTGCTCAGATAAGGAGCCCGCCCGTGAACCGTTTGAACCCGATCAGAACTGCCACCTATCAGGACATTCTTGATGCGCCTGCGGGCATGATTGCACAGATCGTGAGCGGGGCGCTTTATACCCAGCCCCGGCCCGCTTCGCCCCATGCATTGGCCGAATCGCATCTAAGCGCGTTGTTGATAAGCGCGTTTAACCTTGGCATCACGGGCCCCGGCGGCTGGACGATCCTTGTGGAGCCTGAGTTGCATTTGGAGCCCTCTGAAATCTATGTGCCTGATCTTGCAGGCTGGCGGCGCGAAACCATGCCGGAATTTGAGATTGCGCCGTATTTTACCACGCGCCCGGATTGGGTCTGCGAGATCCTCTCACCCAGCACCCGGCGCTATGATCTCACCACAAAGCGGGACACCTATGCGCGCCAGGGCGTGAGCCATCTATGGTTTGTTGACCCCGAGGCACGCACGCTAGAGGCATTTTCACTGCAAGAGGGCTCCTGGCGCCTTGACGGGGCCTGGGCGCAGGCAGCTGAGATTTGCACCGCGCCCTTTGAAGCGCTACCTTTTGAACTCTCGCTGCTCTGGCCGAAAGAGACCGATGACACATAAGCTGCCCATCACTGTCTATTACGAAGACACGGATATGGCGGGGATCGTCTATTATGCCAATTACCTGCGCTATATCGAACGCGCCCGCTCCGAAATCGTCGAAGAGCTGGGCCTGGATCAAAATGCCATGCGGGCAGAAGGAATCGTCTTTGCGATCACACGGGTAGAGGCAGATTATCTCAGCTCCGCCCGGCTCGGCGATCGGCTAACAGTCGAGACAACCCACTGGCCCAAAGGCGCAGTGCGCTGGATGTTCGAACAAGAAGTCAAACGCGGCGAAACCCTGATCTTCAAAGCCCTCGTGACCGCCGTTGTGATGAGCACGGAAGGGAAACCGATGCGCCTGCCCGAGGAGCTGCGGGTGAAACTTTCAGGGACATGAACGTTGGAAAGACCTTTGGCGAAATCCACCTTGTCAAAGTCTGTTGTTTCGCCTAACTGTTAAGCACCAAACTGAGGCGAGCTTCTATCGCCCGAAAAATGCGCGGGTATTGCCGCGATTATCGGTGCCTAAAAAGTCTATAACAACTGAACAACTCCTAGCCGCTTATTGGTTAGACGGCCATCTTCAATCCAATAGCGAACATTGTTTGGGAGAGCGGCTAACCGCCTTCGCAAATGAACGCCAATTCAAGGTAACGGATGCCACACTTGCGAAAGCTGAGGAGTATCTGCAAAGCGAATTGGTGAATGAAGATGTCGAGCAATGGGTCGTCCTTATTTCATTCATCGCGCACCCTCATGCAATTTGGAACTTCATGCTTAATGCTGTTGCATTTGCCGAAACCGAGGATCACTTGGGGCGGATCGCTTGCGGGCTCGCAGAAATTTTGTTGGCGCATTACGGTTCACTCATGCCGCTATTCGAAGAAAGAGCCCGCAAAGACCCGAAATTTGCACGTATGCTAACCGGAGTTTGGCGCCATCGCATGTCTGATGAGGTGTGGATGAGATTGCGTGCTTTGCAGGCCGCAGTCGAATTGCCTTTGTCTCAGATGATTCCTTTAGAGAATGGGATCGACTACATGGCCGAGCACTTGAAACCCGATGATCGCAGCACGCCAGACAAGGGCCGGTACTCCCGAGATGCGGCGGGCAATTGGATCAAAAAGAATACCTAAGAGAGTACGGCGGGTTGCGCTGCTCAAGCTTGGGTCAGTCAATATGCCGTACTGGCGCGCTAGAAATCTTCAAACGGCTCCAAATCGTGTAGGTCATAATCTCCCCGATCACGCGCAATTTTATAGCTTTTTGCGAGAATCCTGGTTAATATCTGCTTAAGACGGCCCATATAAGGGTTGCAGATGAGAAGAGCAGGCAGATGGAAACAGAGACTCTCGCCCTGGCGCAAGAGATTGATTTCTCGTTACTTGGGTTATTTTTGCGCGCGACCCTGACGGTCAAGCTGGTGATGGTTGCGTTGATCATTGCCTCGATCTGGGCGTGGGGAACGATCCTGCAAAAGTTGCTGCTCTATCGCGCCGCGCGCCGGGAAGCGGCTGCCTTTGACGAAAAATTCTGGTCCGGTGAGCCGCTGGATACGCTCTATGAAACCCTTGGCCCACAGCCTCAGGGGCGGGCCGAGCGGGTTTTTGTCGCTGGTATGACCGAGTGGAGCCGCTCGCACACGCCCGAGGGTGAACTGATCCCCGGCACCATCGCGCGCATTGATCGCTCCATGGATGTGGCGATCCAGAAAGAGGCCGATGAGCTGCAAACCGGCCTCACAGTGCTGGCGACCGTCGGCTCTTCTGCGCCGTTTATCGGGCTCTTTGGCACGGTGGTTGGCATCATGAACGCCTTTATCGAGATTGCCGAGCAGCAAAACACCAATCTCGCGGTGGTCGCCCCTGGCATTGCCGAGGCGCTATTGGCAACGGGGCTGGGGCTGCTGGCCGCGATTCCTGCGGTGATTTTCTACAATAAGCTCAGCAGCGATGCGGATCGGGTTATCGGCGGGTATGAGGCCTTTTCCGATGAGTTCGTCACCCTGCTCTCGCGCCAATTGGAAGATTGAGCCATGGGCGCGGCGTTGCAGAGAGTGGAGCGAGCGGGGGGAAAGAGACGCAGGCGTCGCGCACAGCCCATGGCCGAGATCAATGTTACGCCCTTCGTGGATGTTATGTTGGTGCTGCTGATCATCTTTATGGTGGCCGCGCCCATGCTAACGGTTGGCGTGGAGACTGAGCTGTCCAAGACTGCAGCTGGTGCTTTGCCCGTTGATCAAGAAGAGCCGCTTACCATCAGCATGACAGAGGATGGCAAGATCTATATTCAGAACTCTGAGGTAGAGCGCGCCACGCTTATCCAGCAGCTACGCGCCATTGTTGCTGAGCGCACCAGTGATCGGGTCTATTTGCGGGCCGATGGCGCGTTGCCACATCAAGAGGTGGCGCAGATCATGGGGGCGCTAAGTGCGGCAGGGTTTGGTAAAGTCGGGCTTGTGATGGATGTTGGTGGTCCGAGTTTTGGGGCCGTAGGAACGGGTGGGTGAGGCGATTTGGACACGGGGTTCAAAATCTCTGTTGCGATCCACGCCTTGCTTCTTGGGGCGGTGGTCGTGAACAATCCTTTCCGCTCAGAGCCTCTCCCCTTTGATGTGCAGGTTGTGGATGTGATTTTTGCGCCTACTGCAAACGAAAGCTCTGCGCCAGAACCTGAGCCAGAATCTGAGCCGCAGCCCGAGGTGGTGACAGAGATCGCAATGCCGCAGGTCGAGCTGCTCGATGAGCCGCCAGAACCAGAGCCGCCACAGCCCGATATTGAGCCAGCTGTTGCGCAGTCAAACGCGCAAATGGCACCGCCCACTCAAGAGCCAGAGATTGCAGAGCCCGAGGCACCACCAGCCCCGCCTCCTGTGCCTGAGCCGGTCGAGGTTGACGCGCCTGAAGCCGAAGAAGCCGTGCCAGAGCAGGCTGACCGGATTGCAGATGAGGTTGTGATCCCAGAAGAGCCAGCCCCGGCAGAGCCAGAGGAAATCGCCCCCCAAGAAGGGATAGGTGAGCCCGAACCAGAGGTGGCAGAACGGGAAGCCGCGCCAGAGGCGAGCACGACAGAAATTGTGACCGAGGCTGATATCGCCTCCTCAGCGCCCAAAACCAGTATACGCCCGCCCCCGCGCCGGCCCGCGCCGCCACCTCCACCCGCGCCAGCAAGGCAAGCCGAAGCCAGTGAGCAAGAGCCAGAGCCTCAGCCTGAAACGCCGCGCCAACCTGCTGAAACGGCAAGCCAAGAGGAAAATATCCCCCTTGGCCCGCCTCTGAGTGGCGGTGAGCGCGAAGGGTTGCGCGTCGCGGTTTCACGCTGCTGGAATGTGGGCTCTTTGTCCTCTGAGGCGCAGGAAACCAAGATCACGCTCTTTGTGGCGATGGGCCGGGATGGTCGCCCTGATGTTGGCTCAATCCGCATGGTTGACCATTCAGGGGGCAGCGCGGCTGCTGCGCGCCGCGTCTTTGAGACCGCCCGCCGCGCCGTGATCCGCTGCGGCATGAGCGGCTTCCCTTTGCCCGCAGAAAAATATGGGCAATGGAAGGAAATTGAGATGACCTTTAACCCCGAGGGAATGTTCTGGAGATGATAATGCGCACGTTAACGATCTGGGCCTGCGCCCTTTGTCTGAGTGTCCCTGCATTGGTTCAAACGGCACTGGCCCAAAGCTCTGGTCCTTTGCGCATTGAGATTAACCAAGGTGTGATTGAGCCGGTGCCCATTGTTGTGCCTGACTTCATCGCGGAAACGCCCGAGGCGACGCAAATCGCGCAGGATATGGCGCGCGTGGTTGCGAATAACCTATCAGGCACGGGGCTGTTTCGCGAGATCCCGAAAGAGGCCTATATTGGGCGCTTCACCGATTTTAACGCGCCGCTGCAATATGCCGATTGGCGCGCGCTCAATGCGCAAGGGCTGGTGGCCGGGGCTGTGTCGCAAAATGGTGATCAGATCGCGGTGAAGTTTCGCCTTTATGATATCGTGACGGGTGCGGAGCTAGGGCAGGGCTTGCAGCTGGCAGGGACTGCACCGGCTTGGCGGCGGATGGCCCATAAGATTTCCGATATGGCCTATGCGCGCATCACCGGCGAGACGGGCTATTTTGATACGCGCATCGTCTTTGTCAGTGAGAGCGGGCCCAAGGGCGATCGGCAAAAGCGGCTGGCGATCATGGATCAGGACGGGGCAAATATCCGCTATCTGACCGATGGCAGCGCGCTGGTGCTTGCGCCGCGCTTTTCCCCGAATGGGGATCGGGTGCTTTATACCAGCTATGAAACAGGTTTTCCCAAGATTTACCTGCTCGACACACAAACCGGTGCACGCCGTGTGCTTGAAAGCGGTTCGGGCACCATGTCCTTTGCGCCGCGCTTTGCTCCCAATGGGCAGCAATTGGTTTATAGCCTCACCCAAGCGGGCAATACGGATTTGTACTCGATGGATCTGAACACCGGCCAATCTGTGCGCCTGACCAGCTCGCCCGCCATTGAGACTGCGCCCAGCTTTAGCCCTGATGGCAGCCAGATCGTGTTTGAAAGCGATCGTAGCGGCTCACAGCAGCTTTACATTATGCCCGCAAGCGGCGGAGAGGCCAAACGCATCAGCTTTGGAGAGGGGCGCTATGGCACTCCGGTTTGGTCCCCGCGCGGTGATCTGATCGCCTTTACCAAACAGAATAAGGGGCGTTTTCACATTGGCGTGATCCGCATAGATGGCTCGCGCGAGCGGCTGATCACTGCCTCTTTCCTGGATGAAGGCCCCACATGGGCCCCCAATGGCCGCGTTTTGATGTTTCATCGTGAAACGCAAGGGGAAACAGGGCGTTCCTCGCTGTACTCCGTCGATATCTCAGGGCGAAATCTGCGCCCTGTACGCACGCCGACGGGCGGCTCGGACCCAAGTTGGGGCCCGCTTCAGTGACGCGCAATAGGATTCCCAAACACTCGGTGACGTGATATGGTTAACAAAAAGGTTAGGAAGAGCGGCATGAACACGGCAGTAAAACTATTATTCGGGATCGCCCTGACAGCGATTGCAGGATGCACCGACCCGTCGCGTTTGGGCGGGTTTGATAATGGCGCATCAAATAACAGTGCTCAAACCGGCGCGATTACGCCCGGCACCATCTCTGACCCGACCTCAGTTGTGCATTTCCAGCAGGCCGTCGGGGATCGTGTGCTTTTCGAGGTGGACCAATCCAGCTTGACTCCAATCGCGCAAGACCTGCTGGCAAGCCAAGCACGCTGGCTCAATGCAAATATGGGGTATACGGCAGTGATCGAGGGCCACGCAGATGAGCAAGGCACGCGGGAATATAACCTTGCCCTCGGAGCCCGGCGCGCGGATGCAGTGCGTAATTATTTGGTCTCCCAAGGGGTGGCTGCCACCCGTCTGCAAGTGGTCTCTTATGGCAAAGAGCGTCCGCTGCAAATCTGCTCGCAAGAGAGCTGCTATCAGCAAAACCGCCGCGCGGTAACGGTGCTAAAAGCTGGAATTTCGGGATAAGAGCGATGTTCAAATCACTTGGCTTTGGGCTCTGCTTGGCTCTGCTCCCAATTAACGGTTTTGCGCAAGACCGCGATGCGACGCTTGCCGATATTCGCCAACAAATCACGGTGCTCTATGTTACGTTGCAAGAACTCAAACAAGAGCTGAGCACAACTGGCGGCTTTGCCGGGCTTTCGGGCGGAACGGCTTTGGATCGCATGCATGCGCTTGAGCTTGAGCTACAACGGCTCACTGGCAAAACCGAGCAACTCGAGTTCCGAATCGAGCAGATCGTTGCCAATGGCACCAACCAAATCGGTGATCTTGATTTTCGCCTCTGCGAGCTGGAAGAAGGCTGTGACATTGCCACGTTGGGCGACACGCCCCGTCTTGATGGCAGTCATAAGGCGCCCGCGACCTCGCCGGGTATCGTGAATGCTGGCCCTGATCTGGCTGTGGGGGAAAAGGGGGATTACGCCCGCGCGCAAGCAGCTCTGGAGACCGGTGATGCGGAGCTTGTCATAGAGATCACAAACGGGTTCTTTGAAACCTATCCCGGCTCACCGATCACAGCGCAGGTGCATTTTCTGCGGGGTGAGGCCTTTTCCGAACTTGGAGAGACGCGCCCGGCCGCTGAGGCTTATTTGATGTCATTTTCCATGGATCAAACCTCGAATGAGGCACCTCTGGTGCTGCTGCGCTTGGGCGAGGCGCTTGGCAGTTTGGGGCAAACACCAGAGGCCTGTGTGACGCTAGCCGAGGTTGCCACGCGATACCCAAATGCAACTGATGAGGCAGCCCAAGCACAAAGCGCGATGCAGGATTTTGACTGTAGCTAACCTTGCTGGGCTCAAGGGCCGCGTTGGCGTCGCGGTGTCAGGGGGCGGGGATTCGCTGGCGCTTTTGCATATGTGCCATTCCGAGGGTCTCGATATTTGCGCGGTGACTGTGGATCACCAGCTGCGGGACGAGGCGCGCAAAGAGGCGGAATTTGTCGCCCGCTTTTGCGCCGCGCGCAGCATCCCACATGATATCTTAACTTGGGATAATCAAGGCTTTACCGGAAATCTGCAAGCCGCCGCCCGCACCGCCCGCTATCAGCTTATTGCTGCGTGGGCGAAATGCGCGGGGGTTGGCACTGTCGCGCTCGGTCATACCCAAGATGATGTGGCCGAGACCTTTCTGATGCGCCTGTCGCGCAAAGCCGGGCTTGATGGGCTAGCCGCGATGCAAAGCGAATTTCAGCGCGACGGGGTTCGCTGGCATCGCCCGCTCCTTGACATATCGCGCGCTGAGCTGCGCCGCTATTTGCGCGCCCATGATCTGACTTGGGTGGATGATCCCAGCAATGACGATCCCCGCTTTACCCGCGTACGTACGCGACAAATGCTCGCAGATTTACAGCAAAACGAATTGCCACCCCCAGTGCTTGCCAGTTCGGCCCAGGCCCTGCGCCGCGCACGCTCTGCACTTTGGCACTATATCATGATCGAGGCGAAGAGCCGCATTACCGAAGATCGCGGCGATCTGATCTTGCGCCTGGAGGGTGATCTGCCGGGCGAGGTGCAATGGCATCTCTTTGCCCTGGCCTTGGGATGGGTTGGCGGGCAAGGTTATAGCGCGCGTACCAGCGCTTATGAGCATATGCGTGAAAGGCTTGCACATGCCAATAAACACACGCTTGCAGGCTGTCTATTGACCCAAGCGGGCCAGGCCATCCGCATCACCCGAGAGCCAAATGCCGCCCAGAAAAGCACAGCCAAGCTAGATCAACTCTGGGACAATCGTTGGCGAATCGCAGGGCCAAAAGAGCCTTGTATCACCCTGCGCGCATTGGGCCGCGCCGTGTCACAAATCCCCGATTGGCGCGCGGTGGGTCTGCCCTATGACAGCCTCAAAAGCAGCCCAGGTATATGGCGCAAAGACCAGCTTATCGCCGCACCACTGGCCCAGCCCCAAGCCAAATGGCGCGCATTTATTGACCAACCATTCACGACTTATTTGGATTCGCATTGAACCTGCGGCATTCATCCTTATTTTAAGAACAAAGGTGATAAAGGTCGCGGCCCGCTCATAGGGGCCGCTCTATCAGGAGAAAGTTGTTGGGCAACGCGCGTAATTTTGCATTCTGGGCTGTGTTGATCGTTTTGGTCTTGGCTCTGTTCACGATGTTTGATCCAAGTAGATCGGGCACGCAGGGGAATGAGGTCAGCTATTCCGACTTTGTCGATGCGGTGGAAAGTGGTCAGGTGACAGCTGCAACACTCGACGGCGAGCATGTGCGTTTTGAAACCGCAAATGGACGCCGCTATGCGATCAAGCCGGGGGATGCAGAGGTTTCGCAGTTGCTTATCGACAATGATGTGCAATTTGATGCGGAACAGCAACAGCAATCCTTCTTCCAAGGGTTCTTGATGAGCTTCCTGCCGATCCTGCTGCTGATTGGCGTGTGGATCTATTTCATGAACCGCATGCAAGGTGGGCGCGGCGGCGGGGCCATGGGCTTTGGCAAATCCCGCGCCAAGCTGCTCACCGAAAAGCAAGGCCGTGTCACCTTTGACGATGTGGCTGGCATTGATGAGGCGAAAGACGAGCTGGACGAAATCGTCGAGTTCCTGCGCAATCCGCAAAAATTCTCGCGTCTGGGCGGCAAGATCCCCAAGGGTGCGCTGCTCGTAGGCCCTCCCGGCACCGGTAAAACCTTGCTTGCGCGTGCTGTGGCGGGTGAGGCGGGCGTGCCCTTCTTTACCATCTCCGGCTCTGATTTCGTGGAAATGTTTGTTGGTGTTGGCGCCTCGCGCGTGCGCGATATGTTCGAGCAGGCCAAGAAAAACGCCCCCTGCATCGTCTTTATCGACGAGATTGATGCCGTAGGTCGTCACCGCGGTGCAGGCTATGGCGGCGGCAATGATGAGCGCGAGCAAACGCTCAACCAGCTCCTTGTGGAAATGGACGGGTTCGAGGCCAATGAGGGCGTGATCATCATCGCGGCCACCAACCGTAAAGATGTGCTTGATCCTGCACTCTTGCGGCCCGGTCGCTTTGATCGCCAAGTCACCGTGGGCAATCCCGACATCAAGGGCCGTGAAAAGATCCTGGGCGTGCATGCGCGTAAAACCCCGCTGGGTCCAGACGTAGATCTGCGCATCATCGCGCGCGGCACCCCTGGTTTTTCCGGTGCGGATCTTGCGAATCTGGTGAATGAGGCCGCTCTGGGCGCTGCCCGCTTGGGCCGCCGCTTCATCACCATGATCGACTTTGAACAAGCCAAGGACAAGATCATGATGGGGGCCGAGCGGCGCTCTATGGTGATGACGCCAGAGCAAAAAGAAATGACCGCCTATCATGAGGCTGGCCATGCAATCGTGGGAATCGCCCTGCCAAAATGTGACCCAGTCTATAAAGCCACCATCATTCCGCGCGGCGGCGCTTTGGGTATGGTGATGAGCCTGCCTGAGATGGATCGACTCAACATGTTCAAAGATGAATGCCACCAGCGTCTCGCCATGACCATGGCGGGCAAAGCGGCAGAAATCTACAAATACGGGCCTGATTCGGTGTCTAACGGCCCGGCAGGCGATATTCAGCAAGCCTCTGCATTGGCGCGTGCCATGGTGCTGCAATGGGGCATGTCTGACAAGGTGGGCAATATCGACTATTCCGAAGCGGCGCAGGGCTATCAGGGCAACACCGCAGGTTTCTCTGTTTCCGCCAATACCAAAGAGCTGGTGGAACAAGAAGTACAGCGATTTATCCAAGACGGCTATGAACGTGCCTATGAGATTATTACAGAGCGCGCTGAAGAGTTCGAACGTCTCGCGCAGGGCTTACTTGAATATGAAACCCTGACCGGGGATGAGATCAAACGCGTGATGCGCGGCGAGCCGCCAGAAAAGCCCGATGATGATGAGCCCAGCGATAAAGGCAACACGGCGTCAATCACCGCGATTCCAAAAGCCAAGAAAAAGCGGGCTGATGAAAGCCCAGGTGGCCCCGAACCGGAACCCGCATAATCTAAAGGCGCCCCGATCAGAGGCGCCTTTTTCACATGAGATTACAGTTTTAACCATAGATCGCTTGACGCCCGCCCACGCATATCCTATTCAACTTCTTGCTGAGGGCGGGCGTCGTATACTGGCTATTACCTCAGCCTTCCAAGCTGATGAAGCGGGTTCGATTCCCGCCGCCCGCTCCAATTCGACCCGACCGGCAAGCGGGCGCTACTAAGCCTGACAACGCACACCCGGTAGCGAGCACCCCATTCCCAGTCCCGCAAGCCGAGATGCCCATCAGATCAAGTATCCGGTTTTACAACGCATTCCTCAGCCTTGGCATTCAAAAACCCACCCGATTGCCGTGCCCAAAAGCTCGCATATAATCCAGCCTTGTTCAGCAGCGCATCATGGCTGCCCATTTCTACGATACGGCCCTGGTCCATGACGATGAGCCGGTCCATTTCGGATAGGGTGGACAGCCTATGAGCAATCGCCAGCACGGTTTTTCCCTGCATCACGCGGGAAAGCGCGGCTTGGATGGCGGCCTCAACCTCAGAATCAAGGGCAGAGGTCGCCTCATCCAGAACCAGGATCGGGGCGTCTTTCAAAATGGCCCGCGCCAGTGCAATACGTTGGCGCTGCCCGCCCGAGAGCTTGACCCCGCGCTCACCAAGGAACGCCGCATAGCCCTCTCGGTCTTTGTGATCTTTCAGGCCCAGGATAAAGCCATGTGCCTCGGCCTTTTGCGCCGCTGCGATTAGCTCTGCCTCAGAAGCATCGGGACGCCCGTAAAGGATGTTATCGCGCGCGGTTCTGTTGAACATCGCCGTGTCTTGCGTGACCATCCCGATCTGGCGGCGCAGGCTGTCTTGGGTAACTTGCGTGATGTCTTGCCCGTCAATGAGAATGCGCCCGCCCTCAGGGCGATACAGGCCCAAAAGCAGCGAAACTAACGTGGTTTTTCCCGCACCGGAGGCCCCGAGAATGCCGATTTTCTCACCAGGTTTGACGGTGAGATCTATTGCATCAATGCCGCCCGCCTTGCGCCCATAGGCAAAGGTCAGTGCCTGAAATTGCACCTCTCCTTGGGTAACGCTCAGCTCTTTGGCGCCGGGCGCATCCTCAATCCGAACAGGTGGGGAGAGAGTGCGCATCCCGTCTTCGATCTCACCGATATTGGCGTAGATTTGCATCAGGGTGAAACTGACCCAGCCCGTCATTTGTGCTATACGGATGGAAACGGTCCCGGCGGCGACGATCTCCCCCGTGCTTGCCGCGCCGCTTTGCCAGAGCCATAAAGTCGCTCCGATCAGCAAAACCGGCAGCGCGCCGGCCAGCGTCATCAGGCAAATGCGAAAACCCGCCGAGAGATAGCCAAAGGCAATCGCGCGGGTGCGATATGTGCCCAGGGCATCCAGCGCTGCGCTGTCCTCATGGTCGGTATGGGCAAAGAGCTTGACGGTTTTGATATTGGTGATCGTATCAACAATCTGCCCCGTGACCATGGTGCGCGCCCCGGCCCGCGCGCTTGAGCGTTTGCGCACACGGGGCAAAAACCAGCGGATCACCAGGAAATAGGCCAGAAGCCACAGCGCGAACACGCCCAAAATTCGCGTATCCACAGCGATCAGTACCAGCATCGCGCCAAAAAGCGAAGCCAGGGCGAAAGCGACCACATTGATGCATTCATTCACCACATCGGTCACCGCGCGCGCGGTTTGCATCTGCTTTTGCGCAAGCCGCCCGGCAAAGTCATTGTCAAAGAAGGTGACCGATTGCCCAAGGCTCCAACGGTTGAGCCGCGAGGTCACCAGCGGATTCACATTGGGCACCACAATGATAGAGTTCGCGGCATTGCTGAGTCCAAAGACAATCGGGCGCAGGATCAGGAAAAAGGCAACTGCGCCAATGATTAGCCAAAGATTAGGCGCTCCGAAAAACGCCTCTGGACCCGAGATGGTGGCGCGGTCAATGACCTGACCCATGATCCAGGCCGTGCCCGCCTCCAGCATCCCGGCAAGCGCAGAAAACCCGGCGGCAAGCCAAAGCGCGGGCCAGCTGCCAGCCAGGCACCAGCGCATGAAGGCCCCCAATCTCTGAGGCGGCGGGCCATTTGCGGGGGCAAAGGCATCTATGAGCGTCTCAATGCGCCTCATTCCTCGGCCTCAACATTCAAGAACCCGCCCGATTGGCGCGCCCAGAAGCTTGCATAGAGCCCCTCTTTGCCAAGTAGATCTTCATGGGTGCCCTCTTCGACAATGCGCCCGTCGTCGAGCACCAAGATGCGATCCATATGCGCGATGGTCGAAAGGCGGTGTGCGATGGCGATGACCGTTTTGCCCTCCATCATCGTATAAAGCGTGTCTTGGATTGCGGCCTCGACTTCGCTATCCAGCGCCGAGGTTGCCTCATCCAGCAGCAGGATCGGCGCGTTTTTCAAGATCACCCGCGCAAGTGTGACCCGCTGGCGTTGACCGCCCGAGAGCTTAATCCCGCGCTCGCCAACTTGCGCCTCATAGCCCTTGCGCCCCTCTGGGTCTTGCAGATCCAGAATGAAATCATGGGCTTGGGCTTGGCGCGCGGCTTCGATCACCTCCTCCATGCTGGCATCGGGTCGGCCATAAAGCAGATTGTCCTTGATCGAGCGATGTAAAAGCGCGCTGTCTTGTTGCACCATGCCGATCCGGTGGCGCAGGCTGTCTTGCGTGACCTGTGCGATATCCTGCCCGTCGATCAAGATACGTCCCTGCTCGACCTCATAGAACCTGAGCAGAAGCTTGACCAAGGTCGATTTCCCCGCACCAGAGCGCCCCACCAGCCCGATTTTCTCGCCGGGCCGGATGGTCAGGTTCACCGCCTCAAGCCCACCAGATGCGCGGCCATAGTGATGGGTCAGCTCATTCACGGTGATCTCGCCTGCCTTAAACTGCAAAGGGCGCGCATTCGGTGCATCCACCAGATCAATGGGCTGGGCAATGGTTTGCATGCCTTCCGCCACCACGCCAAGCTGACGGAAAAAGGTGGTCAGCGCCCACATGATCCAGCCCGTCATCGCATTGAGCCGCAGCACCAAAGCGGTTGCCGCCGCGACAATCCCCACGCTCGCCGTGCCTTGCATCCACAGGGAAACGGCCCAGCCAATCACCCCGACAATAAGCACCCCGTTCAGCGCCACCAGCATCACATCCATCGCCGTGTAAATGCGCATCTCGCGCTGGAAGGTCTGACGGGTCTGGTCAATCGCCTCTTTAGCATAGGCAATTTCGCGGTCATGATGGGCGAACATTTTCACCGAATGGATATTGGTGTAGCTGTCTACCACGCGCCCCGTCACCTCAGAGCGCGCAGCCGAGGCGGCTTCGGATGCCGGACCCACCCGTTTAACTGTCCACATGGTGAGCAGCACATAAAGCGCAAACCAAACCGCGAGCGGCAGCATCAGACGAGGATCGGCCATGGCCAGTAGCACCGCCGCGCCAACCAGATAGGCAGTGGCAAAGGTTAGGGCGTCAAAGACGTGAAAGATCACCTCACCAGCGGCAGGGGGCGTTTGCATGATCCGGTTCGCAATCCGGCCTGCAAAGTCATTTTCGAACCAGCCCACCGATTGACGCAGCACATGTTTATGCGCCCGCCAGCGGATCAACGTGCCAAAATTCGGCATCACGCCATTGTTCAGCAAAAGCACATCCAGCGCTTGCAACAAGGGGCGGATGAGCAGAATAAACACCGCAACGAGGATCAGCTCGGTTCCATAACTCTGCCAAACCTGGGCGGGATCGCCGCTGAGAATATCCACAAGACGACCCATATAGGAAATCAGCCAAATTTCGACAGCGGCCACAACAATTGACATCAAAGCCGTGAGCGCAAAGATCTTGCGGAATGGCTTGGAATAATCGCTCAGAAAGCTCCAAAGCGTATTGGGCGGCGTGTCGGTTTCGGGGTAATCTGTGTAAGGATCTACGAGATTTTCGAAAAAGCGGAACATGGGGGGCACCTTTTGCCGGGCTGCGCCCCCTTTTGGTAGAGTGCTCAGCGCGCGCTGTCACGGGTAAAGCTGGGACTTGGTTTTGGAACAGCCCGATGCGATCCAAGCCGCCTCTAGTTCCCGCAGTTTTTTGCCCAAGGCAGGGCCGGTGAATTCTGGCATCAGGTCAGCGGGTTTGAGCGGAAATATGGCCTGAGCGCCGTTTTGCAGGGCGTCAATATCAACAGGATCGGGCGGTGTTTCGAAAAAAGCGCAGCGCAGGGCATAGGCGCTGAGCGCGTCGGTTTTAAGATGATAGCCAAGCGCGCTGGGGGTTTGCGTCGATCCCGCGGCCTGGCGCAGTCTTTGGTGGCGACGCAGCTCTGTTTTCTTCAGACGCAGCGTTGCGGCCACATCGCTTTCGCAAATGGCGGCAAGGCGGGCGGTCCAATCAGGGGCCAGGCCAAGTGCTTGTTCGATATGCACGAGCGGGCTGAGCGCGCGCAGCTCAGCGCCGGGCAGCACTTGGGCAAGAACCCCTGTTTGCGCCATGCCCGCCATTGCAAAACTGGGGTCCGGGGCAGCGAGCAATTTGGTTAGCTCGACCCCGATCCGCTCACGGCTGAGCTTGGTAAGGCCTTCTTGCGTGGCGGCGATTGCTGCTAGGCTGCGCGCATCAAAGCCCTGCTCTGCCCCTGCATATTGCGCATGAAAGCGAAAGAAGCGCAAAGAGCGCAGGTAATCTTCGCGAATGCGGGTTTCGGCCTCTCCGATAAAGCGGATCTGGGGGCCGGTAATATCGGCAAGTCCGCCCAAAGGATCAATGACGCGGCCCTGCGCATCGGCATAGAGCGCGTTAATGGTGAAATCGCGCCGCTGCGCGTCCTCTTCTATGGTCTTTGAAAACGCAACCGTCGCACGCCGCCCATCGGTTTCCACATCCCGGCGATAGGTGGTGATCTCAACGGGCAGGCCTTCGCTAATGACGGTCAAAGTGCCATGCTCGATCCCTGTGGGGATGACCCGCAGATTTGCGCTTTCCAGAAACTCAAGCGCCTGCTGGGGCGTTGCATTGCTAGACATATCAATATCCACGACAGCGCGCGACAGCAGGGAATTGCGCACACAGCCCCCGACGGCAAACAACTCAAAGCCTTGGACATGATAGAGCTGAAACAGCCGTTGCACCCCAGCATGGGTGAGCCAATCCGCATCCAGCCTCATAAGCGTTGCGCCGCATCGGCCCAATTACGCAGCATCCGCGCGGTGGCGCCCCAGATATAATAGGGGCCAAAGGGCACGGTGAAATAAGCCCGCTGCCGCCCCCGCCAACGCCGCGACTGGATCGAGAAATTGGCCGGGTTCAGCACATGGGGAAGGGGGGCAAAGAACACCTCATCCACCTCACCGGGCTCGGGCTGGATTTCAAAGGGCTGCTGCTGCACAGCCACGCAGGGGGTGACGTTAAAGCCAGTGACGGTTTCATGGGTAGGCAGGTGCCCAACAACCTGAGCGGCCCCTATCGGCAGGCCAATCTCTTCATGCGCCTCGCGCAGAGCGGCTGCCTCGATTGAGCGATCGCCCTCATCGCGCTTGCCGCCGGGAAACGCGATCTGGCCGGGATGGTGTTTGAGCCGAGAGGAGCGCTTGGTGAGGCAAATCACATCGCGCCCATCCCTCTCAGAAATCAGGATCAACACCCCCGCCGCGCGCAGTTTCCGCCCCGCAGGCAGCTGAAAGTCGGGGTTGAGATCAAAATCCGAAGAGCTTTGCTGCGCCAAAGGGAGCGCGGCAAGGGCCCGCTCACGCATTTGAAGCCGCCGCATTGTCAAAGCCCAAAGTCTTGGGATCCAGCACATAATGCGCGCCGCAAAACTGACAATCTGCGGTCACGCGCCCATCATCGGTGGTCATTTTCTCGATATCTTTCATAGAATAGATCGAAAGTGACTGGCGCACGCGCTCTTCTGAACAGGTGCAGCCAAATTTCACGGGCTGGGCATCGAACACGCGCGGCTGTTCCTCGTGAAAGAGGCGCACCAGTAGATCACTGGGCGAAACGGAGGGGCCAACAAGTTCGAGCTCTTCCACCGTATCCAGCAAGACATTGGCCCGTTGCCAATCCTCTGCATGATCGCTTTGGGGCAGGCCAAGCGCTTTGGGCAATTGTTGCAACATCACGCCCCCGGCGCGCCAATGCTCGTCTCCCCCCGCTTCGGTGGATTTGCCAAAGCTGAGCTGAAAGCGGGTGGGCAGCTGTTCGGATTGGGCAAAATAGCTTTCCGCGCAGTCCGAAAGAGAGCCACCCGCTAAAGGCGTGATCCCTTGATAGGGCTGCATATCCGGGCCTTGGTCGATCAGCACAGCAAAATAGCCCTCTTTGAGAACCTCTTTTGCATTGATCTCATCAAGCCGGTCGTGATCAAAACTGGCATAGGCGCGAATACGAGCGGGGGTGCCTTCTTCCTCGGGGGCAAAATAATCCGTGGCAATCATGCGCAGCGCGCCCTTGGATTGCACCTGCAAAGACAGCTTCCAGCGCAGCTTGATGGTTTGACCAATCAACGCGGTAAGCAGGGCCATTTCGGCCACCAAAGCCTCAACCACGGGCGGATAGTTGTGCTGTTTCAACACACCATCCAAAACCCCGTCCAGCCGGGCAACACGGCCCCGGATGTTGCTTGTATCAAGTTGGAAGGGCAGAACGGTATCGTCCCACGCTATTTTCTGTCCCAGATTGGAAGGCAGGGTCATCAGGGATTCCTTTGGCTCAACCGCTTAGCTACCGGCGCTATATATGAGCTGCGCCATAAAGGAAAACCCCCGTGCTGTTGAAGCTCTTGCAGTACGTGAGATAAACGAAAAAAGCCCCGCCGGTTTGGACGGGGCTTATTCATGAGCTGTGCGCGAATTAGTGGAGCTTTGTTTCCACCGTATCAATGGCCGCATCAATCAGCGCATTCGCATCAGAGGCAGTCATCTGCTTTGCAATCACATCTTGCGCCGCCAGAACCGCCACAGAGATTGCTTGATCACGAACCGCTTTCACGGCTGCGCCTTCTGCGCTTGCGATCTGATCCTCTGCCGCTTGCATCCGACGCGCGATAGAGGCTTTCAGATCCTCTTTCGCTTGGTTGGCTGCCTGCTGCGCTTCTTCTTTGGCTTGCGCCACGATCCGCGCTGCTTGGTCCTGCACCTCTTTCTGCTTGCGCTCATACTCGGCAAGCAGTTTTTTGGCGTCTTCTTGCAGCGCTTTGGCTTCGTCAATCTCCGAAGAAATCGTCTCAGCCCGCTTATCCAGCATTCCCACAAGCATGGCTGGCACTTTGAAGTAGACCAGCACACCGATGAAAACGATGAAAGCAATCAGAACAACAAAGTCGGTATTGCTTAGCGAAAAGAACGGACCCTTTGCCGCGAAAGCTGGGGTGCCTGCCAGAGCGACAAGGCTAGTCAGGGAAAGAAATCTTGTCATGTCTTTACCCTTTCATCCGTGCTTCAACAGCCGCTGTGACCGCTTTGTCATCTGCTTTGCTACCAAGTGCTGCAACGATGCTTGCTGCTGCGTCTTGTGCCACTATGTTCACATTCGCCATCGCTGAGGCATGGATTGCTGCAATTGCCTTTTCAGACTCAGCCGCTTTAGCCGCGATTTCTTCATCTGCTTTGGCAATCGCCTTGTCCAATTCAGCTTGGATCTGTGCGCGTGTCTCAGCCGCAATGCTTTGCGCCTCGGCCCGTGCATCTGCGAGTGCTTTGTTATAGGCCTCTTCCGCCAAAGCCGCGCGGGCTTTGAAGTCTTCGGCATTGGCAATCGCATTTGTGATCATGCCTTGGCGTTCGGCCAAGATAGCTGCGATGCGTGGCAGTGCGATGCGCGACAGCAAGAAATAGATCGCGACCAGTGTGATCACCAACCAGAAGATCTGATTGCCAAACCACTCACCGCAAAGCTGCGGCATGCCCAGAGCGCTTCCGTAACTGTCGACACAGGCGCTTACGGCTTGCTCAGCCCCATGTGAGGCGGAGTGTGTATCACTTGCCATGTTCTTCGTCCTCCTAGAGACCTTGGTTTACATCCGGGCAGGCGTGGCCCACCCGGCACGTAAGGTAGGATCCGCTAGATTTAGACGGCGAACATCAACAGCAGAGCGACGAGGAACGCGAAGATGCCCAAGGCTTCCGCGAAGGCGATGCCGATGAAGAGCGTCGCTGTTTGACCTGCTGCGGCGGATGGGTTGCGCAGAGCGCCCGCCAGGAAGTTGCCAGCAACATGGCCCACACCGATCGCGGCTGCGCCGGAACCGATTGCTGCCAGGCCTGCGCCGATGAATTGACCCATTTCTGCGATGGAACCTTCCATGTCTTTTCTCCTTACGATGGAATTAGGTGTAGATAAGTTTCAGGAGGGGCAAGCGCGCCCCACCAGAATTAGTGATGTGGATGCAGCGCGTCTTTCAGATACACGCATGTCAGGATGGTGAAAACGTAAGCCTGAATAAAGCTCACAAGGATCTCTAGGCCATAGACTGCGACCACAGCGAGGATTGCGATGGGCGCGATGGCCACAACTTGGGCAAATCCCGCGAAAACTTTCATAACTGCGTGACCGGCCATCATATTGCCCGCCAGACGAATAGAATGGCTGACCGGACGCACGAAGTAGGAAATCAGCTCAATGATCGCCAGAATAGGGCGCAGCGGCAAAGGCGCAGAGCTCACCCAGAACAGGCTCAGAAAGCCCGCGCCGTTTTTCACAAAGCCAAGTACGGTCACAGCGATAAAGACCCCAAAGCCCATAACTGCCGTCACGCCAATATGGCTGGTGGTTGTAAAGGACATAGGCAAAAGGCCCAGGAAGTTAGCGCAAAGGATGAACATGAACAGTGTCATGATATAGGGGAAGTATTTCAGCCCGTCTTTGCCGGTGACATCTTCGACCATCTTATAGACAAAACCATAAGTCAGCTCTGCAATAGATTGGCCACGCCCTGGAACCACTGAACGATTGGCCGTGGTCAAGATCAGCAGACCAACGGTCGCGCATACGGCCAGGAACAGCCACAGCGTAACATTGGTGATCGTGAACATACCCACCGCACCATCACCAAAGAGTGGCTTAACGATGAACTGATCCATCGGGTGGAAAACCATGCCGCCTGCGTCTTTTGTCTCTGCCATTCTCAGGCCCCTTCGTCTTTAATCCTGGTCGGAGCGTTCCGACTCTATCTTCACCTGGACTTCTTTGGCGGTGCGCATCATCACGTTGACACCTGCCGCGAGGCCCAAAAATGTAAATATGACAAGGAATATCGGGAGCGTCCCAAACAGGCGATCCAGCCCGTATCCCATGCCAAAGCCGATCAACAGACCGACCACCAGTTCCAGCACCATGCGCCAACCCAATTGGGCCTGACTATAATGCTCTTCTACATGCGGGCTGTCATCTTGCTGGCTGGCCTTAAGCGCTGCAAGTCGCGCCTCCAGCTGAGCCATGCGATCCGGCTCTGACATGATGCACCCCACATTTCCTTGCCGCTTAGCTATGCTGGGGCGCGGCGTGAGTCAATGCGCTGTCGATCGATAGAAGATGCCACTTAGTATATTGAAATTAAACAGAAATCATTCCACCTCGTTGGTGCCGTATAAACTGTCGCATCGCAGACACCCGCAAAGGTATATTCAACCAACTGGTTGACGATCCATAAGAGTGTAGGCCAAACCCCGCCTCATGACCGACGCGCTTGATGCCAAATTCGCCGCTCTTGCCGATCCAACGCGGCGCGAGATCCTCTCGATGCTTTTGGAGGATGATATGGCCGTAACCGATGTGGCCGAGCCCTTTGAGATGTCCCTGGCCGCGATCTCCAAACACCTTAACGTGCTCACCAAGGCCGGGCTTATTAGCCAAGAACGCCGGGGCCGCGTGAAATGGTGCAAACTTGAACCAGACGCCCTGCGCGATGCCTCAATCTGGATGCAAAGCTTTGGACAGTTCGAAGCGGTCAATCTCGATGCATTCGAGCGGTTTTTGCAGGCAGAGTTTAACGAGGACGGTTAAGCCTCCCAAGCTTTAGCTGCCTCTTTTAGATGGGTAAGAAACGTTTGCACCTTGACCGAACGATGCAGATCCACATGGGTAACGAGCCATAGCGAGACAGTCCAGGCCGGATCACTTGGAAAAACCTCGATCAAATCAGGCAAAGCGCGCGCCTCCATGACAGGCAAAAACCCAAGCCCCGCTCCGTTTATCAACGCCTCACGCGCGGCCCACGCATCGGGACTGCGAAACCGAACCGCTTCACGCGGGGCACGTTCTTTGAGCCAGATCTCATGCGGCGCGCGCGGCTTCTCCAGATCGCTGCCAATGAAGCTATGGCTCTTTAGGTCCGCCTCTGAGCCCGGCAGCCCATGTATCTCAGCATAGCTTTTGGAGGCATAGAGCCCCATCGGCAAACGGCACAAAAGCTGCACAACGTTATCGGGCTGGTCCGGCGCATCTCGCCCGGCACGCAGCGCAACATGCGCCTCACCATATTCCAGACGAAACAGCCGCTCTCCAGTGAGATACCGCATGATTACCTGAGGGTGCGCCGCCTGAAACGCAGTCAACACAGGCGCCATCATCGCTGAAAGCGCAGCCAATGAGGTGACAACCAGCTCTCCTGAAACATCCTCGCGCCGCCCCTTAAGCCGCCCTTCAAGCTGAGAAAACTGTGCGTCAATCGTTTGCGCCACCCGGAGCAAATCCTGCCCCGCCTCGGTCGGGGTATAGCCCCGCGCATGGCGCTGAAAAAGCTTAACGCCCAAATGCGTCTCAAGCGCGTCGATGTGACGGATCACCGTTGCATGATGCACCCCCAGCGCCTCGGCCGCGCCGCTCACCGTGCCCAGCCGCGCCACATGAAAAGCGGTCTTCGCCTCATCCCAATTCTGCATGCTCGGCCTAACCTTTCGTTGCACGTCCCATCACACCCTTACACTGGCTGGCGTGCAACCCAAAATCAGCGAACCGATCCGGGGCATAACCCAACCATGAATTCCAGCCCGTTGAGAGAAAAAGTCAAAAACGCCACTTGCAACCACAGAACACTAACTGTATTGGCAACTCCACGCGGACCGATAGCTCAGCTGGATAGAGTACCTGACTACGAATCAGGGGGTCGGGGGTTCGAATCCTCCTCGGTCCGCCACTAAAATTTCCCCGATTAACTATTTTTATTTGGCAACCCCGATTTGCGCAAAAAAGCAGTCCTACATCAGTCGCTTTTGCCGAAATAGGCGCGGAGCAAATTTATAGACTCTGTTATTGATTGGCTCAGCTTTCTGATTTCCAGGGCAATGAGTGAAAACCCTTGGCCGGGTTCACCTACACGGGCAGCTTCAATGCTAGCATTCATTGAGATCATGGAAACCGCCTTACTTACCTTCTCGATCTTTGTGATCGTTTCCGCGACCAGTTTTTGCTCTTTGGCCTTACTGGCACCGTCTTGTTCGACGACGCCATCGAGCACTTGGTTTACGCCTACGACAATTTCTGTAAGAGTTGTCAGCAATTGACCGGAGACGAATTCGGCTAGTTCAAAGACTTGATTTGTTGCATGAGACATGTCACCGCTTTCCAGAACGGCATGGAGTGACTGGCTATCGCGAATAAACCTATCCAAATCAATCACATGTTCTTTGCTAACCGTGCCATGATTGCTCATCAGATCTAGCACGGCGGAGGGTAGTGAGGACTCGCGAGAGTTTGGTTTGATGTCCCTTGTCACGGCTGCAAACTGTTCCACAGCTTGCGCGAAGGCTTGAACATAGATCGGATTGGCGTCTTTGGATGCAAAGCACATCAGGGCAAACATCACGGCGCGGTGAGATAACATTCGCATGCTTCCGCATCGATTGATCAGTGCTCCGAGTTCCTTACCTGCTTGACCCTCATCCATCAGTTAGCCTGTCCGGGCTCAATCAGGCAGGCTACGCTTTGCTTCTTCATCGGCGCCTTCGAGCATGGTGGCTGCAACCAAGTTCAGAGTTTTTTCCCATGCGGATGCATGTGCCTCTGTCCAAAGCTCATCGGTGGCTGCCGCGAGAGTCTTGATCAAAGCTTCAGCGACGGCCGGATAATGTTCGGCCTTCGCGCCGTATTGGACATGGCGTGCACCTAGCTCGCGCATCGGCTCGATCAACGTGTCGATGTTGTCCAGGCCACCTACAGCTGTTGCTAAAAGCTGCGTTAGCTTCTTCCCTTGTGACGTCAGATCGTCGGGAAACATACTGCGCACACCGGGGGCTATCGTAAATAGCTGGGTGTAGAAATCTTCAGCAAACTCTTCCCGATTCTGCCTAGCCGCAGAAAACGATTCCCGTATAAGTTCGATCTCGGCGTTTGACAGCATTTCTTTGCATCCTTCATCGCTTCGTTCAACGGAGTGAGTAGCAAAGAGGACTTAAAACTTTGTTTGCAAGCGTGTTGATGTGGCCCTATCTCTTCGTATAACTTACCGGTTTTTCTTTTGCCATATTCGCTGGACCCGCTTGCAAAGAGCAAGGGATTTACGAAATCGTTTTATCGTAGCAGGTGCGGGCAGCTATTTCACTGCGTTGCCTCCGCCAGACGCGCCACGTAGCGGGCCAGGGTGTCGATTTCGAGATTGATCTTGTCACCCAATTTCACATCGCCCCAGGTAGTGACCTCTTTCGTATGGGGAATAAAGTTAATGCCAAAGCTTGTCCCCGCCACCTCATTCACAGTCAAAGAGGTGCCATTCAGCGCGACCGAGCCCTTGGGAGCAATGAATTTCGCCAATTCCGCAGGAGCGCGCAGCGTAACGCGGGTGCTATCGCCCTCCTCTTGCATATGGGTCACCTCAGCCACCCCATCCACATGGCCAGACACGATATGCCCGCCCAGCTCATCGCCCACGCGCAAGGCACGCTCCAGGTTCAGGCGGTGGCCCAAGGTCCAATCAGCAAGGTTGGTTTTACTGACCGTCTCAGCGCTGACATCCACCGCATACCAGTCAGCCCCCTTGTCAACGACGGTCAAACACACCCCATCCGAGGCGATTGAGGCCCCCATATCCACCCCGGCCATATCATAGCTGCAAGAAATCTTAGCTCGCAAATCGCCGCGTTGTTCGATCTCGATAATTTTGCCAATATCTGTGATGATCCCCGTGAACATGCTCTCTCTCCTGCAAGGTGCTGGCCGCGTTTATATGGTGTGCCCTATCTGCCGCGCCCCATACTGGCAAGAGGGGAGCCTTGCATACCTAGGGCACGAGTTAACGAAGTATTAACCCTTTGCCGCCTAACCCAGAACTATGCTGCCAAAATCCACCCCTTCCCGCGTTTTTCTATTCCTGCAAGGGCCACATGGTCCCTTCTTTTTCCGGCTTGGGCAAATGCTTGCAGCAAGTGGCGCGCAGGTGTGGCGGGTTGGGTTCAATGCCGGGGATCGAGCCTTTTGGAGCGCCAGCGCCAGCTATATTCCCTATCGTGGAACGCTCGAAAATTGGCCGCAGGTTTTCGCAGAGTTGGCAAAAGAAAAAGGCATTACGGATCTCGTGCTTTATGGCGATGTGCGCCCCATCCATGCCGAGGCCATCCGCCATGCCAAATCTGCCGGAATCACCGTGCATGTCTTTGAAGAAGGTTATCTGCGCCCCTATTGGATCACCTATGAGCGCGACGGCTCCAATGGGAATTCCCGGCTGATGCAGCTTTCGGTGCCGGATATGGCGAAAGCGCTTCGGGCAGCCGATTTAGACACGCATTTACCGCCAGCCCGCTGGGGTGATATGCGCCATCATGTCTTTTACGGCGCGCTTTATCATGGGGTCGTGCTTGCATTCAATTTCGGCTATGGGCAGCTGCGCCCCCATCGAGGTATTTCGGTGCGGCGGGAGTTTGCGCTTTATCTACGCCGCCTTTTGTTGATGCCCCTGCATGCCTTGCATCGGCGGCTGGCAACCTGGCGCATCCAGCGTGGCGGCTTTCCCTACCACCTGGCTTTGCTGCAACTTGAGCATGACAGCGCTTTTCAGGCCCATTCGCGTTTTGAGACGATGCAAGATTTCATCACGCTGGTGATAGATACCTTTTCCCGCAGTGCCCCGGCGCATCATCACTTGGTTTTCAAGGCGCATCCGCTGGAGGACGGTCGCACGCCGCTGCGCCAAAACATAAGGCAGGCGGCAAAGGCGCGCGGAATCTCATCCCGTGTGCATTTTGTGCGGGGCGGGAAACTGGCCCGGCTGCTCGATGAATGCCGCTCTGCTGTGACCGTGAATTCAACAGCGGCGCAGCAAGCCCTGTGGCGCGGCATTCCCCTGAAATCCTTTGGCAGCGCCGTCTATAACAAGTCAAAAATCGTCTCAAGCCAGCCTCTTGCACAATTCTTCGCCGCGCCCAAAGCACCAGATGCGGGGGTCTATCGAAATTTTCGTCGCTTTCTGTTGCGCACATCGCAACTGCCGGGCGGCTTTTATGCAGCAACCTCGCGCCACCAAGCCCTGCGTCATGTGGTGGATCTAATGCTCCAGGTCGAGGATCCCTATGAAAAAGTCCTAAAATCCCCACCGCCCGAGCCACAACAAGCCCTGAGGTTGGCCCATAGCAGCCCCGCTCGATTGAGCAATCTGAAATGAGCTCAACACCCGCCCATTTAGCAGCCTATGTGTTTGAAATTCGCAGTTAGAGCAACACATCGCTCGCATCGAAACTCGCGAGGGTGAAGGTTTCGATGAACACATAATCCGTCCCCCCTAGATCGATTCGCACCCCGTTGAAGCGTTCACTAGCCAAGCTCAGCACATCGGTCGCGAAGTCCACAAAGCCGTATGCAGATAAGTCGATCAGATCCAAACCATCCTCGAAGTCGCGGATCCGGTCATATCCACCCGAGCCATTTGCAGTGCTGTCGAATACGAAAACATCTGAATGCCCGTCACCAACTCCGCCACCGAATCCACCAAAGAGCACATCATTACCCGCGCCCCCCGCGAGTGTGTCGCGACCACCTTCCCCTAAGAGATAATCAACCTGTGTACCGCCTGAAAGACTGTCATTGCCACTGCCGCCCCTTAGATGGTCACGGCCTTCACCGCCCTGCAGCGTGTCGTCTCCACGATTTCCGCGAAGTCGATCCTCGCCAAAGCCACCCGTCAGCAAGTCACTCTCACGCCCGCCATAGAGCGCATCGTGATCCGCGCCCCCCTCCAAAGTATCCGCACCGCCCAATCCAAAGAGCGTGTCATTGCCTATATCGCCAGAAATGCGGTCAGTTCCCGAACCTCCAATAATGCGGTCATTGCCATCACCGCCCGCAAAGGTATCGTCGCCATCTTTGCCTTTGATCACATCATCGCCATCGCCGCCAAGCAGCACATTGTTTCCCGAATCTCCAATCAGACGATCAGCATAGGCTGAACCCGTCACGTTTTCGATATTCAGCAAACTGTCCCGACCCTCAGCCCCGCGCGTGACCCCGTGATTGAGATAAACATCCACACCACCGGCAGCCCCGCTTGCATCATAGGTGTCGGTGCCTTCGCCGCCGTTTAAGGCGTCATTGCCCAATCCCCCAGAGAGTGTATCGTTGTCAGCATCACCAAATAGCTGATCTGAACCACTGTTTCCTTCTAGGTAGTCGCTCCCGTCACCTCCCAATAGGGTATCCCACCCCGTGCCACCAGAAAGTGTATCAGCTCCATCGTCCCCGTTGAGTTCATCATTCCCTATTCCGCCCTCAAGAAGATTATCACCTCTTGTTCCTCTGAGCCTGTCATTTTCAGTAATTTCAAGTGACGGTGCATCTTCAACACTAAATTCCCGACGGGATAGGTGATTCCCATCTACAGGGCCAACAACCGTGCTTGGTGAATTGAGAAAAGCGTTGAGTTCAGCGAGTGACTGAAAATCGGGTAAATCTACTCCCCCTACGACGAAAAAAAGCTCAGCGCCCGGATATCTTTCCAAAACCATGACATCTGATTGAACCGTCTCACCATTCGAGTTCCAAAAGATGGATCCAAAAAAACCCCAACTTATTTCACTCCACGAAGTGTAATACCTGCCAGTTCCATACTCGTATTCGGAAATGCTACTATATTCGCCGTTAGACCTGAGCGACACTTCGGGTAAATCATAGAAATTATTAACCTGAAAAAAGCGAAATGAGGGGACATTGCCTGTATATGAAATTGACACAGTTGCATCCCGAAAAAACGCTGTACGTTCTGAATCCGTTGAAAACCCTGTCAAAATTGCAGTTGTCATAGTGTACCCCCAATAAAATACTTCCCTGTGCGTGTTAACCCAAAGTGCAAAGCTGGACAATAATCCCAGGGTTGCAACACCTACAACAGGAAGCCTTTTTGTTAACTATGCAAAGCCCACGCCGACCTGTCCAAAGCTCCCAAAATCTGCTGCAATCGCGCTCCCAGGTGGGCACTCAATGGGGCGGATGAAGCTGCCGGAGAGGATGATTTGGCCGGGTTCGATTTGCTGGCCGTAATTTGCCATGCGCCGCGCCAGCCAGACTACGCTTTCGATGGGATCGTTGAGCACTCCGGCCCCTAGGCCTGTTTCCTCGACCTCGCCATTGCGGAAGGTAATCGCGCCGACCCAGCGCAGATCGACCGCCTCTACCTTATGACGCGCTTTGCCCAGCACAACGCCCGCATTGGCCGCATTGTCGCTGATCGTGTCGTAAATCTTGCGCGTTCGGCCCGTGGCTTTATCCTGGCGCTCAATGCGCGTGTCCAAGATTTCTAATGAGGGGGCCACATACTCCGTGGCATCAATCACATCTTGGCGCGACACGTCAGCCCCGCCCAAGGGGGATTTCATCACAAAGGCGATCTCGGCCTCAACGCGCGGCTGGATAAAGCGCCCCTTGGGCACGCGCGCGCCCGTTTCAAACAGCATGTCATCAAAGAGGATGCCGCTATCGGGAATGTCGATATTTAGCGCGCTTTGCATTGCCTTCGATGTCAGACCAATCTTCCAGCCGATCACCTTGCGTCCCTCAGTCAGCTTAGCGCGGTAGATCGCGTTTTGAATTGCATAAGCATCATCCATCCCCATCTCAGGATGCTGTAATGTTAGCAGTCCAATCTGCTCGCCCGTTTCCTCGGCGCGAAGCAATGCAGCGGCGGCGGCGGCGTGATCTTCGGGGCTCATAAAACTTCATCCTCAATCGTGTTGCGCAAGGTGCCGATTGTGTTCACCTCCACCTCCACCACATCGCCAGGGGCCAAAAAGCGTGGCGGATCAAAGCGCGCCCCAGCCCCCGTAGGTGTGCCGGTAATGATGATATCTCCTGGCTGCAGAGTCATGAAGGTGGAGATATAGGCAATTTCGCGGCGGATCGGGAACATCATGCGCGACAGCACATCATCTTGCCGGACCTCGCCATTCACCCGCGTGACAATGCGCGCCTCATCAAGTTGGGCAGGATCGGTAAAGGGCACAAGCCAGGGACCAATCGCGCCGGATCGGTCCCAGTTTTTGCCTTGGGTGACATTGAATTTCGCATGACGCACCCAATCGCGGATGGTGCCTTCGTTACAGACCGTCAAAGCGGCGATATGATCATACGCGTTTGCCTCATCAATGCGCCGTCCCGCCTTACCGATCACGATGGCGACCTCTCCCTCATAATCAAGTTGGTGACTTTCTGGCGGGCGAATAAGCGGTTGCCCATGCCCGGTAAAGCCACTGGCAAAGCGCGGGAACAGCGACATATATTTTGGCTGCGCGGAGCCGTCTTGATACTCGGCATTTCGGTCAGGAAAATTCACCCCGACGCAAAGGATACGGCGCGCATTGGGGAGCACCATGTCATATGTGAACTCGGTATGGCTCACGCCGTTCTGAGCAGCCTGCTGCAAATCCGAAAGCCCGCCCGCGCAAACCGCATCAAACAGCGTAGGCCACTGAGGGAACTGCGCATCCAAAGCGATCATGCCAGTCTCAGTCACTGCGCCGTAATGCTGCTGCCCGTTTGTGGTATATGTCGCGAATTTCATCTGATTTTCCCCCAAATTTCTTCGATCACATCGCGCGCCATCATCACATGCGCGCGCGTGGTGTCGAACTGCCCAACCGTAAAGCGGATGACCTTGCGCCCCTGATAGCTGCCTTGGGTAAGATAAATCCGCCCATCATCATTGAGCGCATCCACCAAGCGTTGTTGCATCTCATCATCGCCGGGGCAACGAAAGGTAAACAGGCTTAGGATCGGCTCTGTGACAATCTCAAAACCGGGCATGGCGGAAATCGCATCGCGTATCTCAGCGGTCCAAGTGACATGATTACGAATGCGGGTGCGCAGCCCCTCTAGCCCGTAAGAGCGGATCAAAAACCACAGTTTCAGCGCGCGAAACCGGCGCCCCAAAGGGATGGTCCATTCAGAGTAATTGGTGAGCGCGCCGCCGGTGGTCTTCAGATATTCCGGCTCGATCTTCAGCGTATCAAGCTGCGGCTTTGGATCGCGCAGAAACTGGACCGAGCAATCAAACTGCGCGCCGAGCCATTTATGCGGATTGAACACGATACTGTCGAAATGCTGCACGCCCGGCCAGAACGCGGCATGGAACTCGGGGCAGATCATGGCAGAGCCCGCCCAGGCCGCATCAAGATGGGTGTAAAGATCATAGGTCTTTGCCACATCAGCGACGGCTTGCAGATCATCGCTCGCCCCAATGCCGGTGCCGCCCGTAATCGCGATAATGCCCGCGGGCCGATAGCCTGCCGCTTGATCCGCCTCAATGGCGGCGCGCAAGGCGTCCGTGTCCATTGCATAGCGCGCGCCCTTGGTGGGCAGTTTCACCAGATTATCCTGGCCGATCCCAGCAACCCAGCAGGCACGGTCGATTGAGGAATGTGCCTCCTCAGAGACGTAAATGCGCAGCTTTCCCTTGCCGCTGAGCCCCTCTTTATTGCCGGTGAAATTCGTAGCCCATTCGCGCATCGTCAGCACCGCCGAGAGCGTGGCAGAGGACGCACTATCCTGAATGACGCCTGTAAATCCCTCGGGCAAGCCAAGGGCCTGACGGAGCCACTGGATCATCACCCCCTCAACCTCGGTTGCCGCGGGGGAGGTTTGCCAGAGCATACATTGCGCGGCAACGGTATTCACTAGCTGCTCAGCCAGCATTGAGGGGGGCGCGGCATTGGCCGGGAAATAGGCAAAGAAGCGCGGGTGCTGCCAATGGGTCATACCCGGCATCACGATCTGTTCAAAATCCCTCAGGATCGCGCCCATCTCCTCGCCCATTTCAGGTGGAGCGGATGGCAGCTGCGCGGCAATCTCTCCCGGTTTAGTCTGCGCGCGCACAGCCCGGTCGGGGAGCGTTTTGTGATAAGTCGCCCCCCAATCAGCAATGTGACGGCCCCACTGGGCGTACTCATCCCAATTCATGGTGCGATGATCGGCGTGGCGTTCAGCTGGCTCGGCTTGGGTTCAACCCCAGCAAAGGCACTGCCATGCTCAAACCAGCTTTTTGGCGCAGGCGCACCCCAAAGCGTTTGCCTCTGCGGATCCTTAAGATCCCATTTGATCGGCTCAAGATCGGGATCAACCGTTTGATAATCGCTGCAATAAATCTCAATCCGGTGCCCATCTGGGTCAAGCACATAAAGGAAAAACGCGTTTGAAATCCCGTGCCGTCCGGGGCCGCGTTCGATATTGCCCACATAGCCAGTGGTCGCCATCAAATCGAGCAAGTCAATGATGTTCAACGGGCTGGGCACCCAAAACGCCACATGATGCATGCGCGGCCCGGTGCCATTGGTGAACGCCATATCATGCACCCCGCCCTTGCGGTGCATCCACGCCGCCCAGAGCTTTTTGCTCTCTTCATCTTCGGTATATTCCGTCACCCGAAAACCAATGTCGTTGTAGAAAGCAACCGAAGCATCCACATCCGGCGAGAAGCAATTGAAATGATCGATCCTGAGCGGCTTCACCCCGCGATACAGAGCGTATTTCTGGTGAATCGGCTCCAGCCGGTCCATCTTGTGATAAAATTCAAGCGGAATGCCGATATTGTCCGAGGTCAGCAGCGTGCGGCCTTGATAGGGGCGCTCTACCCATTCGGTCTGCCGGCCTTCGGAGTGGAAATAGACCTCTGCCCGGTCCAGATCCTCGCCATCAAAGGTCTTGAAGCCCATGACCTCAACAGTGCCGGGCTGGTCGGATTTTTGCAAAATGATGCAGTGATGGCCGCGCTCTTCCATGGCGCGTAGATAGATATGAGTGTCGCTCTCATCGGTAACTTGCAGGCCAAGGATCTCGGTATAAAACGTCTTGGAAGCAGCTAGATCTTTCACGTTCAAGCACACATGGCTCAGGCGGATCGTGTTGAAATCAGGGTAAAGGTTTGGTGCGGGGACAGGCATCAGAGGGCTCCCAGTTTTGTGATCTTATGCGGGCCGGTGGCGAAACCGATATGCTTTTGCTCCATGTAGAACTCAAAGGACCAATCGCCGCCATCGCGTCCTATGCCGCTGGATTTCACGCCTCCGAACGGGGTGGGCAAATGACGCACATTCTCGGAATTCACCCAGATCATCCCGGCTTCGAGTTTATCGGTGAACCGCAAGGCGCGGGTCAGATCATTGGTCCAGACATAGCCCGTCAGCCCATAGGGTGTGTCATTGGCGATCTGCAGCGCCTCTTCCTCAGTCGAGAAAGAGATAGATGTCAGCACGGGGCCAAAGATCTCTTCGCGCGCGATGCGCATCTGGTTAGTGGCCCCCGTGAACAAGGTCGGGCGCACGAAATAACCCGCATCGCCCGCGCGCGCGCCGCCGGCTGCGACCGTCGCACCGTCGTCTTTGGCAATATCGAAATAGCTCGTGACCTTGTTGAAATGCTCTTGGCTGACGAGTGGGCCGATTTCCGTTTTCGGATCAAGCGGATGACCGACGCGGATATTATTGACGCGCTCAATCAGCTTGGCCTCGAACTCTTCGCGGATTGTCTCTTGGATAAGCAGTCGGGAGGAGGATGTGCAGCGCTCCCCATTGATCGAATAGATCATGAAAATCACCGCATCCAGCGCGCGCTCAAGATCTGCATCATCAAACACGATCACCGGGTTTTTACCCCCAAGCTCAAGATGGTTGCGTTTCAGCGTATCAGCCCCCTGCTTGGTGATCAGGCTCCCGGTGCGGCTTTCGCCAACAAAGGCGATCGCGCGGATTTTGGGATGCTCGCACAACGCCTTGCCCGCCTCTTCACCAAATCCGTTCACCAGGTTCAGCACGCCGGGCGGCAATCCCGCCTCTTCGGCAATCTCAATCAAAAGCCGCGCGGTCAGGGGCGAGCTTTCCGCCGGTTTATGCACCACAGTGCAGCCTGCCGCGAGGGCCGGGGCGATCTTCCAGGTGGACAGCATGAACGGCGTGTTCCAAGGTGTGATCACACCCACAGGGCCGATGGGCACGCGCGATGTGACATTCATCAAGGTAGGCGATTTGAGGTGCTGGCCATCGCGCGCTTGGATCACTTGATCGGCAAAATAGCGGAAATTCTCGGCTCCGCGCAGAGCGGCCTTGGACATGAATTTATAAGCTTGGCCAGTGTCCCAACACTCGCAAAGGGCAATCTCTTCGGCCCGCGCCTCGATGGCCTCAGCAATGCGGATCAGGATCGCGCGCCGCTCGCTCGCAGGCATATCGCGCCAAGCAGGAAAGGCCTCATGAGCTGCCTGCGCTGCCGCATCAATATCCGCCGCCGTGCCATGGGCCACTTGGCAAATCTCGCTTTCATCCACGGGTGAGATCGACGCAAAGGTTCCGCCGGCTCCAGGAGCATCAACCCCATTCACCCGGTTGAGAATGCCCGTCGCCTTGAACCGTTCAAGATAGCTATCGAGCTTGGCGAGATTGTCGTTTAGAGCCGTCATGTGCTGCCTCCCAAATGATTTCTGATAGTGCCGAATTTTGGCGCAAGACGCGCATCTATGTCCCGCATCTCTGCTGAAAGCGCGATAGAATGGGTCTGCATGGCCGGGGCCATAAACGCCTTGAGCGCTGCGAAGACATGGGCAATTGCTGCCTCTTTCACATCTTGCGGCCGCCCCTCGCGCAGGCGCACGGACAGGTCAAGGAAACCATGCTTTGCATCCCCATCCGCAATCGCCACATGATCCACCCGCGTGGCGCGCACCCGGATACCAGCCAGCGGAAAGGCATCGACCTCAGCCGCAGCCGCGCGGATCGCCTCGCACAACGCCGCCATATCAACGACCTGCTCCAGGTTGGCTGAATAGTCGATTTGGAAATGCGGCATTAGACTTCCTTAACATGTTAATGTTTTGAAGCTACGCCGATCCAATTAATGCGTCAAGCCAACAAAAGGGAAAAGCCGCGACGAAAAATTCGGGTTTTCAGGTGAGTGGAGTATAGCGAAAAACAAGAAAAGCCCGGCGTGGATGCCGGGCTTTTCTCGTTCTTGCGGGGTAGATTGCCTTACACAGACTCTTGGATCCAGCTTTGCAGCGCGGATTTCGGACGTGAGCCGGCCATGTTTGAGACCATTTCGCCATTCTTAAAGATGAACAGTGCGGGAATGCCGCGCACACCGAGTTGAGCGGGCGTGTTTGGGTTTGTATCGACATCAACTTTGGCGATTTTCACTTTGCCTTCCAGCTCGTCGGCAAGCTCGTCAAGTGCGGGGCCGATTTGCTTACATGGGCCGCACCATTCGGCCCAGAAATCAACAACTACGGGGATATCGGAATTGATGACCTCTGCTTCGAAAGTGTCATCGGTCACGGGAACGGTTGCCATGGGTGCCTCCTGCAAATCTGGCTTGAATTCATAGTTAGGGAGCGGGGCGTACCCCGTCAAGTTGTGGTGAGCGCGCAAGGGCGGCGGTCAAGAGATCTTCTGGCAATGACATAAAACTGGTGGCGCGGGTCCACAAGAGCCCGGTTTCAATTTTGTGGTCGGGGTAAATCTGCCGCAGCATGTGGTGATAGGCCCCCATCTGGCGCAGCAAGCCTTCGGGGCAGTGCTGGGTGCTTTTGGGGATTTCGCGATTGGTCTTAAAATCAATGGCGATCACGCGGGTTTCGGTGATGATCAGCCGGTCGATTGTTCCTAGGATTGGTTGATTCTCATAGCGTCCATGTACTGTGACCTCTGCCAAGCCATGCGGTGCGAAGATCCAAGCAAGGTGAGGGTCCGCGAGAACGCGCGCGGCTTCGGCTTTGGCCTCGCGGCACAGCTCTTGGGGCAGCTCTGTTAACGGGCTTGCCCCTGGTTTCTCAATAAGTTCATGCAGATAGATGCCATAGGCTTTCGCGATGTCTTTTGGCAAGCCCTGCGTAGAGGGCAGCGCCTTGGCTCCGCCCAGATCTGAGGGGGAGAGAATCACATGCCGCTTGGGCTCTTTCGTGAGAGCTTGTGTGAATATCGGGTGCAGGGGTTCTTGCGTATCTGGTGCGTTTGGGTGGTGATCTGCTTGATCTAAATCCCACGCGCCGGTTTCAAAGCGCAGCCCCGGCCCAAAGGGAAATTCATGCGGGCGCGCCCCTGCTTTTTGCATGCCCGTCTCGATGGTTTGATACCAATCGCTTTGGCTCTTGAGATCCAGCTCACCGCTCCCCGCCACGATTAACCAGGATTCTGCCCGCGTTAGAGCCACATAGAGCAGGCGCAGGTTTTCGCGCGCATCGGCCTCTTTCACGGCTGCAATCGCATCGACCATCAGCGGCGTTGGATCGCCCGAGGCGGTTTTCCACAGCGCCAGCCCGTCATGGGCCAGCACGGTTTCTTTCACGTCAGTTTTCTTTTTCGCGCAATCAGGCAGGATCACAATCGGCGCTTCAAGCCCCTTGGCCCCGTGCACCGTCATGACGCGAATGAGGTTGCCGGAGCTATCGATCTGGCGTTTGATTTCCAGCTCATCGGCGCGCGCCCAAGACAGAAACCCAGTCAGGCTGGGGATGGCGTGTTCTTCATAGCGCAGCGCTTGGGTGAGAATCGCGTTGATCCCGTCCTCGGCCTCTTTCCCCAGCCGCGCCAGGAGTTTTGCGCGCCCCTCATAGCGGGTTAGGATCTCTTCAAGCAAATCATAGGGGCGCAGAAAGTCGATATTATTGCGCAGCGCTTTCAGCATGCCGACCTGCTCGGGGGGGCCGTTTTCGCGCAGCACCTCCCAGAGATACCCTTTGCGCCCATGGGAAAGGGTGAATAGCGCCTGCTCGCTCCAACCCAGCAGGGGCGAGCGCAGAACCGTGGCAAGGGACAGATCATCTTCGGGCGTGGCCAGGAAAGACAAAAGCGCCAGCAAATCGCGCACTGCCAGCTCTGCCCCGACCTTGAGCCGGTCCGCCCCGGCAATGGGCAGATCGCGGCGTTTGCAGGCCTGAATAATTTCGCGAAACAGCCCGCCGCGGCTTTGCACCAGGATCATAATATCGCCCGCTTGCACCGCTCGCAGATGAAAACCATCCGCGCCATTTTCAGGGATCACGGCAGGGCTTTGCGGATCAAGCATCTGCGCAATTTGATCTGCGATTTGGCGGGCAAGGCGCACATGGTGATGGGTTTCGGGCACCCGGTCCACCGGATCGCTCCAATGCCGGTCATCTTTGTCCTCTGCCTTGGCGATGCAGGGCCAGAGATCAACGCGCCCCGGCTTGGTGTCATGAAAGGCGCGGTGCAGGCCCTCGGGCGTGAACCCGGCGGCGCGCTGGCCTTCAAATGTGTGATCCACCAGCTGCAAAATCGCCCCAGCCGAGCGGAAAGAATATTGTAGTGAACGATTGGCCAGTGGCCTTTCAATCGCCGCAAGCCGTGTGTCGAACTCTGCCTGCATCTGGTCAAACGCATCCGGGTCAGCGCCTTGGAAAGAGTAAATCGACTGTTTCTTATCCCCGACCACAAAAATCGTGCGCTCTGTTTCGCTCTCAATGCCTTGTCCGCTGGTGAAATCTTGCGTGAGCTTGCGGATCACATCCCATTGCGCGGGGCTGGTATCTTGGGCCTCATCCACCAGGATATGGCTGATCCCGCCATCCAGACGAAATAAGACCCAATCCGCCACTTTAGGCTCTGTCAAAAGCGCCCGCGTGCGCAGGATCAAATCATCAAAATCAAGCCAGCCGAGCCGCAATTTGGCCCGCTCATAGCGTTGCAAAAAGGGCACGGCGAAAAGATGCAGCGCATGGGTTTTTTGCGCAGCTGCATAGGCATGTTTGATCTGGGCGATGCGGTGCACGCGCGCGATAAAGTCAGAAAGTGGCTCTAAATCGGGTTCAATCTGCGCCCTCACCCCTTTGGAGGGAAAGTTTTTGCGCATGGTGCCCGTGGTGGTTAGGAATACCGAGGCCAGGGCGTCAAAGCTATCCGCACTTAGCTCAGTGATTTGCGAGAGCTGCTGCCCGAATTTCGGATCCAGCTTCGTGCTCGCGCCCAGCAGTGCCGTGGTCAGGCGGGTAAGCAGCGCCGCCTCACCGCCGGTAAACAGCATATCCTCTAGCGCGCGGGTATCGAGCAGCTCGGGCACCTCAAAACGCGCAGCGATATCCGGCCAGGTGAGCGGAGGAAAGAACAGCTCTTGATGGCGGCTCATCTCGGCGGTCAATGTCACCAAATCAGAGCCGGTGAAGTGCCGCGAAAACTGCGAAAACAGCGCGGGTTCTTGCTCGGCCATCTCCTCAAGCACTTGCGCACGCAGATCGGCTGAGGCGCGCTCGTCAATCTCTTGGAACTGTGGATTGACCCCGGCCTCCAAAGGAAAGCGGCGCAAGAGTGAGGCACAAAATGAATGGATCGTCTGGATTTTAAGCCCGCCCGGCGTTTCAATCGCGCGTGCAAATAGGGTGCGGGCCATGGTGAAATCGGGATCGTTTTGATCAGGGCTTTCCCCCAAATCTTGCAATTGGGCACGCAGATCGCGCGCATCCAGCATCGCCCAATCGCCAAGCCGCTGAAACAGTCGGTTCTGCATCTCAGAGGCGGCGGCCTTGGTATAGGTCAGGCAGAGAATATGCTGCGGATCGACCCCGCGCAAAAGCAGCCGCGCCACCCTATCGGTCAGCACCCGCGTTTTGCCCGACCCCGCATTTGCGGCCAGCCAAGTCGAGGCCTCGGGCGCGGCGGCTAAGATCTGTGCGCGGCTGGCTTCGTTCATTCCAGAACCTCCGGCTCTGCCGCCGCGCTGCCATCCCATTCGCCGAACCGTGCCAAATGATCAAAATCACCCGCATGGCTTTCCGTCTTAACCATACGGCGCGACAGATAGGGTTGCTCGGCTTGCAAATACGTCTCTAATAGCTGCTTTAGACCCGCATAGACCTTTTGCACGGGCTCGTCCTCTAGGGGTGCGTGCAGCTCTTTGGGTGGGTTCCCAAGCCCGATATAGGTCGCGCGCACCACCTCAACCGGCCCGAGTTCTTTGAAACCGCCATGTTCCAGCATCACCGCCTCAATGAGCAGTTGTTTGTCGAAATAGGTCTGCTCATCCTTGCTGGGGGGCGGGCCGCTTTTGTAATCGTAAATCATCGCAGCGCCGCTTGGCGTGACATCAATCCGGTCGGCCTGCCCGCGTATCCCGATGCCAAGTTCTGGAATATCTAGCCGCCCCTGCGCGGTTTCTTCGGCCAAAGCGAGCCGCCCCTCAGCTTGCCGCGCTAATTCCGTTTCAATAAACCAATCCGCCACCCGTTCCAGCCGCGCTTGCCAAAGCAGCCGCGTTGCGGGCCAGGGCACCTCTGACTGCAAAACCTCTTGGACGGCCACCAGAAAATGCGCGCAGGTGAGCTGGCCGGGATCATTTGCAACCTGTTTCACAAAGCGGTGCAAAATCTCATGGATCACCACCCCGCGCAGCAGCGCATCCGGCTCCACCACCAGCGGATTGAGACGGCGCAGCTTTAGGCAATGTTTGGCATAAATCGCGTAAGGATCACGGATCAGGGTCTTAATCTCGGTCACAGAGAATTCGCGCGGGCGGGCAGGCACCGGGGGACAAGGCGCGGCGCGTTTGGCCAAAGGCACCTCAGAAACCCGTTCCAGCGCCTGCACCTGAGCGAGCCAGTATTGCCCACGCTGGCGCATCTGGGCCAAAGCCGCGGGCCCGCATTTGGCCGGAAGCCCGCCCAGCAAATTCGTCAAGCGGTTCAGCCAACGCGAGGGCACCGTCTCACTTTCATCAGAGCGGATGGCGCGCGTGATCCACACCTCTTTTGAGGCCATCGCTTGTTGGAAATCATGCGCGGCCAGCCCGATGCGTCGATCCGGCAACAGTAAACCCGCCGTGCGCCGCATTTTGCGGTTTAGCCAAGGATCTGCGGTGACGGCTTCGGGCCAAGTGCCCTCATTCAGACCGGCCAGAATGACCAGATCAGCCCCTTGAACCCGCGCCTCTAACGTGCCCCAAATCATGATGCCCGGATGGGGTTCATCGCGGTCGCGCACCTCGCCAGTTTTCAAAGCCGACAGTAACAACGCGCTATAATCACTGGCCGAGATATTGCCGCCATAAGGCGCGTTCTCTTCCAGCGTTTGAAAAATTTCCGCTGCAACCCGGCCCGCTTTCTTGAGCCAAAGCTCGCCAGGATCAGATGCACTGCCCGAAATTTTCTCGCTCAAAGCTTTATGCCATGTGAGCCAGTCAGAGATGGGATGCAGCCCAGGTTTAGGCTCTAGGGTAAATGTGCTAACCAGCCAATTGATCCAACTTTGATACTCATCATTATCACTGCGTTTAGGGTCTAACATCGCATGATCCAGCGCTTTTTGCAGATCTGCATGTTGGCTGCGGCCCCGCAGGCGCAGCTCTAGCTCTTGGGTGTAGAGCCCGTGTTTTGGGTGATCCGCGCCGCTTTGGGTCAAAGGGTGTTTGAGCAGAACCAGCAGCTTTTCGGCGTCAATTGGCTGCGCAAATAGCTCAGCCGTATGGCGCAAAAACCGGCCCGGCGCAGAGAGATGTAGCGGCAGGCCCGCACTGTCATCCGGGGTAATTCCCCAGCGTTTCAGCGCAGCGGTAACTTGGCGGCCCAAGAGCCTATCGGGGGTGATGAGCGCTGCACTCTGTTCGTCTTCAGCGGCGCGGCGCAATCGTAGTGCAATTGCCATGGCCTCTGCCCGCGTTGAGGGGGCCTCGATATAGGTCACATCCTCAAAAGCAGTGTCTAATTCAGGCAGTTTAGACCCTTCGCGGCGCCAAATATGGGTGATGGGGGCGGGACGCAGGGCGAGGGACAGGGTCTGCATCCGTGCCTGAGCCACGGGTTTGGCGGCGTGCCATTGCGGTGCGTTTCCTGGGGTCAGTTCCAGTTCCGAAAACAGCTTTGCAAAGCGGTATTGTGGATGATCCTCGCGATCCGCACCTTGTTGCAGATCGGCCCATGCGGGGCTGGGCATATAGGGATCAAAGCCGGGCAAAACCAGAGCGCCTTGGGGCAGTTTCGCGATGGCTTGCATCAACAGGGATGTCGTCCCGCGTGAACCTGTTGAACCTACCAAGATAATTGGATCCTGCGGCGGCGCGGCGCTCCAGTGCTTGGTTAATGCGTTAACCACAAGGCGGCTTCGCGCCTCGGCATCAAGCCCCTCGGTGAGAGTCTGCACAAATTGATGGGCGATCACAATCAGCGCTTTGGCGTTTTGCCAGTGACCCGATTGATCAGACACATCAAGCTGCGCGATATCCTCGACGCTGACATTTTCGCCCTGCATCTCATCCATCAAGCTGGCCAGACTATCAGACAGGGCAAAAACCGAGTTCTGCGCGGCCAGCTCAGGCCTGTCTTTGAGCAGCGGCGCGATCAATTCAGCAAGCCGCAAACGTCGTTGCAACGGATGGCGCGCGGGGGGCATATCGTGGGCGGGCAAAAGCGCCTCGACCTGAGAGAGCAGCAGAATGCGTGGCACAAACCCGGCGGGGCCTTGGGTGAAAATCTGCCGGATACGGCGCGCCATGCGCGTGGTATTAACCAACAAGGTGATGCGCGCCATCTCATGGGGCGGTCTCTCAGCGATGCGGGCGCGTAGGCCTGCCACTACGGATGCGGCAAAATCCGTTCCCAGATCCTGCACAAAGACGCGGGGGCGGGGGTCGGTGGAGTGGGGCTCGGGGTCAAACAGCATCGGGGGCCGCTATCAGCGCCTCTGCCTGCGCAAGACCTGGGGGGTGGCCGATATCGCACCATTTGCCCGGATAAACCAACCCATAACACTGAGAGGTCGCGATCAACTGATCCCAGATTTCATTGAGCGAAAACACGTCCGGCTGATGCCCAAGCACCCAGTCTGAATTAATGATTTGTGCACCGCTGTAAACCAGATCTCCACCACGTTTCAGCTGCCCTTGAGCCGTGCAAGAAAAATCCCCCGGCCCTGTGCGACCAAGGGTGGAATGTGGCTCTAAACATAGGAGGAGCGCCTGCATTTTTTCCGGCCGCCAATGTTCAAGCAGCAATTTCAGCGGGTTCGGGCCCGACCACGCAGCATCTGGGTTGATGGTGCAAACCGGCCCGCCGCCAAGCTTTTTATGAGCGAATTTTAACCCTCCGCCGGTGTCCAGGATCTGCGTTTCATGTGAAACCTCAATACCCGTTCCCGCCAGATGGGACTGCAGGCACTCGGCCTTGTAATGCGTGTTCACCACAAGGTGGCGCAGGCCCGCATCGCGGCACAGATCAAGCGTGTGGTCAATCATTGGCCTCCCCGCGAGCGGCACCATCGGCTTGGGGCGATCATTGGTGAGCGGGCGCATGCGCGTGCCAAACCCGGCGGCAAAGATCATCGCGGCATGTGGTGTCATGGGCAGGCCTCGCGCAAGCTTTGGCGTATCTCGGGGCTTGGCCCCGGCAAGGTTTCCAAGATGAGTTGACGCAGCGAGAGGTCTTCTAGCCGGTCCAAGTTGTGACGAATATGGCCCCAGACGCGGGGGAGGAGGTCGAGGTAATTGGGTTTGCCGTCGCGAATGCAAAGCCGGGCGAACACGCCCAAGATGCGCAGGTTTCGCTGCAACCCAAGCAGGTGATAGTCTTGTGTAAATTGCGCCCCGTTTTGGCCCATTGCGGAAATATAGCTGCTCAGCATGGTTTCTTGCAGGCCCAGCGGAACATCGCGGCGGGCATCTTGCAAGATCGAGACCAAATCATAGGCCGGATGCCCCAGCATGGCATCTTGAAAATCAAGTAGACCTAGGCGCGCAGGGCCCGTGCGATGGGGCAGGTAGATGAGATTTTCGGCATGATAATCGCGCTGCACCAGCACCTGTTGGGACCAATCCATTTTGCTGAGCCCCGCGTTTATGTTCGTTTCAAAATCATGCTTGAGGCGCGCATTATTCCGACCCAGATACCACGTCACGCACAGCGTTGAGAGCTGGGCCATGGTGTTTGCATCAAAGGGGGTAAGGCCGGTTGCATCCACGCTTGGCATGACGGTGAGCACCTCTATGGCAAGCTGATAGAGGCTGTTTTCCTGGCTCGGGTCTTGGTCTAGCAGCCGGGCAATGAGATCATCGCCAAAATCTTCGATCAACAAAAAGCCGCACGTCTCATCCTGGGCATAGATTTCAGGTGCGCTCAGATGCGCGGCGCGCAGTCTTTGGGTGATGTCGATCACGGGGGTAATATCTTCGCCCTTATCAGGCGGGGCATCCATCACAAGAGCGGTGCCAGCCCCAAAGGCGCAACGATAGTATTTCCGGTGCGAGGCATCCCCGGCAATAAGTTTAAGAGACCGCTTAGCCCCCGCAGATATCGCAAAGGCCTGAGCCAACTGATACCGATCCGTCATCATTCCCTCCCGCAACCGTTCTTAGGGTTTTCCGTCGGTTTTAAGGAGATGTCGAGCGTGAAATCGGATAGTATCACAAGGCTGCTGGCCAGGTTAGGCGTTCACGGGCAAGGCGACGATCTCTGGTTTTGGGCGTATTTTGCTGCCTTCAAAGAAGCGGAGCATTGTGTTGCTAGAGGCCATGGGCACCGCTTCGATGGTGATGGTCTTGCCGTTGAGCTGTTTGATTTCTGCCGACCAGGGCGCGCGGTCTCCGAAATCCAGAACGAAATCGCTGAGCCGTTGGAACACCGGGTCTTGCTGTGCTTTGCTTTGCCAGTCGCGTTGGCAATCGAGAATCGTGGTTTCGGCAAAGCTGCTTTCGGGGTCTTCATCCCAAAGTTCGCGGTATTTTGAATTGGTCAAGGTGAGCAAGCCAGTGGAAGAGAACACCGCAATCCCATTATCAAGGCTGTCAAACACGGCCTGCCCCAGCTCCAATTCGGCGCGGAAACTGCGGGTGAGCGAGACCTCAGAGCTGATATCTTCGATCAAGAACGCGATTGCCCCGTCCGGGTGTGGGCGGCCATTCACGCGATAGGTGCGCGCATTGGGCAGGGTCCAGGTCTCGGAATAGCGCCCATCACTGGCGGCGGCGACCAGATCGGAAATCTGCTGGCGCCATGTGTTATAGTTTTTCGGCTCGGGCATCAGGCGACGGTCGCGCAGCTCATCAAAGAAGGCCAAAAGATTGGGGCGGGAGCTGAGAAACTCTGCCGAGAGCCCCGTCAGATCAATGAGAGCGGGGTTGAACAGCGCAAGTTGACGATTGCCATCAAAGATCGCCAGCCCAATGGGAAGCTGGGCAAAGGTCTTGGCGAGGGTTTGCACAAAATTGCGCTGTGCAATCTCTGCACGCACCACGGCATCTGCATCCAGCGCGGTAAAGAATGCGCCCTCTTCACTGGTGTTTTTGTGGATGTCGAACCAAATGTCGCGTTTTTCACTGGGCGAGTACACACGCAAACGGCGCGACTCTCCACCGCTCAGCGCGTCGTCGCCAAACTTGAACATAGGCTCTGACAGGGGTTTTTCCGCTTTACTACTCAGCACCTGTGAAAGCGTTTTATAGGCCGCGTTGTACCAAAGGATTTTGCCCTCTTCATCTTGTTGCCAAATCGGGACCGGCGTTGTGTCGATCGCCCCTTTGAAACTCGCATAGGACTCCAGATCAATCGTGAGCTTTGGCGTATTTGCGCCCGCCTTATCAGATCGAATGTCGATGCGGCGATACCGGCCGATCAGATTGATTTCGCACAGGCTGCTATCATTGTCTTTTTGTGATTGGAATGTTTGGTTCACCCGTCTTTTGCTTGGGTTCAGGATATCTTCAGGCAGGCCGAATCTGGGTTGGAGCGAGAGCACCACATCGCGCCAAGAGGGGCGCGCGCTTTGCACATATTGCGCGGCGTTTTCTGTTGAATCCACCAGCTCTGTTCCCTCGAACAAAAAGCTGGTGCTTGGATCATCAGAGCTAAACGACTTGGCTTGGACGAAATTGCGTGTCGTCCAATACATAACCAGCCCGCTGGTAAAAAGGCCTATGATAAGGCTAAGCGCAATTTCGAACGCTGTCATCTGAATATCGTCCCAACTATCCCGAAGGTTAAATAACCCCTAACGGGTTAACAAAGACTTAATCTAGCCTGCGCGAAAGCGCTGATTCTCTTCAAGGGGGCGTGCGCGGGAATTTGCCGTTACCAGCGATCTGTCCCAGGTGACGGTGACAATTGCACCGGTGCTTTTCGTCTGCTTGTGGCCGTCGTCGGAACGATTCATGAAGGTCAGGGAGGCACCGGATCGCTCGAGCAGCGTTTTGGCGATAAACAGGCCAAGCCCCATGCCTTCATAGCCGGGCCGTGCCTTTTGGGATTTTTTGCTGCGCTTCATAAAGGGATCACCAATGCGGCCAATTATATTCGAAGGATAGCCCGGACCGTCATCGCCGATTCGAATCGTTATGGTGTTCTCGCTCCATTCGGCATCAACCCAAACCGCGCTTTGGGCAAAATCGACCCCGTTTTGAACCAGGTTGCGCAAGCCGTGGATGATTTCGGGTTTGCGCTGGATGATGGGCTGGGAGGGATCGCTGAGATCATTGCTGAGAAAATCATAATTGATCGCTATCCCGCGCCCTTCATGGGGTTCTGCCGCTTCTTGCACAACGGTGCTTAGAGGGGCCGTGCGCAGATGTGTATCATCCTTTCCAGCCCGCCCCATATCGCGCAAAATATCGCGGCACCTATCTGCTTGCTCGCGGATCAGCTGCGCATCGGCGGCCAGCTCGGGGGCGTCGTCTAGCTCTTCCACAAGCTCCGAGCTGGTCAGCTTGATTGTCGCCAGCGGCGTGCCCAGCTCATGTGCGGCCGCCGCCACCACCCCGCCCAAATCCGTCAGCTTCTGCTCGCGCGCCAGTGCCAATTGCGTCGCGGCCAGCGCCTCGGTCATGGTGGTCATCTCATTGGAAACCCGGCGCGAATAGGCCCCGATAAAGACAATCGCGATCACCAAAGAGAGCCAAGAGCCGAACATAAACGGATAGGGCAGGCGCAAAATGAACCCATGATAGGTGCGCAGCGGATAATAAAATTGCGAAAGCAACGATGCGATCGCAATGGCAGTCACGGCCATAATAATGAAAGAGCGCAGCTTCAAAGCGGATGCGCTAATCGTCACAGGCCCCAGCAAGAGCAGGGCAAAGGGGTTATGCAAACCGCCCGTCAGATAGAGCAGAACGCCCAATTGAACCATGTCAAAAAGCACCATCAAAAAATTCTGCGCTTCGCTCAGCCGCTTGTTCTCTGGAAAGATGAAAATGGCAAAGAGATTGCCAATCACAGAGACGCCAACCGTCAGATAACAAAGGCCAATTTCAAGCTGTAGGTTATAATAGCGCTGCGCCACAGTCAGCGCTGCGATCTGCCCGACAATGGCAATCCAACGCAGCAAGATCAGCGTGCGCAGACGCACCAAACTTCGGTTCTGGGGGAACAGAAAATCTGCGGTGCTGCTCGGCTCGGGCCCTGTCGTCATCGTGATATGCTCTTGCTTGAATTGGCGCAAATTCTTGATAGGTTACAGCTTATGTAATCAATTTCTGTTGGGAACGCGATATGCCACGTCTTTACGCCTTTGCCGCCATTTTTGCCGTTGCCGCTGGACTGTCGGCCTCTTGGTATTTCAGCCGCCCCGCGGGGTTTTCGGAATGTGCTGCCTCAGCCTCAGCCGGAGAGATTGGCGGACCCTTCACCTTGGTCAATCACAAGGGCGAGACGGTCACAGATAAAGACGTGCTCACCGAGCCCTCCTTGGTGTATTTTGGCTACACCTTTTGCCCGGATGTCTGCCCCTTTGATATGGCGCGCAACGTCGAGGCGATTGATTTGCTCGCCGAGCGAGGCATCTCTGCACAGCCCGTGTTCATCTCCATCGACCCGCAGCGCGACACGGTTGAGATCATGGATGAATATGTGGCCTATATGCATGAAAAGATGATAGCTTTAACCGGGACCGAGGAGCAGGTCGCCGCCGCGAGCAAAGCCTATCGAACCTATTATAAGCCGCATTATGATGGGTCAGAAGATTACTTGGTGGATCATTCAACCTTTACCTATCTGGTGCTGCCCGAACATGGCTTTGTGGAGTTCTTCAAAAACACACAGACGGCCGAGGATATGGCAGAGCGGACCGCTTGTTTTATTGAGAATTCCTAAGGGCATTTGACCTTTGGGCGGGAAACCGCAATAGTGCCTCTCAATGAATAAGAAACACTATGTCGGAGGAGCCCATGGCGGATGCGGCCGTGACCGAAATCGGCGAGGATAAATCTCTACTACTGGTTGATGATGATGAACCGTTTTTGAGGCGCCTTGCCAAAGCCATGGAAAAACGCGGCTTTGATATTCAAACAGCAGGCAGTATGGCCGAGGGGCGGGCTCTTGTGAACAACGAGCCTCCCGCCTTTGCGGTGGTGGATTTGCGGCTTGAGGATGGCAATGGGCTTGATGTGGTTGAGCTGTTGCGCGAAAAGCGCCCCGATGCGCGGATTGTCGTGCTGACAGGATATGGCGCGATTGCAACCGCTGTGGCAGCCGTCAAGATCGGTGCAACGGATTATCTCTCCAAACCCGCCGATGCGACCGATATCACCAATGCGCTTCTAGCCACGGGTGATGATATGCCCCCGCCGCCCGAAAATCCAATGAGCGCCGACCGCGTGCGCTGGGAACATATCCAGCGGGTCTATGAGCTCTGTGATCGCAACGTCTCAGAAACCGCCCGCCGTCTTTCAATGCACCGCAGAACCCTGCAACGCATCCTGGCAAAACGCTCCCCGCGTTAAGGGTGCGAATCAATAACGGTTAGAAATGCAGCATGAACCCTGCCGATATCTCTGCGTCGCTACCTACCCGGAGCAGAGATACCGGTAGAAGGGTGGGCTTTAAGAATTTCGCCCCTCATCCCTTAGGGCATTTACCTCTTTAATGGCTTGCTCTCCAAGATCCAAAGGGCAGCCCCAATAGTCGAAAATCCCATCTCGGCCCGAATTTTGGCCGCAAGTTACAAACAGCCCAGTTCCCAGCTTTGCTTTCATGTGATTGGCAAGCCAGCCTATAAACCCGCTATTATCCTTGCACCCGTCAAAGTGAAACGAAAAGACAGCAAACAATTCTTTCTCTTCATCGCGGCTTGGTAGCAACTGGCTCCAAACCTCATCGTCCCGAACCAGGCACAATGCGTCAGAGTTTGCGCGCTCATTGAACTCACGTAAGGGGAATTCTTCAAAAGCGTAAGCTCCTGGGTAGACTTTAAAATCTGTTTCAGAAATGACTTTCTTGAGACGGGTCTCTGTTTGCTCGGGAGTTTCGTGACTTACCTGAACCATAATTTGTGCCCTCCAATTCGCATCACTTGATGGAATATTCTCTTGCTGGTGTAAACCCGTGCCAGATCAATATGGGTAGCTCAAACCTTTTTCGCATCCTCGCAAAACGCTCTCCGCGTTAAGGGCGCAGGGTTTTGAGCTTAAAGCTATAGAGCGGGCAGCACAAAATGCCCCGCCTGGGCCAATCCCACCGGAGTTGCACATCAATATAGGGGAAAAGTGAGTTCGGACAGGGAACGGGCCCGTCAGACTTCGATGATCACCGCGTGTCAATAGCGGAGAAACTACGTTTGCTCATCATTTTCCTATCCGCGCCATCGCGACGAAGGAGGCTTAACCGGGCTCCACATGCCCATGCTCCAGCCACATTGACAGCGCGCGTCTTAGAAGCTTCGTGGGGAGGGTTTTAGAGGCAAAAAGTTAAATTCGTGTGAGGGGAGCGTACGGTTGTGTTTGCCAAACGAAATCCGCAAATGTCTTGTCCAGTGCGCATGCGCTGGACGCGCCCGAGCCTCCCCCTGGGAGGGCGCATTGCGGTGTTTCAAGAAATGAAAAGATAACAATGGCTTGTGGTATCGCAATCCGTCCAGAACGCGGAGCGCCCACCCAGGCTCGGGCGCGTCCAGCTTAGGCGAGATCTGTGCAAGTTGCGTTTTGCACAGACTTTCGTGATTAGATCGCAACCACCTCTGTGACGGCCTGCACCACATGATCCACCGAGGCGTTCAGCAGCGTCTCATCCTCCGCTTCTGCCATCACACGGATCAGGGGTTCGGTGCCGGATTTGCGGATGAGCAGACGGCCCTTGTCCTTTAAATCGGCCTCGACCTGAGCAATCGCTGCGATCACGCTTGGCTCTTGCAGCGGTGTTTGCCCCGCCTCATAACGCACATTCTTGAGCAATTGCGGAACCGGATCAAACACATGCAACAGCTCTGAGGCCCGCTTGCCCGAGCGCACCATTTCGGCCAGAAACTGCAAGCCCGCCATGAGCCCATCACCTGTGGTGGCGTGATCGGTCATCACGATATGGCCCGATTGCTCGCCGCCCAGGTTAAAGCCGCCCTGGCGCATACGCTCGACCACATAGCGATCGCCAACGGCTGTGCGTTCCAGCGCAACCCCGTGCCCTTGCAAATACCGCTCAAGCCCAAGGTTTGACATCACTGTGGCGACCAGCGCATTGCCCGCGAGGCGATTGTCAGCCTTCCAGCGCGCAGCCATGAGCCCCATGAACTGATCGCCATTGCCCACTTTGCCGGTCTCATCCAGCAGAATTACCCGATCCGCATCGCCATCCAGACAAATCCCCACATCGGCCCCGTGCGCGCGCACCGCCTCTGCGGCTGTATCTGTGGCGGTGGAGCCGCAATTTTGGTTGATGTTAAACCCGTTTGGCGCGGTGCCGATTTCTATGACCTCTGCCCCCAGCTCCCAAAGGGCGGTTGGCGCGGTTCTATAGGCGGCCCCATTGGCGCAATCCATCACGATTTTAAGGCCGGTGAGGTTCTGGCCGCGGGGAAAGGTGCTTTTGACCCGTTCCACATAGCGATGCCCGCCATCTTCGATGCGCTTTGCGCGGCCAATACGGCCTGCTTGCACGGGATCGACGCCGCCGATGATCAGGCCTTCAAGCTCGCTTTCAACCGCATCAGAAAGCTTATAGCCATCCGGGCCGAAGAATTTGATCCCGTTATCCTCCGCCGGGTTATGGGAGGCGGAGATCATCACGCCCAGATCTGCGCGCATGGAGCGGGTGAGCAGGCCGACCGCAGGGGTTGGCACTGGACCCAGCAAAAGCACATTCATTCCGGTGGAGGTGAGCCCGGCAGTTAGGGCATTTTCAAACATATAGCCTGACAGGCGGGTATCTTTACCGATGACAACGCGTTTCGTGCCGCGTTCGCGGTCAAAATGCCGACCCACCGCAGCCCCGATTCGCAGCGCAGTTTCGGCGGTCATGGGCGCTAAATTGGCGCGCCCGCGCACGCCATCGGTTCCAAAGAAACTACTCATTATCTACATCTCCTAAGATAGAGGTCTTCCAGAGCGCAAGCGCTTGCGTGGTCGCAGCGGCATCATGTACTCGCATTAGTTGCACGCCTTGGGCGGCGGCTGCAAGGGCAACTGCCACAGATCCGGGCATGCGGGCTTTGGGCTCTGGCGCGTTGCCGAGTGTGCCGATGAAGCGCTTGCGCGAGGCCCCCAGCAAAATCGGCACGCCCAGCGCGTGAAACAGGCTGATACGGCTGAGCAGGGTTAGATTATGCGCGAGAGTTTTGCCAAAGCCGATGCCTGGATCTGCGATGATCTTGCTGCGATTGATGCCTTGGGTTTCAAGAGAGGCGATTTGTTTCTCAAGGAAATCATACACATCCAGCAGAACATCGTCGTAATGCGGGCTTTTCTGCATTGTGGCCGGGTCGCCCTGCGCATGCATGACGCAAATCGGGGCACCAGTGTCACGGGCTAGGCGCATCAATTCTGGATCATAGGTGAAGCCTGAGACATCGTTTATGAGTTGCGCGCCATTTTGCAGAGCCATTTGCGCGACGCTTGCTTTGCGGGTGTCGATCGAGATTGGCGTGGTCAGGCCCGTTTCGCGAATCGCTGCAATTGCGGGGGCGGTTCGCTCGGTTTCTTCACTGGCAGGCACAGTTTGCGCACCAGGGCGGGTGCTTTCGCCGCCGATATCGAGCATATCCGCGCCAGCAGTGACCATCGCTTGCGCGGTTTGCACCACGTCCTTTGTTCCCTCGAATCGCCCGCCATCGGAGAAACTGTCAGGGGTTACGTTCAAAATCCCCATGACGGATGGACGTTTGAAGGTGATCCCTGCGATGCTTTCCCGGCGCGTACAAAGGCGTTTGAGAATGTCTTGCGGAATCGCATGGGCCGAGAGGATTTCGGGATGCGCCCCCCGTGTCAGTTTTTCGACCTGAGTGAACCAGGCCCAACCCCCAGCCAAGGGCAGCGCATCCATGGGCTTGGCGATGTCGCAGCTTGGAATGGGGCGGTAGTAGGTGGTCATGTCAGGCCCAAATCGGCTGCGTTTGCCGATAGGCTGCGCACGGGGCAGGCTAGCTCTTCGCTAAGATCTGAACTGGCGCGCTCGCCAATCAATAGCATCTCTTCGGCCTCAAATGTCGCCGCAAACCAAGTGGCAAGCGCAACCGCATCATCAGCATAGGTGGCGGGGCTTTCTACAGCGTCCAGTACCACCTTTGACGGAGCCCATATGCAAATCTGACCATTGCGCATGGCCCAATCAAGCTCGGTACGGGTTTCGACCACTTTGCACCGGGCATCGCGCGCGGCCAGCACCCAGGCGTTTTGCTCGATAGCCAAAAGATCAATGCGGCGCTGGGCGAGCGGGTGACTGGCTTGCGGGGCATCAAGACGCGCGGCCCCGACACAGAAAATCAGCGGGCGGCCCTTCGCCAACAGCTGATCAATCCATTCTGGCAAATGATCCGAGGCGATAGCGGCATTGCTGAGATACACGATTTCGGGATGCGGGGTGTCGTCTTGCACCGTGATCGAGCCGCTGCGCGCACGCACGATCTCAACACCAAGCACGCCCGGACCGCGATCTAGCTTTTCGATTCGCACAAAAACCCGCGCGGCTTGCGGTTCGATCAAAATGCGATCCGCGATTCGCTCTGCCAGGGTTTCCAGCAGGTTCAGCCGCTCTTCGGCCAGCTCATAGGCGATAGCCTCTGTGACCTTATCATAGCTCAGGATCCTGTCCACATCATCGTCAAGCGGCCCGCTCCAAGGGCGCAGCTCTACCACGATGTTAAAACGCACCCGCTGCGTTGTGCCGCGCTCGGCTTGAAAGGCACCGATCTCGACCTCGACTATATGATCGCGCACCGAAATCCGATCCAGCGGTTCAGTGGATGACAATGCCTCAGAGCGCTCTACAGGATGCGCAAATGCTAACCGAATCTCTGAGTTCATTGACGCCCCCTAGCTCCCACAAGGCGCGTGTTTAGCGCAGCAGGGGCGGACGGGCAAACCCCCATCCCGTATCAAGGTTAGTTCGACGCAGTACGGTAGGTGTGGCGATAGAAGATATGCCGCCCGATCTTGACGGTTTTGGAATAGACTTTCGACCAGCGCGGGCGCACGGCTGTGGTGTGATAATGCGTGGCCCCTTGCGTAAGGTTTTTCACAACACCATCCAGCGAGGCTTGGGCGATTTGCTGCGAGCGCTTATAGGCGCGGGGTTCAGAGATGCGCTCTGATAGCCCGTCACAGGTATAGGTGAACTGGCATTGATATTTGCGCCCGGTGCCTTGGCGGATCACACCGCAGACAGATTTGGGAAACCGCGAGGATTGAACACGGTTCAAAATAACCTCGGCCACCGCAAATTGGCCCTTGATCGATTCGCCGCGTGCCTCGAAATACAGCGCCTCGGCCAAGCATTCCATCTCGGCGCTTGCTTTGGGTTTCCCAAGCGTATCCAGCCATGCTTGCGTGAATGGTGCCCCTTTTTCTGTAGCCATTGGCGGGGTCAGAAAGTCCTGCAAACGCGCAGGGGAAACAGAGTTCAGACCCCGCGTTTCAATGTTGAACAGAGCTTTCAGCGTCGGGTTCGCAAAGGATTGGCCTGACCACAGCGCAAGCAAGAAAGAGACGAAAAAGAGTTTTAAGAGTCGCAAAGCAAATCTCCGGCATGATCAAGAGGGAGCCTTTAGGCCCAAAAATCAATCCCGTCTACCCTGTAGCTCAACTCATTCGTTAACATTTTCTACATATGGGTGTTTCGGCCACAACCTTTAGGAGATTTTGTTGTGTATTGCGAGCTGTGCGGCAGCAAGTCGCGCTACCGGAACACGAAAAGGTGAGCAGGACACATAGTCGAACCCGGCCTCTCGGCAAAAGGCGATAGAGCCTGGGTTGCCCCCATGCTCGCCGCAGATCGACAGAACGACATCCGGGTTTGCGGCGCGCCCGCGCGTGGCCCCCAAGGTCAACAGCTCGCCAACCCCATCTGTATCCAGCGCGTGGAACGGGTCTTCGGGATAAACGCCCTGCTGCACATAGTCAGACATAAACCGCCCCGCATCATCGCGCGAGAGCCCATAGGTCATCTGCGTTAGGTCATTGGTGCCAAAGCTGAGAAAGGCGCTATGCTCGGCAATATCTCCGGCTCGCAGCGCGGCGCGCGGAGTTTCCACCATCACGCCAAGCTTATAGTCGAACTCTTGCCCTTGCTCGGATTTCACCGCCGCCGCGATGGCATCAACCCGCGCTTTGACCAGCTCCACCTCGCGCATGGCAGAGACCAGCGGGATCATGATCTCTGGCACAACAGAGGCCCCGTTGCGGCTGACCTCGAGCGTGGCCTCAAAAATCGCGCGCGCCTGCATATCGTAGATTTCGGGCACGGTGACACCCAAGCGCACTCCGCGCAGACCCAGCATTGGGTTATATTCGCTCATCGCCTCGACCCGGCGCGTCACATGCGGCAAAGACAGTCCCAAAGCATCGGCCAGCGCGCGCTGCTCATGTTTGCCCGAGGGCAGGAATTCATGCAGCGGCGGGTCAAACAGGCGAATGCACACCGGCTTGCCCTGCATAATCTTGAACAGCTCCGCAAAATCCCCGCGCTGCATCGGCAAAAGGCGCGCAAGCACGGCGCGGCGATCCTCGGAATGCTCGGTAAAGATCATCTCGCGCATGACGGTCAGGCGGTCTTCGTCAAAGAACATATGCTCGGTGCGGCAGAGCCCGATGCCATCGGCATTGAAATTGCGCGCGGTGAGCGCATCCTCGGGCGTGTCCGCATTGGCTCTTATGCCAATATCGCGCGCCTCATCCGCCCAATCCATCAAGGTTTGTAACGCATCATCCTGCGCCGCCTCAAGCATCGCAGGGCTGCCGGCCAGGATCTGCCCCGTGGTGCCATCCACCGTGATCACATCACCTGCACGAAACTCGCGCCCATCCTTTGCGGTCAAGAGCTTACCGGAAATCTGATAGCGCATATCAGAGGCGCCCACGACGCAAGGCAGGCCAATCCCCCGCCCAATCACCGCCGCATGAGAGGTGATGCCCCCGCGCTCGGTGATCACGCCATGCGCTGCATGCATGCCGCGAATATCCTCCGGCGTGGTCTCACGGCGCACCAGAATAGCTGCCTCACCGCGCGCCGCGCTGGCCTGGGCCTCTTCGCCCGAGAACACAATCTTGCCCGTCGCGGCCCCAGGGCTGGCGGCAATCCCGCTGCCAACCACATCGCGCGTGGCCTCAGGATCAATCTGCCGGTGCAGCAGCTCATTGAGCATACGGGGCGGAATGCGCAAAAGCGCCTCTTGCTGCGGGATGATTTGATCCTTGACCAGTTCCACCACAATACGCAACGCCGCGCGGGCCGACCGCGCCACCCGCACCCCATCCAGAATAAACACCTGCCCATTTTGCAAGGCAAACTCGAGCTGCATCTCTTCGCGCAAGGATCGGCGCATCTGGGCCGCATAGGCTTTCAGGTCTTCAAAGGCCTCTGGGGCTTCACGTTCCAGCGAGGCACCGCGCGGATCTTCGGTCAGATAAAGCGCCGGATTGCCCGCCTGCAGCGCCTCACGCCCCTGGCTTTGACGCAAATAGCGCCCGGTGATCTGCGGCAACCCGGTGCTAGAAGAAACCAGCTGCAACACGCCCGAGCCGCACTCGCCCGCGCCAAGACCATACACCATCTGCTGCACGACCAAGCCCAGCCCCGCATCCGCCGGAGCCCCGCGCGCTTGGCGCAACAGCCGCGCCGAGGTGCCATCCCAAGCCCGCGCCATAGATCTAAGCACATCGCGCAGCTGCACTTCGGGATCTTGGGGAAATTCCTCCTCCATCTCCGCGTAATAGGCGGCAAGGCTTTGTTGCAAGGCTTGCACGGGATCGCGCGCCACAGTGTCGAAAATATCCGGGTCCAGCCGCGCCACATGCACAGAATAAGATTGCACAAAGCGGGTATAAAGCGCGGCGGCCACCTCTTTGCCATAGCGATCGGAAAACAGCACATAACGCGCATCATTCATGCCGATATTCAAAATCGCGCTTGGCCCGCCCCAATCAGGATCCTCCGAAGAGGGGCGCACGCAGAGCAAAGCATCATCGGCAAACTGTGCCAAGATGCGGCTGAGATCTGGCAGTTTGCCCTGGGCAATATCGCGCACCGCATCAAAATGCAGCGCCACCGTGGTCGGCACTGGCAAATCAAGCCGCACCAAGCGTTGCAGGCATTTGGCCCGTCCCCCATGGGTATTGGCTGAAATCGGAGCGGACGGGGCAATGAGCGTGGTATAGGGATCGCGATGCATGGCGGGATTTTCTGCGCTGCGGCACTAAAGTGAATAGCCGCAGGTTAAAACGAAAATTCAACCACGCAAGGGGTCTTAGATGGGGTGTGACTTAATTACCCTAACCCTCGATCCGGCTTAGGTCCGCGACCTCTACACAAATGCTGCGAATGCGTGACAGCAGGTTCAACCGATTGCGCCGCACGGCTTGGTTGTCGGCATTGATTTTGACAGCCTCAAAGAACGCATCAATGGGTGTGCGCAGCGCGGCCAAAGCCTGCATCGCGCCCGCAAAATCCTGCGCTGCCAGCGCCGGTTTGATCTTTGCTTCGGCAGTGTCCAGCGCAGCAAAGAGCGCGCGTTCCTCATCAGTTTCCGCCCATTTCACATCCGCGCCGTAAGAATACTCCACCCCGTCCTTTTCCTCGGCCTGGGTGAGAATGTTATTGGCGCGCTTAAAGCCCTGGATCAGATTTTCCCCGTCCTCAGTCTGCACCACATCATTCAGCGCCCGCGCCCGGGTCACCAGCATCAACAGATCATCGCTGCCCTCCATGGCGATGCAGGCGTCGATAATGTCATGGCGGATGCCTTGATCGCGCAGGTAGACCTTTAGGCGGTCGTGGATGAAGGATAGGAGGTCCAAAGACTTGTCAAACGAATGTGACAACCACTCGATCTTCTTTTCTGCGCTAAATTCCCTGTCTACGAACTCTTGAGCGAGGTCTGAAATCTGTTGCTCCGACAGATAGTCTTCTAATTTCTTGAAGGCCTCCGGGTAGCCCGCCTCTGTCTCTTTGATACCCACACTTGTTACGTGCTTTGTGATTTCTCTCATTAAATCGGAGAAGATTCTCCGAGAACATTCATTCTCCAACACCAACCGAATAACCCCCAAAGCGGCGCGGCGCAGGGCGAAGGGATCTTTGGAGCCTGTGGGTTTTTCGTCGATGGCCCAGAACCCGGTCAATGTGTCGAGCTTATCCGCCAGCGCCACAGCGACCGAGAGCGGCGCGGTGGGCACATCGTCGGAGGGTCCAAGGGGCTGGTAATGCTCTTCCGCCACGGCGGCGATTTCTGCGGGCTTGCCCGAGGCCTCAATATAATAACGTCCCATGAGCCCTTGTAGTTCAGGAAATTCATAGACCATTTCAGAGCTCAGATCCGCCTTAGCCAGCCGCGCGGCCTGCTCAGCTTGATCCGCATCCGCGCCCACAACGGGGGCAAGTTCGCGGGCCAGCGTCGCAATGCGCGCGATCCGGTCTGCCTGACTGCCCAGCTTATTGTGGAAGGTCACGTTTTGCAGCGCATCCGTCCAAGCGGACATGCCGCCCTTTGCGATGCGCAGATCATTCTCCCAAAAGAATTTCGCATCTGACAGGCGGGCCGAAAGCACCTTTTGATTGCCCGCCAGAATCGTCGCGCCCTGATCGGCAGTTTCGCGATTGGCGACGGTGATGAATTTCACGATCTTGCCGGACTTGTCGCGCACTGAGAAAAACTTTTGATGCTCGCGCATAGAAGTCTGCAGCACCTCTGGCGGCAGCTCCAAAAACTGCGCATCAATATCGCCCATCAGAACCACAGGCCATTCCACAAGGCCCGAAACCTCGGCCAGTAGCGCTTTGTCCTCAACCACCTCAAGCCCTTGCGCAAAGGCCAGATTGGTGGCATCATTCCAAATTGCCGCCTCCCGCTCGGCCGGGTCCAGCACCACATGGGCGCGCTTGAGCTGGCTGGCATAATCCTCAAACGAGCTCACGGCAAAGCGGCCAGGGGCCATAAAACGATGCCCCTCGGTGCTATCGCTGGCTTGGATGCTATCAATCGACATAGGCACCACGCGCGCGCCGTTCTCATCCGTCAAAAGACATAGAATAGAGTGCAGCGGACGCACCCAGCGCAAAGACCCCGCCCCCCAGCGCATGGATTTGGGCCAGGGGAAATTGCGGATCGTGGCCTCCAAAACCTCGGCAATGATCGCCTCTGCCGCGCGGCCCGGCTGCTCGATCACCGCAAATAGCACGCGGCCCTTGGGCGTGTCGCGTTCTTCCACCTGATCGCGGGTGAGACCAGCGCCGCGCAAGAACCCCTCAATCGCTTTTGCGGGTGCATCTGCCTTTGGACCTTTGCGCTCTTGCACTGTGGTCGGGCTTTGCGCGAGCAGCCCCTCAATGCAAAGCGTCAGGCGGCGCGGCGTGGAAAACGCGCCCGCACTGGCATAGGTCAAACCCGCCTCAACCAGCCCATTTGTTACCAGCTTTTTCAAATCCTCAGCCGCTCGGCGCTGCATGCGGGCGGGAATTTCTTCGGAAAACAGCTCGATCAGCAAGTCAGGCATATCAGGTCCTTTGGTCGTTGCGCGCGCTTACTAAAACGAATCGATCCAAGTTGCGAGCGTTTCTATGCCACAGGCAGCCTTGGGTGGGTATGTCTGCATGGCCAGAAACTAGGCGCGGGTTTTCAAAAAAGTTGAAAGATAAAACCGGGCAGGAGAGCGCGCAAACCCCCATATTTTAAGGCGGGGAAAGGAGACGATTAAGGTTTTTATGGTGAGATAGGGCAGTCGATCCAGTTTAAAGGAAATTTCCCACAAGGAAGATATTATGCGTTGTGTAACTAGTTTTTTGTCTATTTTGTTTTCACTGCTTTTGTCCGGCGCAGTGGGGGCAACGACCCTAACGACCTCGGGCGCTGCGAATAACGGCAATGAGGGGCTCATGTTTGATCTCCAAGTTGGCGCGCGCGATGTGACGATCACCGCGCTCACCTCCGCTGGAAACAGCGCGGTGGGCTTGCTTTATTCCGTTTATGCGCGCGATGGCGGGTTTGAGGGCGGGCAAGGGGTTGCTGCGGCATGGTCCCTGGTCGCCACATTGCTGCCGGACGTGTCGATCACAACTGGCGAGTTGCTGTTTGATATCGGCGACTTAGAGCTGCGGGCGGGATCCAGAACGGGTATTTACCTAACCGCGATGGAGGACCGCACCCCGTCTGAGATTTCCTATCAACTCACAACCGCCGGCAATGTCACCGCAGCGGATGAGTATTTGACGATCCTTGCCGGCGAAGGGGTCAATGGTATCTTTGGCACCACCAATTCCGCCCGCCAGCTGGTGGGCAGCGTCAGCTATGAGTTGGCTGTGCTTGCGCCTATCGTTTCGCTCCCTGCATCGGGAACAATGTTGCTGAGCCTGCTTGGTCTCATCGGGGTTATTCGCGCTTGGGGCATTCTTCGCCGACGATGGTTCCATCATAGGCTTTCTCGCCGCAATCATTCAGCTCATGCCAGATATAGCCACGCCCATCCTGGGTGATTGCAACGATCCGATCCACACCAAAATGGATGTTCTTTTGGCCTAAGAAGGCTGTTGCCGTGCCTGCGTTAAGCTCCTCGGCAATGGCTGCTGCATCAAAGCAGTCAAACCATTTGGGCGCGTTTCGCGGCTCGTCCGCTTCGCTTTTGGTATAGGTTTTTTCAAGAGTGGCTGGCGTGAGGTCTGTTGAAAAACAGGCCCGAAACCGAATTGGCGAGCTATCCGCATCAATGGCCTTGAGCGCAGAGTAAGAAATGCGCTCAGGGGATTGCGTGGCGCGTGACACCAGCTCCACAGGCGGGGCGTCTTGATCAGAGATTTCGGTGTAAAACCCGTAGATTTGCAGGTAATACAGCGCTGCGCCAGCGACCAGGGCCGAGACCACGATCACAATTCCAATGAGTTTGCCTGCCATACTGCGCTCCTCAAATCCATCCCAAGAAAAGATTTAGTTCAGGGCGCTCCTTAGCAAGTTTATGCAGGCGGTCAAACCGATGACTTTCGCCGCGCAGCAGCCAGCGGTGCGTTTCCACAACGGTGAGCCGCGTTTTGGCGAGCAGATCCGTCTCAATCAGTGCCTCAAGCAGATCCAGCTCGGCCCCCTCAATATCCATTTTGAGAAAGGCGATTTCGCCATGTGTTTCAATGAGATCGGCCAAAAACCGGGGGAAGTCGATCACCTCCACGCTCACAGCTTCGGTATCGTTTGCAACGGTGTTTTCCGCAATCAAGGTCGATCCACGCGCCCCAATATTGGCGTTTTGAGCGCTACGCCTGCTGCGATACAGCTTGGCTCGGCCCGGTTTCGCCCCAACGGCCACTGGATATGTCGTGATATTTGAGACCTCTGCGCGCGCGCCTTGCAGCTTTTCATAGGTCTGCGGGTCCGGCTCAAACGCATGCACCTGCGCCCCTTTTGCGGCCAGCGCCAAGCTCACCTCCCCCACATGCGCGCCGCAATCAACGCAAATATCGCCAGGGCGCAGCATCGCGAGAACCCCATCTAAAATCCCTTGCGCCCGCGCTTTTTTCAGCTCTCGAAACAGCTTACGCTCTAAATGGCCGGGCACACCCTTTTTGACCAAACCCTTTGCTGCGTCCTTGGCATGGGGCGCTATCATGCACCGCCCGCAGGGGTCAGCACAAAAGCATCAGCGCATTTTTTCGCCAGTGCCCGCACCCGGCCAATATAGGCTTGACGTTCCGTGACCGAGATCACCCCGCGCGCATCCAGCAAGTTAAAGATGTGCGAGGCCTTAATACATTGATCATAAGCCGGATGCGCCATGATAATGCGTTTGCCGGTTTTGGGATCGTCATGCTCTTGGGAGAGAATCGCCTCACATTCGGTTTCCGCCTCTTCAAAATGGCGCAGCAACACCTCGGTATTGGCCACATCAAAATTCCAGCGGGCGTATTCTTCTTCTGTCTGCTTGAACACATCGCCATAGCTCAGCGCAATCGGGGTTTGCGGGTCGTTAAATGGCATCTCCATCACATGATCAATGCCCAGCACATACATCGCCAGCCGCTCTAGCCCATAGGTCAGCTCGCCCGAAACGGGGCTGCAATCATGCCCGCCCACCTGTTGAAAATAGGTGAATTGGCTGACTTCCATCCCATCGCACCAGACCTCCCAGCCAAGCCCCCAAGCACCCAAGGTAGGGCTCTCCCAATCATCTTCGACAAAGCGGATATCGTGCAATTCCATATCAATACCAATGGCTTGCAGTGAGCCAAGATAGAGCTCTTGCAGATTCGGCGGGCTGGGTTTGATCAGCACTTGATACTGATAATAATGCTGCAACCGGTTCGGATTTTCGCCATAGCGCCCATCGGTGGGGCGGCGCGAGGGCTGCACATAGGCCGCCGCCCAGGGGCGCGAGCCCAAGCTGCGCAGCGTTGTGGCGGGGTGAAACGTGCCCGCGCCAACCTCCATATCGTAAGGCTGCATGATTGCGCAGCCCTTGGAGGCCCAGTAAGTTTGCAGGCGCAGGATAATTTCTTGAAACGAAGTAGGGGCGGTTTCAGACATATGCAGGTTCCAATGGCTAGATGCGCCCTACCTAAGGCGGGGCGACAAAGGCGTCAATTCGGCTTCTTTCCGCTGCAAAAAGAACCGATGAGCCATTGGCGCGGCATTCGTCTTCTTTTAACCATCCCTCTGTTACAAGGCGGTATGGTACGACTAGGAGGTTCGCCGTGAGATTACTCATTTTGGTGTGGTTTGTCAGTTTCGGCTGGGTGTTTTCGGCGGCGGCGCAGTCGGGGTCAGATGTTGTTTGGGTGCAGATAGAGGCACATTCAACACTGCAAGAGGCGCAAAGCCGGGCGCAGATTATCGCCGCAGAGCTTGAGGATGTGAACGGATTCGCGCTGGGTAATGGCTGGTATGGTATCGCGCTTGGTCCCTATCGCCGCACCGATGCGCAGCGCGTTCTGGATGTTTATCGTGCGCAGCGTCAGATCCCGCAAGACAGCTATATCGCCCTAAGTGCGACATATAGGCAACAGTTTTTCCCGCCTGGTGCGGATGTGCTGCGGCGCGGGGCGCTAGAGGCACCTCAGGAAGCCGCGCCCAGTGAAACCGCGCAAACTCCGCAAGAGGAAGCGGTGCCAGAGGCGAGCCCAGAAGTTATCGATGAAACACCGCAACAGGCCCGTAATTCAGAACGCCGCCTGTCAAAGCAAGAGCGCAAAAACTTGCAAATCGCGCTGCAATGGGCGGGGCATTATAGCGGCGGGATTGATGGTGCTTTTGGACGTGGCACGCGCCGTTCGATGGAAAGCTGGCAGGTGGCTAATGGGTTTGAGCCGACCGGAATCTTGACAACATTGCAGCGTGAAACCCTGATTGGGCAATATAATGCGGTGCTTGAAGGGCTCGATTTGGCGCTTGTCTCTGATGCGCGCGCTGGGATTGACATCAAAATTCCCAAAGCTCTGGTGCAATTTGACCGCCATGATTACCCGTTCGCGCATTATAAGTCTGTTGACCAAAGCGGGGTGCAGGTTGTTTTGATTAGCCAAGAGGGCTCTCAAAGCACGCTGGCGGCGCTCTATGATGTTATGCAAACCCTTGAAATTGTTCCGATGCTTGGGCCTCGGCAGCTGCGGCGCACCAGTTTCGAGCTGACCGGAGAGGGGGATCAATTCATTTCCTATACCGAAGCCTCCCTCAAAAACGGGCAGATCAAAGGCTTCACCCTGGTTTGGCCCGCCCAAGACGAGGCGCGGCGCACCCGCGTGATCGAAGAGATGCGCGCAAGCCTTATTCGAACAGATGGGGTGCTGACGCTTGCGCAGGCGCGGCTGGATGAGCAGGCGATTGACCTGGTTTCCGGGCTCGAAATCCGCAAACCGGACCGGGCTGGATCGGGTTTTTTCACGGATGCATCCGGCACGCTCGTGACCTCTTCTGGTCTGGTCGAAGGCTGCACACGTATCACCATTGATGATGATGAGGCGTCGATCACCAACACGGTCGCGGAGTTTGGCCTTGCAATCCTAACCCCCCAGGCCAGCCTCGCCCCGCGGCAGGTGGCTCAATTGGCAAGTGGTGCAACCCGGCTGCGCACTGAGATCCTCGTGGGGGGCTATCCCTATGGCGGCGTTCTTGATGCACCGACCCTCAGCGTTGGGCAGCTTGTGGATATGTCTGGTCTGCGCGGAGAAGAGCATTTGCTGCGTCTGAGCATCGGCCTGCAACGCGGGGATGTGGGCGGACCCGTTCTAAGTGAAACCGGGCAGGTTATTGGCATGATCACCCTGCCGGGCGCCACCGACCAGCAACTCCCTGCGAAGGTGCAATTTGCCTTAAAAGCTAGTGAAATCACCGCAGCCTTGCCACAGGGGCAGCAATCCACGGCAGTGTCTGAGGGGCAAGAGGCGCTGCAAGTGGATGAGATTGCTGAGCGTGCGCGGGGCATGACAGCGCTGGTCTCTTGCTGGGAGTAATCCGTGCAGGAGAACAGCATTCGTCTAAAATCTGCGGAACTAAAAACTCGCGCTAAAACTTTGATTGTGCTAAGAATAAATCATTCAAAGCGTGGGGGCGCTTAAATATCGGAGACTATCCAATGCTGCGTTCCATCGCTGTAACAGCCCTTGCGCTGACCCTGACTGCTATGCCTGCAAGTGCCAATGTAGACCGCCCCTCAGCGTCGCATCAGGGTCAATGGTGGACCAATTCGTTGGGCTGCGAATATTCGCGTGCAGGCACCCCCGGCGAAACCATGTGGTTTCTCATCGTGAACACGGCGAAAAAGGGATGCCCGACCTATTACAAGGTGTCTTCCAGCAGCTCCGTCTATCAGGATATGGGCCCGAAAATCTAAGCAGGGTTTCCCAAAAGTGGACACCGGTTTTGGGAAGAAAATCCTGCAAACTCAAAGAGCGCTAAGCGCGGTGGATATCGGGGGGCACGCGAATCACCGTTGGCCTCCCGGTATGAAAGGCGGCTTGCACGACCTCTTGCATCTCAGTGAGTGTCTTTGGAGCGGCAGCCGCAGCCCCATAGGCCTCGGCCAGCTTTAAGAAATCTGGGTTTCGTTGGTGCACCGCGTTTGGAGCGATCTGGGCGCGGATCATCGACTCCTCAATCTCGCCCAGCTTGCCATTATCCCATAGAAAAATCGGCAGTGACAGCTCCAGCTCCACCGCCGTGGCCAGCTCTTGCACGGTGTATTGGAACCCGTAATCGCCAATGATCGCCATCGTCGGCAAACCGGGCCGCGCCAGCGCACCGCCAATCGCCGCCGGCGTCGCATAGCCCAACGTCCCAAAGCCCGTGGGATGATGCCAATGTCCGGGCCGATCCATGTCCCAAACCTCTTTCGCGGCATAGGCAAATTGGGTCATATCCGAATAAATCATCGTGCCCTCAGGCAAACAGTCCCGCAAAGCATCCGCCACAGGCACAATCCCTGGCCGCTCGGCCTCTATCTCAGCACGCCATTTCTTGCGATACCCAGAGACTTCTTCAGCCGTCCATTCTGAGCGCTTTTCATGGTTTTCTAGGCGCTGGCCAACGGCTATTAGAAACGCTTTGCAATCCGCAAGAATGGGCCGGTCGCTGCGTTTTGAGCGGGCGAGAACCTCTGGATCTGTGTTAACGATGATCGTCTCGCAATCGTGCCCCAACTGGCTACGCCATAGATCTACCTCTGCGAGATCTGTTCCAAGAAGCACCAGCAAGTCAGCCGATTTCAATACAGCACTGCTTTCGCGGCGGGCCAAACTGCTGCCAAAGCTGAGCGCGTTATCTGGTGAAACCACCCCGCGCCCGGCATAAGTGCAGAATGAAGCCGCCCCCGTCTTTTCCAAAAGCCGTTCCGCATCGATCTGTGCCGCTGTCGCACCGCCGCCAAAAATAAACACCGGTTTCTTGGCCTCTTTAAGCTTATCCGCAGCGTATTTTACATCGGTCCGCGCACCGGGTGCGTTGGTAAGGACGATCGACTCTGTCATTTGCCAATCTGGCGTGCAGCGTGCCTCAAGAGCGGCAATCGGAATTTGAATATGTTTCGGGCGCTTGCGCGTGGTGTCGAATTGAACCAACGCCCGATCAATCAGCGCATAGGCTGCCTCGGCCGTGCGTGCCTCTTGCGACCAATCACAGACGCTTGCGGCGGCGGCGCGTTGGTCTTTCATTTGGTGCAGTTGCCCGCGGGTGGCAGCGGTTTCGTCCAGGCAGGACGAGATCACCAGCAGGGGCACAGAGTCAGAATAGGCTTGGCCCATCGGGGTCATGATATTTGTCAGGCCCGGCCCAGTGATCACGTAGCACACGCCGGGCTGACCAGAGGCACGCGCATAGCCATCGGCCATGAAGCCCGCGCCTTGCTCATGGCGGGCGAGGATATGGGTCAGACCCGCCTCTTCGATGCCGCGATACATTTCTTGGTTATGAACACCGGGGATGCCAAAGATATGGGTCACGCCGCGATCTTTGAGCATATGTGAGATCTGTGCGCCTAAGGGTCGCTGCATTTACGCTCTCCAAAATTGTAGGGTGAACATGGCATAAACGGCCAGCAGCTCTAGCCGGCCAATCAGCATTCCAGCCACAAGCAGCCATTTGGCGGTGTCATTGAGCCCTGCGAAATTGCCTGCCGGGCCAATCTCAGCCCCCAAGCCCGGCCCCACATTGGCAAGCGCCGTGGCGGCCCCGGAGACCGAGGTGATAAAATCGAGCCCCGTCAGGCCAAGCGCCACCGCCAAAAGCCCCATGGTCAGCACGAAAAACATGAAGAATGACATGACCGAGCTGAGCACATCTTCGCTGACCGCGCGCCCTTCGAACCGGGGGACGAATACGGCGTTTGGGGCGCGGATTTTCTGCAATTGCGCCCGGATCGAGGCAAAGAGGAGCTGGTAGCGGAACACTTTGATGGAGCACGCGGTGGAGCCCGCGCAGCCTCCGATCAGACCCACAAAGAACAGGGACATGACCGCGAAACTGCCCCAGAGCATGTAATCGGCATTGGCATAGCCCGTCCCGGTGGTGAGCGAGACCACATTGAATAAAGCTTTGCGAAAGGCGGGTTCGGTTTGCTCGGCGCCTGATTGCCAGACGAAAAAGGTCAGCGCGGTGACCACCACGATGATGATGCTGAAAAATGTGCGGATCTGACTGTCACGCCAAAGCGGCTGCGCATTTCCCGCAAGCAATTGCACATAACGCACGAACGGCAGGGCGGCGAGCAGCATAAAGATCACGGCCACATAATGGGTGGCGGGCGAGAAAATCGCAAAGGAGCCATCGTGATTGGCCATGCCGCCTGTGGCGATTGTGGTCATGGCGTGCACCGTGGCCTCAAAGCCCTGCATGCCGGTGGCCAGATACCCAAAGGTGCAAAGCAGTGTGAGGCCCAGATAGACAACGGCGATACGTGAGGCGATTTCGGTGGCGCGGGGCAGGATTTTCCCCATTGTGTCAAAGCCTTCGGAGCGGAAGATTTGCATGCCGCCCACGCGTAGCTCGGGCAGAAACACCATGGCCACAACGATGATGCCCACGCCGCCAATCCATTGCATAATGCCGCGCCAAAGCAGCAGGCCTTTGGGCAGATCTTGTAACCCGCTAAACACCGTTGAGCCGGTGGTGGTGAGGGCGGACATGGCTTCGAAAAAGGCGTCAACCGGGCGGGCTTCGGTGGCCCCCAGCACGAAAGGAAGCGCGCCGAAAATGGGCAGGGCGAGCCAGACGCCGGTGGTGAGAATAAAGGTTTGTTGCAGCGTCAGGCGATCTTGCACCCCATTGGCAGAGGCCAGCGAGATCGTTGCGCCGAATAGGATCGTAAGCAGCGCGCTTTGGGCAAATACAGGCCAGTTCCCCGCGCCCTCAACCACATCGACGAGCAAGGGAGCAAGCATGGCAGCGCCGAGCCCGGCAATCAAAAGGCCGATAACATAGGAGACGGGGCGCAAATCTAACATGCGCCCAGCGTTGGCCTGTGTGCGCTAAACTGTCAAGCGATCAAGCTTTGGGTTTTGGGCCGCGTTTTGCGGGTGCCTTGCGGGGGCGTGAGCTGGGCTTTGGTGTTGATTTGGTGGCGGGCTTTGACGCAGCGGGGGCTGCACTGGAAACAGTTGCCTCTAGGGGCTGCGCTTTTGTGGCTGCTGTCTTGGCCGGTGTGGGTTTGACGGGTGTGGCTTTTACGGGTGCGGGTTTTGCTGGCTCGGCTTTTACCGGAGACGCTTTTACGGCAGCGGGCTTTGCTGGCGCTGGCTTTGTCTCAGCTTTTGGAGCTGGGGCAGCAGGTTTTGGTGCGGCTTTGCGCGTTGCTGTGATTGGGGTTGGCGCGGGTTTTGGTTCAGCTTTGGGCGCTTGTGCGACCACTTCTGCAGTCTTGGGCGCACTTTCGGCTTTTTTTTCTGCGGTTTTTTCGGCTGGCGGGGAAACAGTTGCCGCAACCTCAGCAATCTTTGGCCCGCGCATGGCTGCCATGAGACCGCGTGTCATCGCCATTTGCACGCGGAGACCTGATTCGAAGGCCCGCATTGCGGATAGGTTCATCGCAACACTTGCTGCCATAGGTTGCATCATGAGGTCGGCGGGTTTGATCATGCTCTTGATCCTTGTTTCTCGGTGGGGTCAACTGAGCATAACATGAAATGCTGCAATGCAGAAGGAAATTCCGCATTGCAGCGTTAGGCCGAATGGTCGCGCCTTTACCCGGTATGAAACATGGATTTGAAGAAATGCGGCTCGATGGAGGTGTTTGCAAAGGTCTCGCCCTCGGTCAGAACCGACACCGCATCATGGCTGTGCAGGCTCTCTTGGTGACTACAGGCCACGCGGAAATCACCCAAGCGGGTATCGGCCAAAAGCTGCTCGCAAAAGAGCCGGGCGGCATCTTCGACAAAGATTGGATTGGCGGCGTTCAGCTCGGCAAAGGCTTGTTCATCCTCGCGCTTTACCATGACTTGCGTTTCAGTGGGCACGGCGCGGCGGCACATCTCAATCAGATCTTCGATGCAAAGCTGCGCGCCGGGCTCCAGAACAACAGAAATCCGCGCCACAGAGCGCTGCGAGTGGGGCGTTGCAAGCTGACCCCGCATGGCGCGCGCATGTTCGCTCAGCTCCAAAGAGCAGGGGCAGGTAGAGGAATAGACATAATCCAGATGCAGGATCCTTTGCTGCACGCCGCCCGTTTCTACCAGTTCAAGCGCCACATCGTAATATTGATAGCCTTGCAGACCTGAGCGCAGGCTCTGCATCCGCATCGGAAAGGAAAAGCGCAGCTGAATGCGAGCATCAAAGCTTTCCAGATCGGTTTTGTAATCTTTGAGCGCTGCCTCGATCACATCGAACGAGAATTTCTCCTCGGCATGTTTGTAAAAGCTGCGCATGATGCGCGACATGTTGATGCCTTTTTTCTCGGCCTCAAGGCTCACGGTGCCGGTGACAGAGGTTTCAAGGCTCAGTGTTTTTTGATCGCGGGTTTGCACCTGTAAGGGGAGGCGAAAATTGGAAATGCCCACATGCTGGATGCGTTGTTTTGCGCCGCGAATAAGGCTGGCCGCGCCGTTTTGCAGATCTGGCAGGCTGGCTTTATAGTCCGCATCTGCGCGGAACTCTTCGGGATAGGCGCGCGAAAAGGCGGGATAGCTTTGCGTGCCAGGCAGCAGCGCGGCCAGCGCGCTATCAAGCTCGGCAATATCTTTTTGGCTGGCACTTGCGGCCCAGTCGCGTAGCAGGGTCAATGCGGCCTCGGCCTCATCTCGGTTGGGTATTGTCGTCAGTTCGGGCGCATGAATATTCATGAAGTGGCCCCCCTTATGTTATGTCACAGACAAGCTAAGCACGCCGGAGCGCAATTGCCATAGCTAACATAGTTACGTAGCGCGCGGCGTCTTGGATCAGTTTTGCAACCCTTACGCGGATTTCAGCGCGTTCATGATATCTTGGGTGAGATCGCCCGGTTCTTCGAGCCCTATGGAAAAGCGAACAAATCCTGATGTGATCCCAAGCGCGTCTCGCTGCGCCTCGTTGAGCCGTTGATGTGTTGTGGTTGCCGGATGGGTTGCGATGGATTTGGCATCCCCAAGATTGTTAGAGATCACCGCAATGCGCAGCGCGTTCATAAAGCGAAACGCATTTTCCTGCCCACCCCGAATATCGAGCGAGAGCACCGTGCCGCCATGCCCGCCCATTTGCCGCATCGCCAGTTCGAATTGTGCATGCGTTTCATGGCCAGGGTAGATCACTTGCGCCAGCTTTTCATGCCCCGTAAGCGCTGTGGCAATCTGCTTGGCAGAGCTGGCCTGCGCCCGCACCCGCAGATCCATGGTTTCGAGCCCTTTGAGCATCACCCAAGCGGTAAAGGGCGACATCGCCCCGCCGGTGTGTTTCATATAGGGTTCAACCACTTTCTTGATGTGGTCTTTGGTGGATAGGATCACCCCGCCCAGAGCGCGCCCTTGCCCGTCAATATGTTTTGTGGCGGAATAGACCACAACATCGGCCCCTTGTGCGATTGCGTTGGAAAAGACGGGCGTTGCAAAGACATTATCAACGATGACCTTGGCACCAACCGCATGGGCAAGCTTGGCGACCCCTTCGATATCGACCAGTGTCAGAGTTGGGTTCGAGAGGCTTTCAAAGAAAACGGCTGTGGTATCGGGCCGGATCGCTTGTTCCCATTGCGTCAGATCTTCGCCATCAACAAATGTGACCTCGACGCCGTAGCGGGTTAGGATCTCTTCGAGCACATAGAGGCAGGAGCCAAAAAGCGCGCGGGCCGAAACCACATGATCCCCCGCCTTCAGCATCGAGAATAGCGCGCCCGACACCGCCGCCATGCCAGAGGCGGTTGCAAATCCTGCCTCAGCACCTTCAATCATCGCGATGCGCTCTTCGAACATCGCAACCGTCGGATTACCATAGCGCGCATAGATGAACTCATCGGGGCCAGATTCAACAAACCGAGCCTCTGCCGCCTCGGCGGTTTCATAAACAAAGCCTTGCGTGAGATAAATCGCTTCGCTCACCTCGCCATATTGGCTGCGCCGCGTTCCCGTGTGAACCGCTGCGGTGCGTGGCTTCCAAGTCTCAGACATCTCAATTCCCTTCAGCCGGTGTTAAACGATCAAAACGAGCCCGAGGATTGATATACCAAGAACCGCCATACCCACAAGCTCTCGCGTCGTGACCTTCTCTTTGAACACCAGAACCGAGGCGAGCAGCGAGAGAATGAGCTCTACCTGTCCTAAAGCATTCACATAGGCGGCGTTTTGCAGGGTGAAAGCGGTGAACCAGCAAAAGGAGCCGGCCATGGAGGTGAGCCCGATAAGGCTGGCTTTGCCGCGCGCGCGCCAAACGCGGGTGATCTCGCCGCTCTCAAACATGCGCAGCCAAAGCGACATGGCCAAAAGCTGCATAGCGGTCACAGCGCCCAGCGTGATGGCGGCGCGCAGCAGCGGCTCGGTGAGGTCCAGCTGCAAAGATGCACCGCGATAACACACGCCAGAGATGGCAAAGAACACCCCAGAGGCAAGACCAAGCATCGTGGCGCGTGAAAGAAGGCCCGCGCCGATCCCCGCCCCGCCGGGTGTTTTGGACAAAAGCAGCACCCCAAAGAGCCCGATGAAGATAAACATAAACGCCCAAAGCGCGACGCCCTCGCCCAAGATGAGCAAACCCACTAGAACGGTCTGAATCACTTCGGTTTTCTTAAAGGTGATGCCAACGGCGAAATTGCGCTCTTTGAACAGGCGCACCACAAAAACCGTCGCCAATATCTGCGTCAGCCCCCCGGCCGCGCCATAAAGCCAGAACTGAAATGAGAGCGCGGGCAGCGGGGTTTGCGTGATAAGCAGGTAAATGGCGAGCAGCAAAGCCACCAATGGCGCGGAATAGAAAAACCGCGCATAAGTCGCACCAGCAGCGCTCAGCTGCGTTGTTGCCAGCGATTTTTGCAACATAAAGCGCAGAGTTTGAAAGCTGGCAGCGGCCAGAGTGGCAAGGATCCAAAGGCTCATGTCGTGTCATCTGCCTGAATTCCTTGGCTTGCGCCAGACCCGCATTATCTTGAGCAGGGCAATTAAAGCCCAGGGTCACTGTGCAAAACGCAACCGGGCGCAGATCTCGCCCAAGCTGGACGCGCCCGAGCCTGGGTGGGCGCTCCGCATGTAGGTCAGTTTGCAACGTCCCAAAACGTTGAAATATATGCTCTTCTTGAAACCCTGCAATGCGCCCTCCCGGGGGGCTATCAGATTCACACATTTTGATTGCCTCTCGGGATCATGCTTTTTTCAAGGGCAGCGCCGTGTTTGAGGGTTTGGAACTCTGTCCATCCGCGCAGGATGACAATGGGGCCAGGCTTGCCGTAGTAGCCGGTCCAGCCGCCCAGCCTTGCGCAGACCCATGTGGCGAAGGCGAGGCTTCCTGGCGGATGCGGGTTCTTCTGCCTTGCTGTTGCGCCCTCGAGATCGCGGCTGGTGGCTTCGAGCAGTGGCAGGTCCTGCGGATCGAAGGCGTCCGTCATCGGGCGCAGGGCCGGTCCGCCGCGTTCGCCGGTCATTTGCATGACGACGCAAGCGGCGATGAAACAGGCCAGCACGAGGCGGTTGCGGGGCTCTTCATCTCGGATCCGCAGGCTTTCAATATCGAAGCCCTTGCGTTTCATTGTGCGGAACAGCTCTTCGATTTTCCAACGTTTGGCGTAGCGGGCGGCGATATCGAGCGCGTCTGCCACGGTGTCGACTGGCAATGTGGTCAACAACCTCCAGTGCAGCGGTTTTTCCCCCTCCGGCGGGGTTTCCTCGCACAGATCGACATAGGTCATGTGTACCGGATTGGGGCAGGTTTTGCGGTTTTCGCGCGGTGGCCGCAGCTCGAGCCGAGCGAAGCGCACCGAAAGCTGGGCTTGGCGCGCCGCGCGACCGGGCCGAGCGGGCAAGTCGAGCGCCGCATAGCCCAGACGCGGGCCAGAGGCGATCTGCTCCGCCAGCTTGCCGCCGCCCACGAGCACGCGGTCATGCATGGCGCGCACCAGCAGATCTATATGGGCCGGACGGTGAGCGAAGAGTTCGAACATGTCGGCCTCTCGGTCGGCAACCACCGTGACCCGTGCCGCGCCCGCCATCTGCCCGGCCTTTTGCGTCGCGTGCAGCCAGCGCACGCTCTGGCGGTCCGCGAATTCCCGACTGTGGCGGCTCGCCTTGCCGCCCGTCGTCCGTTCCAAGAACTGCGCATCCAGCGCGCCCAGAACCGCCCCACTGCCCGCATCCACCGCGATCATCGCGTGCAAATAACTGCCACCTCCCCCACAGGATTGCGTCACCGTGGTGTCCCAAGCAGGTATTCGAGGCTCCCCCCACAAATACCTGCTTAGTGTTCTTTGATTTTGCAGGATTTTTACCCCAAAACCGGTGTCCACTTTTGGGAAATCCTGCTTAGATCGCCAGAATGTCGCGGCCTTTACAGGCGCCTTGAGCGCGTTCGAATGCCGTCGCGGTCATCTCATCCAGCGTCACGGCCGGGTTGCGCAGGAACCGCGTGAAGCGGATCTCACCAGCGCGATCCCCGCCCAGACGCCGCCCAGACGCCGCACCCGAACCCCGCGCCCACCATGCGACACAAGCCGCGCCAACAAATCGGCCCCCCTTTTTCCAGCCGCCGATCCCCGAAACCGCCTAAGCTCAAATCCATGACACCCTCCATTTTCCGAAAGGGAATCAGAGCCATTCACCAATTGCAACATAGATGTGTGAACTTCATAGCCCGGGGGGAGGGTCGGGCGCGTCCAGCGCTGCGCACCGGACGGGACATTTGCGGGTATCGTTTTGCAGAGGCGGGACCAGGGCACACTAAGAGGGCCCCGGTCTGCTGTCTTACGAGGGTGTTTCGTCCTGTGTCTCAGCATCGTCACCGGCTGCATCTGCGGCGGCGATCACACCGGCTAAACCAGATTCGAGGCTGACGCCGACCTCTTCGCCCAGCTTTTTAAGCGCGGGCAGTTGCAGGGCCATGGCGCCAATTGCTTCGACCGCTTGGGTCACAGGGGTGCCAGAGGCAGCGCCCGCGCCAGATCCGGTGCCTTGTCCCAAACCATTGACCTGATGGATTTTGATCGAGTCGATTTTCTCCGCAGGTTTCACCATTTGCGCGACAATTTCCGGCAGCGCTTGCAGGCGGGCGAGTTGGACTTTCATCGCCACGATTTCCGCCGAAATTGCATTATCTGCATCCACCAAGGCGCGGGTGCCTTCGGCTTCGGCCAGCTTGTCGAGCTTTTTCGCCTCGGCCCGGATCTTCAGCGCATCCGCCTCTGCATTGGCCTCTTCACGCAAAGCGTCGGCGCGGTCGGCAGCGGCCTCTTTTTCGGCCTGGGCCTCAACCTTGATACGGGTTGCGGAACGCTCTGCCTCGCGCTGCGCTTCAAGGATCGCGATCTTTTTCTCACGCTCGGCTTCGGCCAATTGGCGCGCTGTCGCAATTGCCTCGGAGGCTTTCACAGCTTCGGCGCGTGCGGCATCGGCGCTGGCGCGGGCCCGGCTTTCCTCTTCGGATTTTTGCGCGATCACGATCTGACGCTCTTGGTCGGCCACTTCCACCTGACGCTCTTTGGCAATTTCTGCGGCGCGGATGGCTTCCTCGCGCTCAATTTCCGCAGCCCGAACCGCACGTTCTTTGGCAATACGGGCTTCATTCGCTTCTTGCTCAGATTTGGAGCGCTGACGGGCGACCTCAGCCTCTTGCGCCGCTTGCAACGTCGCAATCTCCTGGGCCTGCGCGATTTTGGCCTGCTCTTCTTCGCGATCAATCTCTAGCTTACGCTTGGCCGCCTCCATGGCAGCTTGACGCACAGCGGTGTCGGCTTCGGCATCAATATGGGCGCGCTTTTTCTTGGACTCCGCGATGACCTCGGCCAGCTGCCGCATACCCACGGCGTTAAAGGCGTTGTTTTCATCCAGGCTCTCAAACGGTGTCTGATCCAGCGCGGTGAGCGAGACAGATTCCAGCTCAAGCCCGTTTTTGAGCAAATCCTCAGAGACCGTATTCTGCACCTCTTGCACAAAGTCAGAGCGGTTTTCATGCAGCGCATCCATGGTCATTTTCGCCGCCACTGCGCGCAAGCCGTCAATCAGCTTACCCTCGATTAGCTCACGCAGCTGATCCACATAAAAGGTCCGGTCACCCAAAGTTTGTGCAGCGCGGGCCACGCCCTCTTCGGTGGCATTGACCGAGACATAGAATTCCACGCCCACATCGACGCGCATCCGGTCCAGTGTAATCAGGCTGCTATCTCCGGTGCGGCTGACCTCAAGGCGCAGCGTTTTCATGTTGACCGGGCTGACCTCATGCAAAAGCGGAATGATCATTGTGCCCCCGTCCATGATCACCTTGCGCCCGCCTGCACCAGTTTTGACCAAGCTGATCTCACGCGATGCCCGCCGGTAAAGCCGCGCCATGACCATCCCGATAAAGATGACCAGAGCCAGAACGATGGCGACTGGAATAAGAACGCTGTTAAATTGCTCCATAGGAAACTCCTTTGTTGGTTAGGGTTAGTCTGAAAGGCGAATGGCCTTGAGCTGGCCTTCGCGGGTTCGGATGATGAAGACCTCAGTGCCTTGGGAGAGCGGATCGTCGGCTTCAAAGGGTTCGACCATCGCATAATGCATATTGCCATGCCCATCGGTAAAGCGGGCCTGGGCTGGTTTGCCAACCCGTGCTGTGCCCACGGTAATCACACCGCGCCGACGCCCGTAAGAGCGACGTGAGATCGCGGTTGTGAGGTTTTTGGGAAAGAGCTTTGCAATGGCTTTGGCGATGAGTTTGCCAAAAGCCAGCCCCGGAATAAATGCGATGGCACTGGCAAGATTGGCCCCAAGCGGCGCGCCCAGAACGGAAATAGCGCCAATCTGCAGCAAATAGCCGAACAGGCCAAAGCCCGCCAGAACGCCCGCAAGCCAAATGATCACTGGCGCTTCACCTATGCCGAGCCAAGACAGCAGTCCGCCGCCCGCGCCGTCGGTGATCTCTGGATCGGCATCCATTTCGAGATCAGCCGCCGCATCCATATCAAAATCTGCGTCAAGATCGGCATCAAATTCAACGCCAGCATCTATATCTGCATCCGCTTCAACCTCTCCCATAAGGCTAAAGCCAAGCTGGTTCACAATGATTTCAAGCAGCAACAGCCCAATGAGGACGCCAATGGCAATCTCAAACGGGCGCATCCCTGGATGCAGTAATAGATCCATAAGTGACATTAAATTCCCCCAATGCTACACATATGTGTGATTTACTGTTGTTTTCATCTCTATATTACACATATAGTGCCAGATACTGCACATTGTAAGGGGATAACGTGATAAATCGTCGACAAATTGCTGCTGGGCGCGCCTTGCTGGGGTGGTCGCGTCAAGAACTGTCTGAGGCCAGCGGGATCTCTTTGCGTACCGTTGCGCGCTTTGAAAGCGGGGAGGGTGATATCACCACCGGCAAGCTGGCCAAGATGGAGGCCGCTTTGATGGAGGCCGGGGTGCGCTTTATTCCAAACGGGGTGCAGCTTGACGATGGGCGGGGAATTTGAATGCTTCTAAGACCCTACTGCTATCGGCTGGAACTTCTGTTTTCTAAGTCTTACACCGACTTGAAGCGGCCATTGAAAAATGTGGGCGCGGTGGATGGGAGACGTCACTTTGAAAAAATCGAGATTTCCGCGCTCTATTGATAAGCTGCTCAGGCGAAGAAAAGACGAGGCACCAAAAGGATCTGACCCCCTGTTCGATTTTGGTCCGCTTTATCACGATTATGGGTTTTTTGGCCGCGAGAATGCGCAGCTTGAGGGCATCTATGCCGGTAATCAACGCAGCAAAGAGCCAATTATCAATTCCTATATCAGCTATGCCATCGGGTTTTTGAAGGCGCTGAACAAAGAAGATGTCACCTTTTGCGAAATGTTCTGCGCCGATGGGTACTATGCCATGGTTGCCGATAGGATGGGGTGTGATCGCGCGACGGGCCTTGATAGCGATCGCGACGGGCATTTTGGCACGGCGCGAGAAATCGCTAAGGCGCTTGGGCTTGAGAAGGTCGATTTTGAGAAAGTGAATATCCAGCCGGATGCCGACATTGGGACGTATAGCATTGTTGCGAATGTCGGCGGGCTGTACCATGTGGACGATCCCGAAGGCATACTCGATCTTTCCTATCGAATGGCAAAGGATTTTCTGATCGTTCAAACGGTTGTTTCCCTGGCGACGGACTCTGCGGATTATTTCGAAAAGCCAGCACCCGGTTGGGATTGGGGCAACAGATACAGTGCGCAGTCGTTTGACCGTCTTGTGAGATCGAAATTTGGCTCTTCCATCATCATGTGTGAAGCGAATCAACTTAAAGGTAATTCGCGCCCGCAAGATCGGGGAAGTATGTATTATTTGATACAAAAGTGAGGGATGGTTTCATGATGCCATTCTGGAATAACTCTCTGTAATTAAGAGGTAAATTTAACAAAAAACTCGGAGGGTGTCGGCTGGCTGAGGCGCATTTGTCATGAATTTATGTCTAAGGCTTTTGGGCGCGTTAACTGTTTCTTTACATCCGGTGTGAAAACACTGGGATAAGTAAAAGAGGAGTTAAGAGTATGCTAAGTAGACTGGTCTATATGAGTAATGCGGCTGCTAACTTCAAAGCGGATGATGTGCTGCAAATTCTGGACACGTCGCGCAGAAACAACGCAGCAGCGGCGCTATCGGGTGTGTTGATCTTTCATGAAAGACGCTTTTTTCAAGTGCTTGAAGGGGACAGGCACGCGCTGGTCACCTGTTTTAACCGCATTGCCCGCGACAAACGCCATGCGAATACGGTTGTGCTTGAGAGCGGCGATGCCCAGGCGCGCGCATTTGGGAATTGGCGCATGGCCTATGCACGCGTTGAAGAGCTACCGCCCGAGTGCCGCCATGCGGTGTTTTCACTTTATGACATGGTGCCGCGAAACAGCGAAGATCGCGGCAATGACGAGGCAGTGCGCCTTCGAGTGCGGGATTTTCTGGCCTCTTGTCACAATCTCATGGCAACGGCCTAAGGGCGATATATTTTAGCCCAGCGGCTTAAACAAATCCGCCAGTGTTTTCTCGTCAAAGAGCGGCTCTGAGGCATCATGGCTCTCTGACAATAGCGCATCAGCCAGGGCTTGTTTCTTGGCTTGTAGGCCTAGGATTTTTTCCTCGACCGTCCCGGTCGCCACAAGTCGGTGCACGAAGACGGGCTTGGTTTGGCCGATGCGATGGGCGCGGTCCATGGCTTGCCTCTCGACCGCCGGGTTCCACCAGGGATCATAAAGGATCACCGTATCGGCCTCGGTCAAGGTCAGGCCCACGCCCCCTGCCTTGAGGCTCAGCAGGAAGACATCCGCCTCACCGTTCTGGAAGGCCTCAAGCACCGCCGCGCGGTCTTTGGTTTGCCCGGTGAGCGTGACAAAGCGGTGGCCCATCTCGGTGAGATCTTCAGCGATCAGATCCAGCATTGTTGTGAATTGGGAAAAGACCAGCACCCGGCGGCCCTCGGCGATAAGCTCGGTGAGCAGCTCACGTAGGCGGGCACGTTTGGCGCTATCGGTGACAGAGCGGGCCGCATCCGATTTCACCAGCTTTGGATCGCAGCACACTTGACGCAGTTTCAGCAAGGCATCCAGAATGGTGATCTGCGCCCCATTGAACCCACGGGCATGCACCGCATCGCGCACCCGCTCATCCATCGCCGCGCGTACGGTTTCATATAGCGCTTGCTGGGCCTTGGGCAGCTCGATCTGTTCCAGAATTTCGGTGCGGGGTGGCAGCTCTGAGGCAACCTCCTCTTTGGTGCGCCGCAACAGAAAAGGCTTTACCCGTCGGTTCAGCCGCTCTTGCGCCTGGGCGTCGCCATGTTTTTCGATGGGTGTGCGGAAGAGCGAAACAAAGGTTTTGCGATTGCCCAAAAGCCCCGGCACCACCCAATCAAATAGCGTCCATAGATCTTGCAAAGAGTTCTCAAGCGGCGTTCCGGTCAGCGCAAGTCGCCCGGTGCAGGGCAATTCCCGCAAGGATTTGGCCATTTGCGAGGCTGGGTTTTTCAGGGTTTGCGCCTCATCCAGAATGATCAAATCCCAGTTTTGTGCTTTGAGAATATCCTTGTCACGCGCCAGCAGCGGATAGGTGGTCAGCACTAGATCGGCCTTTGGGATGTCTTCGATCAGCTCGCGCCGTTTCAGCCCCTGAAAGGTGAGCAATTGCAAATCCGGCGTAAATTGCGCCGCTTGGCTGGCCCAGGAATGGAGCAGGCTGGTGGGCGCAATCAACAGCGATGGCCCGCGCCCTTTTCGCGCCAGTACCGTGGTAAGCCCCTGCACGGTTTTGCCCAAACCCATATCGTCGGCCAGCACCCCGCCAAATCCCGCATCGGTCAGCCGCGACATCCAATCCGCGCCAAAGCTCTGATAGGGGCGCAGCTCGGCGGTGAGGCCCTCGGGCGGTTCAAAGGCGCGCTCTTCGCTCAAAGACCGAAACGCCTCGGCCAGCGGCAAGATCCCGGCATTGTCGGAAAAAGGCACATCACTGCCCGCCAGCGCCTCTTGCACTTCGCGCGCAAGGCTCGCATCGGTGGGGTGCATTTGTTCCAGCTCAGCCTGGCGACGCAAAAACAGATGCAGCACCGGCGCAATTGGGGCAAGAGAGATCTCCGCATATTGGCCGGGCTTAATTTCCACATAGGCTGGGATATTCGTGAGATCCTGTGCCAATTCTTCGGGGCTGGGCAAAGCGGTTAGATCATAGCGCCCTGCGAGCTGCTCCATAAATGCGGCGATCATTGGGGCCATATCGAGCGTGTGATCGCCAATCCGCGCCTGAAACCCCAGAGAGAACCAATCATGGCCGGCAAAGCCTTCGCCGCTTTCAGCATTGGTGGAGATGGAAAAATCCGCCTCTGCCTCGGTCAGCTTAAAGGGCCATTTGGGCGATTGGTCAATCTGCCAGCCCTCGGCTTTCAGCTTAGGCAGGGTCTGAAAGGTGAACAGCATCGCCTCGCGCGACTCTTCATCGGGAAAGACCAGATCGGCATCCAGCATTTTTTCCGAAGGCATGAAATCGCCTTCATAAGGCTCTATCGCGCCGCTGGCCTCAATCCGCGCAAAACAGGCCTCTTCCCATTTGCGATCGCGCCTGAGCGTCGTAATCTCGCCATCACGCACCAGACGCGGGCTGCCATGTTCGTATAGCTCGACCTCTTGGCCCTCATAGTCAAAGCGCAAAGTCATCACCGGCAAGGTATAGGTTGGCTCACGATACCAACTGCGCCCACTGGTTTTGGCCACATCCAGGGTCAGCTTGGCGGTTTTGGTTTTTGCCTTGCGCGTGGTTTCTTTGATGCGCGCAGGCTTGGGCAGGGGCAAAGACCCCAAGCGCGTGGGCAGGGCTGTGCTCACAGCATTCAAATCTTGCGGGGACAGTTCCGGGCTCTGCGCCACGAGCTGCATCACCTCTGGGGAAACAGTGCCCTCAAGCGCGCCAACAAGCCCACGATTGCGGTCAATCCAAATCTGCTCTGCCCCGATCTGCACGATTTCTCCATGGGCAAATCCGAGCCTTTGGCGACCATTGCTTTGTGTTTCCCATTTCAGATCTGGGACCGCGCGTTCCTGCGACCAACTCAGGCGCGTTTCGGTGTTATTCTCCCAAAAGAGCCGCTCGGTTTCGCAAAGCTGTTTGATCAGATCCGCGCCAAAAGAGGGGGCGCGCTGCAGGGCATCTGGCACACTAGAGCCGCCATAATAGCTGTAATGATCATTGATCAGCTTGGCCTCGGCGAGTTGGGAGAGCAGGTCAAGATCCACGGGGCGGATGAATTTAGCGACAGTATTGCGCAGGTTTTGCAGCACATTATAGCGCTGCATCGTCTTATTGAGCGCGGTGCCCTTGGCATTGATGCGCCCTTTCCAGACAGAGATTTTCACCGCACCTTGGGGCGTTTCCAGCAGATAAAGCAGCCGCTCTTTGACCTTAGCCGGGTAATCTTCTGGCCGCTCCTCCGGTTTGGGCGGCTCAGCCACCTCTGCGGCGCGCGCCAGCCACAGCTGCACCTCGCGGGATACCTGAGACTGATTGGCGGGCTGTTTCGGCGGTTTTGATGCCTGATCACGAAACCAAGTAAAAAGCGCCGCCGCCACATGTTTGCAATTATATCCAACCGGGCAAGAGCACATGCCCTCGACACCGCCACGCGGGGAAATCTCGATCTCTTGGGTATAAAAATCGCCGCGCCCATTGGAGACCTCTGCCAAGAGCCGCTTATGCGGATCGCCAATCAGATTTCGCGCATAGCCCTTGCGCGCATAATCCATGCCCCGCGCCAATGAGCGATCATCAAAACTATCAAACCAATCCATGACGTCCCCCCTTGGGGTTTTATGGAGCTGAGCTGATCAAATGTAAATTGCGCCCGCGCTGGGAATAGCAAAAACCAAGCTTGTCCACAGGTTTGGTTTGACTTAGGAATTTATCTCGCCAGTCTTTGCAAGCCGGGTTGGCGATTGCATGTGAGAGGATCATGGTCATGGGCACTATTAGAAAGCTTTTTGCATGTCTAGCGCTTTGCTTGCCAACTGGTCTTGCCGCGCAATCCGCGACGCTTTCGGTGGAGTTGAATGGCGCAGACACCATGGGCGAGGCCTGCCGCCTGACCTTTGTGATCCGAAATGGCTTGCCAATGGATGTCGAGAAATTCGTCGTTGAGACAGTGCTTTTCACCAGCGATGGGCAGGTGAGTTTGCTGACGCTGTTTGACTTTGCGCGCGTGCCAGCGGGGCGGCTTCGGGTGCGGCAATTTCAGGTGCCAAACGCAAGCTGCGATGCGATTTCCATGGTGCTCATCAACGGGGCCGATACTTGCACGGGCGAGGGGCTTGATGCGCGTAGTTGCGAAGCGGCCATGTCCGTATCAAGTCGAACCAGCATCGCGCTAGAGGGCTAGGGATGAGCGAACACATCACCCAGGCGCTTTTCGAAATCCTTGATATGGGCGGGCCGGTGGTGGCCGCGCTTGGGGTGATTTCGGTGCTCATGCTTGCGGTGGTGCTCTATAAGCTCTGGCAGTTTAGCGCCGCGCGTGTGGGTCGGCATAAGGCGATCAAAACCGCGCTGAGCGCTTGGGACCAAGGGCGCGCGAGCGATGCGAAACGCAGCCTTGACAGCGCCCGCTCCTACCTTGCGCCGATCATTGCCCAAGCGCTGGCGGCAGGCCCCTCTCCAGATCTGCGCGCCCGGCTTGAGGCTGAGGCCGAAATCGCTTTTGCCCAGCTTGAACGTGGCTTTCGGTTGCTGGATTCCGTGGCCCAGCTTGCGCCTTTGCTGGGGCTCTTTGGCACTGTTTTGGGGATGATCGAAGCCTTTCAGGCGTTGCAAAATGCAGGCTCTGCGGTGGATCCCTCTTTGCTTGCGGGGGGAATTTGGGTGGCGCTTTTGACCACGGCTGTGGGGCTTGGCGTGGCGATGCCAACCTCGCTTATTCTGTCTTGGTTTGATGGGAAAATGGCGGCAGAGCGCGCTTTTGCTGACCATGCTCTGAGCATCGCCCTGGCCCCGCAGACCGCCACCCATGCCGCTGCGTAGCGCAAAACGCCGCGCAAGGCTGTCGATGACCTCGCTGATCGACGTGATCTTTTTGCTGCTCTTGTTCTTTATGCTCTCGTCAACCTTTTCCAAATTTGCGGAGGTTGAGATCACGGCGGCTGGTAGCGGCGCGGGCGGCTCAGAGGGGCAAACCTATTTCCTTCGCCTTGCCGGTGATGGCATGACGCTGAACGGGCGCGCTATGACCCTTGACGTTCTGGTGGGCTCTTTTGCTGAGACGGCCGGCGGGACGGTGCTGGTCAGTGTGACGGGCGATGCAAATGCGCAGCAGCTCACAGATGTGCTGGTCGCTTTGCGCGGCCAGCCCGAGCTGTCTATCGCCGTGCTTGGAGGGGCGTGATGCGCAAAGCTGAGCCCCGCCGCAAGCCGGAACCAACGATTGCGCTGATCAATATCGTGTTTTTGATGCTGGTCTTCTTTATGGTCGCGGGAACACTCTCGGCGCCGCTCACCTCTGATCTCAAACTGGTGCAGACCAAAGATCTTGAAGGGCGCGAGCCGCCCGATGCGCTGGTGATCTTACCCGATGGCGCGCTCAGCTTTCGGGGGAAAGAGACTGAGACTGTCGAAAGCTATATCGCTTCGCTTGAGGATAAAACCATCGCCCGGCTCGTGCCCGACCAAAATGCACCTGCACTGCGGCTTATTGAGGTCGCCAAGGCGCTGCGCGATGCGGGAGCGCAAAAGGTCATGATTGTGACCGAGCGAGCGCTCAGATGATCAAATCCTCACCCGTCTTGGCCCTGATCGCCATCAGCCTGTCTGCCTTGATGCATATGAGCGGGCTCTATGGGTTTTGGGAAGCGCAGGAGAGCGTGCAAATGGCAGGCGGCACCCCTCAGCCGGTTGCGCGGCTTGGCAATAGTTTTCGCGATGTAGCAACCGGCGTGCTTGAGGCGCGCGAGAGCAGTGAAGAGATTTTGCCCGAAGAGATAACCGAGCACATGCAGGCCGAACGCCCCCAGACTGAGATCGCCCCAGTGCAATCAATGCAGATTGAAGCGGTTGTGTCAAAGCCGTTGCCGCCCGCGCAAACAGCTGCGCTTAAACCACTTGCGATACCGCCCTCCGTGCCTTTGGCCGTGACCACCGATATGCCTCAGATCAAGCCAGCAGAAATAGCCCCTGTAGAGCCCGCAATTTTGGAGCCCATCGAGGAAGACACAAGTAAACTCACAACTTCGGTCCGCCCGCCCAGCACGCGGCCAAAGCCACGGCCAAAACCGCAGGGCAATACCACTGCGAATGTCCAGCAGGAAAGCGCTGGGGCTTCTGACGGGCAGGCTCACAGCAATTCGGCGCAAAGATCCCAATCCAATGCGCAGGCCAAGCCCGAGGCGGGAAATGCGGCGATGAGCAATTACATGGGGCAGGTTCGCAGAAAAATTGACCGGGCGCAGCGGCGCACAAGTTTTCGGGGCCGGGCCACAGTGCAATTTACGCTCAGTGCGAATGGCAAACTAACATCGCTCAAAATCACCAAAAGCACGGGCTCAACGCGATATGATAACGCGGCCCTGCAAATCATCCGCCGCGCCGCGCCCTTCCCTAAGAACCCGCTCGGCAAGCCACATGTTTTTACCATCGCGATTGGCGCGCGGTGATTGCCAAACCCGTCCTGCCCAGATACCGTTCCCTGCCTGTGAGAGAACTAAAATGACCTATCATCCCTTTTTCATCTATGGTGAGACCCGGCCCGGTCGCTGGGTGATCACTTGCGATCATGCGTCAAACACTGTGCCCGAGTTCGTCAATGGCGGCTCGTTGGGATTGCCCGAGGCCGAAATGCAGCGGCATATCGCCTGGGATCCGGGGGCGGCTGGGGTGGCTAAGGCGCTTGGCGCCGCGCTTGATGGCCCGGTGATCTGTTCCAATTTTTCGCGTCTGGTGATTGATCCCAACCGCGGGCGCAACGATCCGACCTTGCTGATGAAGCTTTATGACGGAACGATCATTCCAGGGAACCGAAACGCGGGCCCGGATGAATTGAATGCGCGGCTTAAGGCGTGCTATCATCCCTATCACGCGGCTTTGGAAAAGCTCACGGCGCGCCCCGGTGCGGTGGTTGTTTCGGTGCATTCCTTCACGCCGCAGCTGAGTGGGCGCGCCAAACGCCCTTGGGAAATTGGGATTCTTTATGCGGGCGATACACGTTTGTCTGATCCTTTGATCGAAGCCCTTGACGCAGAGCCGGATTTGACCGTGGGTCGCAACCAGCCCTATTCGGGCCATTTGCCCGGTGATGCGGTGGATCGTCATGCTTTGCAACACGGGCGGGCGAATGCGTTGCTGGAATTGCGCCAAGATGTGATAGAAACTGAGGCGCAGCAGATCGCCTGGGCTGAGCGGCTTGCCCCCATGCTAAAAGACGCACTGAGCGCCGCAAATTTATAGGAAGAGAAACGATGGACAACCAAACCCAAATCGAACTTGAAGCCGCCGCCTTTCGCCGCCTTCGTGAACATCTCATGGAAAAGCGCACCGATGTGCAAAATATCGACCTGATGAATATGGCCGGGTTTTGCCGCAATTGTCTCAGCTGTTGGTATCAAGAAGCGGCGGCGGAAAAAGGCATCGAGATGAGTAAAGACACAGCGCGCGAGGCATTTTACGGCATGAGTATGGCGGAGTGGAAAGCGAATTACCAGACTGAGGCGAGTTCTGAGCAGCAAGAGGCGTTCAAGAAAAGCTTTGCTGAGAATGTCGGGCAGGCATGATCTTTTATGATTGCGCAACTGCGCCCAGCCCGAGACGCGCGCGCATGGCGCTGGTCGAAAAAGGGGTAGAGGTCGAAACCCGGCAGGTGGATCTGCGCAAAGGCGAGCAGCTCGGGGAAGAGTTTCGCGCGATTAACCCGCGCGCCACAGTGCCGGTTCTGGTTGTGGATGCTGATACGGTGCTCACCGAAAACCTCGCCATCGCCGCCTATCTTGAAGAAATTGCCCCAAACCCACCGCTTTTTGGCACAAGTGCAATCGAGCGCGCGATGGTCTGGCAATGGACGGCGGTCTGCGAGCAGCAAGGGCTTATGGCGATGGGCGAAGCACTGCGCAACGGCTCGGCGGCCATGAAAGATCGCGCACTGCCCGGACCCGAGCGCATCGCGCAAATCCCGCAATTGGCAGAGCGGGGGCGCGTGCGGTTTGCGCGGTTCAAAGCAATGCTCGATAGTCATTTCAAAGATCACGCCTATCTGGCGAATGAGACGTTTTCCTATGCGGATATCACGGCCTTTGTTGTTTGTGATTATGCCAAGGTGATCGGCATGGCGGTGGACGAGGCGCATCCGCATCTGCACGCCTGGATGATGAAACTGAAAGAGAGGCCAAGCGCGCAGGCTTAAGCGCCTTGTGCTGCAATCTTTCGCACGAGGCTTTCATGCAAATCGAATTGAGAGAGTATCTCGCTTAGGGGCATTGGCGCGCCGAAATAATAGCCCTGTAGGCGGTCGCAACCGAGTTCGGTGAGCAGCTGCGCCTGTTCCTTGGTTTCGACCCCTTCGGCGGTGGCGGGGATATTGAGCGCGTTGCCGATTTCGATGAGCGAGCGCACGATCTTGGCCGAGCGCTCGGAGGTGCAGACATGTTTGGTTAAGCTGCGATCAATTTTGAAACGGTCCGGGGCAAGACGCTCCAATGCGATGATCGAGGCGCGGCCCGAGCCAAAATCGTCAAGCTCAATCCCGATTCCCGCATCGCGCAAACGATCCAGTTGAAACCCGAAACTGTCGCGATATTCATCCAGAAAAATAGTCTCGACAAGCTCAATGGCAACATGACCGGGATAATCGCGGGATCGTTTTAAGAGGTGATCGAGATCGGTCGCCAACAGATGTTCCTGACTGGCGTTGAATGACAGATCGGGAGAACGCCTGCCAGCAAATGCTGCGCTACACTCGGTAATGGCATGTTCAAAAATCTGCTGATCAATATCGCCCAGCACGTTCAAATCATCGGCAAATTGCAAAAATGCGATTGGGGCGAGAACACCACGTTCAGGATGCCGCCATCGAGCAAGCGCCTCTAACCCGACAATCTGGCCGGTATGGGCATCGATTTGGGGTTGGTAGAGCGGGAAAAACTCTTTTCTATCCAGAGCCATAAGCAGCGCATCCCCCATAGCTTGGGTATTGCGCATCTCATCCAAATCGGCGCTGCTAAAGGCACTAACCTGGTTTCTGCCCAGGGACTTAGATTTATAAAGCGCCACATCTGCGTGGATAAGCAGGTTTTCGCGATTGGACAGCGATGTCATCGAAATGCCAACACTGGCCCCAACCCGCAGCTCGCTATCTTGGTAGCGGATTGGTTGCCCGATAAGGTGCACGATCTCTTTCCCCAGCTCATAGGCGGTTGTTTCAACGCATTTTTCACATGGCTCATAGATGAGGATCACAAATTCATCCCCGCCCAGACGTGCCAAATGGTCCTTTCCTTGCACAAGTTGACTGAGCCTTTCTGCGACGGTCTTTAAGACTTGGTCCCCGGCAGAATGGCCAAGCGTGTCGTTGATATGTTTGAAACGATCAAGATCAATCACCAGCACCGCGAGCTCTCCGCCCCGCGCAGCGCGCTCTTGCCCCATGCGCGCCAACTCTTCATCGACTGTGCGCCGGCTGCCCACAAGCGTCAGATCATCGCGATTCGCGCTCAAAAGTGCCTCTGCGCGCGCTTTTTCAAGCTCTTTGTTTTTCTCGCGCAATGTGTCTTGCTGGGCGATCACTTCGGTCACATCAATATTATGCACCACCATATCGCCATTGGGGGCAAAAACGCTTTTCGCCAGAAAGATACGCCCATCGGTGAAATGGGTTACCGCGTCAATATTGCGCTCCATAAAGGCTTTGGTTGCGCTTTCAATCCACTGGGCTTCGTTATCGATGGCATCGACAAAATGCCCACATCCCGCAGCAGCCTGAATGAATTCATCAAAGGTGATATTGGGTTCCTGATCCAGCGCGCGCCCCATCAATCGGGGGCCAAAGGCTTTGTTGCACAGGACGAGAATATTGTCCTTGTCCCAGACACCAAGCGGCGCATCAATTGCGTCAATCGAGAGCATAAGGCGGGACCAAAGCGCCTCGCGGCGGCCCGCCATATCCTCGAGCTGTTGCAGAACGCGCGCAACTTCTTCCTCGCGCTTCTTAACCTCCGTAATATCGCGGATGATGGCGACGCATAGTTTTTTGCCCGCGCTTGTGGTTGGTCCGTGGATGATCTGCACGCTGCTCCAAAAAGAGCTGCACTCTGCGTTCAGGCATTTGGCCTCAATCTCGTTGCTTACCCCGGTGCTTGTCGGCAGCAAAAGCGCATCTCGCAAGCTATCCGTGGCACTGGCGGTGAGGATAGAGCTAAGCGGTTTGCCCTTCACTTGCGCTAGCGTTAGGCCAATTCTATGCGTAAAGGCCTCATTGCACCACAGAATTTCTTCTTGCGAGGTTTCGGCATCAATTGCCAGCCCGATAACCGCATCTTGCGTTTGCCAGGCGATATCGCGCAAAAATTGCTCCAAAGGAAACACTCTACCTAAATACACTTCGGATGAGTGTAGCAGGTAGAGGTTAATGGGATACCAACAGGCCCTAAATCGCGGCTTTGCGGCTTTCTTCTAGGTAAATCTCGCGCAGGCGCGTTGCGACGGGGCCAGGGGTGCCCGCGCCGATGCTCGCCTGATCAATCTCAATCACAGGCATGACAAAAGCGCTGGCCGAGGTAAAGAACGCCTCATCCGCCGCTTTCGCCTCTTGAATGGTGAAAGAACGCTCTTCAACCTCCATCTGCGCCTCTTGGGCAAAGCGCAAAACCGCCGCGCGTGTGATCCCGTGCAGGATCTCATTGGAAAGCTGGCGGGTGATGATCTTGCCACCCTTCACGATATAGGCATTGTTCGAGGTGCCCTCGGTCACAAAGCCATCTTGCACCATCCAGGCATCATCGCAGCCCGCGGCCTTGGCCATCATCTTGCCCATGGACGGGTAAAGCAGCTGCACGGTTTTGATATCGCGCCGACCCCAGCGAATATCGTCGATGCTGATGACTTTGATCCCGGTTTTCGAGGCGGGGCTATCGGCGAGCCCTGGTTTATTCTGCGTAAACATCACAATGGTTTGCGGCGTATCCTCTGGGGGAAAGGCAAAATCGCGATCCCCAGGCGCGCCGCGGGTGATTTGCAGATAGACCAGCCCTTCGGTGATCTCATTGAGCCGCACCAGCTCGCGATGCACCTGCAAAAGATCCTCTTTGCTGATTTGGCTGCCCATCTGCAACTCATTCAAAGAGCGCTCAAGCCGCACCGCATGCCCGTCAAAATCCACCAACTTGCCATCTAGCACAGAGGTCACTTCATAAACCCCATCCGCCATCAAAAACCCCCGATCAAAGATCGAGATTTTGGCTTCATTCTCGGGCAGGTATTCGCCGTTTACATAAACAGTGCGCATCAATTTATCCCCAAAGGTCCGGTGCTGGCGGGTGAACGCCTGCGGTATCAAAGTTCAGTGCTGCGGAGCGGTCTTCGGCCAATAACAGCGGGCCGTCAAGGTCTACAACTGCTGCGCCTTGCGCCACAAGCGTTGCCGGGGCCATCGCAAGCGACGAGCCAACCATGCAGCCAACCATAACCTGATAACCCTCAGCCAAAGCGGCATCGCGCAGGGCCAGCGCCTCGGTCAGCCCGCCGGTTTTGTCGAGCTTGATATTCACCATATCATATTTGCCCTTAAGGTCGGGCAAGGACGCGCGATCATGGCAGCTTTCATCGGCGCAGACCGGCAGCACCCGATCCAGTTCAAGCAGTGCATCGTCTTCCCCCGCAGGCAAGGGCTGCTCGACCATCTCCACGCCAAGGCGCACCAGAACCGGGGCAAGCTCGGCATAAAGCTGCGGCGTCCAGCCCTCATTGGCATCAACGATAATCCGGGCCTGAGGCGCCCCGGCACGCACCGCTTCGATGCGCGCAACATCCTCGGCCCCGCCGCCAAGCTTGGTTTTCAGCAAAGGGCGAAAAGCGTTTTCAGCGGCCTGGGCACGCATCTTTTCTGGTGTGTCTAGCGACAGCGTATAGGCAGTGATCTCAGGACTGGGGGCGCTGAGCCCGGCAAGCTGCCAAACCCGTTTGCCCGCCTCTTTGGCCTCCAGATCCCAAAGCGCGCAATCAACCGCATTGCGCGCCGCCCCTGCGGGCAACAGATCCATCAAAGCGCCGCGATCAAATTCAGCGGGTAGGCCTTGGATCTGCGCGGTGACAGAGTCAAGGCTTTCGCCATAGCGCGCATAGGGCACACATTCGCCGCGCCCGGTTATGCCCCCGCGCGCGATGGAGACCGTGAGAACTTGCGCCTCGGTGCGCGAGCCGCGCGCGATGGTAAAGACCTGGGCGAGGCGAAAGATGTCTTGCGTGACTGTAACCTGCATGGAATTACGCCAAAAGCGCGTCAACCAGAGGGCCCGCCCCAAAGCGGAACGGGTCGGTTGCGGGAATGCCCATACGATCCTCGATCTCTTTCAGGCAGGCGCGCGCCTCCTCTTCGCTCAGCGCTTTGGTGTTCACAGAAACACCGGCCACAAAGCAATTCGGATTCGCCACACGGGCCATAGGCAGGGCGGTATCGCGCAACTGCTCAAGGGTCGGCAGGCTAAAATGGGGCAGCCCGCGCATATGGGTGCGGGTGGGCTCATGGCACAGAACCAGCGCATCGGGCTGACCGCCATGGATCAAGGCCATGGTCACGCCCGAGTAGGACACATGAAAGAGCGAGCCCTGACCCTCGATATGATCCCAGTGATCGTCGTCATTTTCGGGGGTAAGCACTTCGACAGCGCCAGCCATGAAATCAGCAATAACCGCATCAAGCGGCACCCCGCGCCCGGTGATCAGAATACCCGTCTGACCCGTGGCGCGAAAATCAGATTTCATCCCGCGCTTGATCATTTCGGCATCCATGGACATGGCGGTATACATCTTGCCGCAAGAACAATCGGTGCCCACAGCCAGAACACGTTTGCCGCTGCGCTTTTTGCCATTTGCGATGGGGTAGGCCACGCTGGGCACACGCACATCATGCAAGGTGCCGCCATTCACCTTTGCGGCGGCTTGCAGATCATCCTCATCGCGCAGCAAATTATGCAGCCCGGCTGCAATATCATAACCCAGCTGCAACGCCTTCACGAGCACGACTTTCCATTCCGCCGAAATCACCCCGCCCCGGTTCGCGACACCAATCACCAGCGTCTTTGCACCTGCGGCAAGACCCTCTTCCAGCGTCATATCGGTCAGGCCCATATCCGCACCACAGCCCGCAAGCCGGATTTGGCCCACAGCATTCTCAGGACGCCAATCCACAATGCCCTGCGCGACTTTTGCTGCCAGCTGGTCAGGTGCGTCACCCAGAAAAAGAAGATACGGTGTTTGGATCATGTCGGGCCTCCCAGAATCGATGTTTGTGACAGTATCGCCACCTTTGGGCGCAAATAAGTTCCTAGAATCGGCGCACATAGGCTAAATTGCGCAAATATTTTGCGAGTATTGGCGTCATATTCGAAAATTATCCCATTCATTAATTTTCTGCGCATGCGAAATGCACTTGCGGCAATTTGCGCAATTTTATACGCTCAGGTCCAGCTCAAACGAACTAAAATTACCAGGAGAGTGACATGTCCTTCCGCCTACAACCAACCCCTGCCGCACGTCCGAACCGTTGCCAGCTTTTTGGCCCTGGCTCACGCCCGGCGATTTTCGAAAAGATGGCCGCAAGCGCAGCGGATGTGATCAATCTTGACCTTGAGGATAGCGTGGCCCCCTCCGACAAAGACAGCGCGCGCCAGAACGTGATCAAAGCCATCGGCGGCATTGATTGGGGCAATAAAACGCTAAGCGTGCGCATCAATGGGTTGGACACGCCCTATTGGTATCAAGATGTTGTGCAATTGCTGGAAAATGCCTCCGAGCGGCTCGACCAGATCATGATCCCCAAAGTGGGTTGCGGCGCGGATATTTACGCGGTGGATGCTTTAGTCACAGCGGTTGAGGCCGCGAAAGGGCGCAGCAAGAAAATCGCCTTTGAGGTCATCATCGAAAGCGCCGCGGGTATTGCCCATGTGGAAGAAATCGCCGCCGCCTCGCCGCGCCTGCAAGCGATGAGCCTTGGGGCAGCGGATTTCGCGGCCTCTATGGGCATGCAAACAACCGGGATCGGCGGCACCCAGGCGGGCTATTACATGCATCACGAGGGCGCAAATTACTGGTCAGACCCCTGGCATTGGGCGCAAGCGGCAATTGTGGCTGCGTGCCGGACTCATGGGGTTCTGCCCGTTGATGGCCCCTATGGCGATTTTTCCGATGATGAAGGTTTCCGCGCCCAAGCCCGCCGCTCTGCCACTTTGGGCATGGTCGGCAAATGGGCGATCCATCCCAAACAGGTGGCCCTGTCAAACGAGGTCTTCACCCCCTCCGAGGAGGCCGTTGCCGAAGCGCGCGAAATTCTGGCCGCAATGGAAGCAGCAAAGGCCAATGGCGAGGGCGCAACCGTCTATAAAGGTCGCCTTGTAGATATCGCGTCCATCAAACAGGCCGAAGTCATTGTGCGCCAATCCGAAATGATTGCAGGGTAGCGGCGCATTATGCCCGCTCTGCTAAGCAGGATTTCGCAAAAGTGGACACCGGTTTTGGGGTAAAAATCCTGCAAAAACAAAGAACACTAAGCAGGTATTTGTGGGGGAAACCACGAATATCTGCTTAGAGAGCGGGCATATACGGATTCCCGGTTGAAAATGGCCGCTGAGAATTGCAAGACGCGCCCGCCGCTGCCATATGTGCTCATGTAGTGAGACGAGGAGCCATCCATGACCCAATATCTCGATTTCGAAAAGCCCTTGGCCGATATCGAAGGCAAGGCGGAAGAGCTGCGCTCGATTGCTGAGACCTCTGAGGATGATGTGGATGTGGGCGCCGAGGCTGCCGCACTTGATGCCAAAGCGGCCAAGATGCTGGAAGATCTTTACGCAAATCTCACCCCTTGGCGCAAATGCCAAGTGGCGCGGCATCCCGATCGCCCCCATTGCATAGACTATATCGAGGCGCTGTTTTCCGATTACACCCCGCTTGCCGGAGACCGGAATTTCGCCGATGATCATGCGGTTATGGGCGGGCTAGCCCGGTTTGAAGGCGCGCCCGTGGTGGTGCTGGGCCATGAAAAAGGCAATAATACCAAATCCCGCATTGAACATAATTTCGGCATGGCCCGCCCTGAGGGGTATCGCAAAGCTATTCGCCTGATGGATCTGGCGGACCGTTTCAAGCTACCGCTGATCACCTTGGTGGACACGCCGGGCGCATATCCGGGTAAGGGCGCAGAAGAGCGCGGCCAGTCCGAAGCCATCGCGCGCTCGACCGAGAAATGTTTGCAGATCGGGGTGCCCTTGATCTCAATCGTGATTGGTGAGGGCGGTTCTGGCGGGGCGGTGGCCTTTGCCACAGCGAACCGGATTGCGATGCTAGAGCATTCAATTTATTCGGTTATTTCGCCAGAAGGCTGCGCCTCGATCCTATGGAAAGATGCCGAAAAAATGCGCGAAGCGGCCGAGGCACTGCGACTAACCGCGCAAGATCTGCAAGGCTTAGGCGTCGTGGACACGATTATCACGGAACCCTTGGGCGGGGCGCATCGCGATAAAGACATGGCAATCGCCGCAGTCAAGGACGCGATCACACAAATGCTGGCCGATCTTACACCGCAAAGCCCGAAAGAGCTGATCAAAAGCCGCCGCCAGAAATTCCTAGATATGGGATCTAAAGGGCTCGCTGCGTGACATTGCAGCAAGCCCGATAAGGGGTTACTCGGCGCTGAGGCGCGAAGGAATATCCACCGCGATCCAATCATCTAGGGCGCGCTTTGCGGCTGCGTCATTCAAGGTGCCCCAGGCTGCTTTATCTTCGTCGCTCACCGCGCGCCCCGCAATATCTGCGAGAATATCCGCCGCGATAGCATCCCCGGCGGCGACTGCGAGCTGAGCCCAATAGGCGGCGCGTGCATAGGACCGGGGGCTGCGGCTGCCGTTCAAGTTTTCAAACGCGCGTTCGCGCAGATCCTGGCTTGAGGTGATCCCTTGATATGAGGTCGTGAACTCAAGGGGCGGTTGCATGGCCAATGTTTGCGCAAATCCAATTTGGACTTCAAGCGCGTCAAGAACCGCTGCAACATCCGGCTGATTGACTGCCGCCTCAGCAAGGGCTGTGTAATCCTCGGCGCGCAAACCATCTTTGCTGAGCTTTGCCAGCGTATTAAGCGCCTGCTCATCCCCCGCTTGCGCCAAAGGCAAAAGAAGCGCAAGGCCAGCGCTCACATTTTTAGGGGCTCCAACCCCGGTTAACAATTGCCGCCCGGCTTGCAGGCGCTCGCCAGTAGAGAGGCTCTCTGGAGCCCCCAGCGCAGCCTTTAACGTCTCAGCGGGCAGAGCCTTTACGAGCGCAATCGGACCGGCCGCAACTTTGGGGCTTAGGACCGCCAGAACCTCCCCTGGGGGATTGTCAGAGACGGTTTCCATATCAAGAAAGACCGGCGCGCTTGGAGCTAAGGCAATCGAAAGCTGCTCAGGCTTGCTGAGGAACTCTGACCAGGCTTGCCCCATCTGCGCGGCAAGATCGGCAGCAAATGCGCTTGGAGCCCCGACATCATTCAGGGCTTGATCCACAGCCATTTGCACCCCTGCGGGCCCGTGTTCGGGGTCTCGCATCTGAGGCGGCACGAAGTTCTGAGCGAGATCCCACACCCCGAGATTGCGCAGACTGACATCCCCCCGCGTAAAATAAGCAACCGGGAAGGCTTCTTCATCATAGGCATTCAACCAAAAATAATCGAGATCAAGATTGAACGACAGTTCCACCAGATCATCGGCAACCACGTAACCCGTCACTTGTGTGGCCGCGCTGGGCACATTGTAAGACATATGAATGACAGTGCGCGGCAAGTGAATGACCTCAAGCCCAGCCTGCTCAAGCTCCCTTGCAAAGGGGGGTGGCAAGCAGCCGCTACGTATCCGAACGTCATCAGCCCGCAACGTCAGGTCTAGATCATCGGGACGTGCCAGCCCAGCCCCAACCAAGTCTACGCGACGGGCTTCAATCGCGCATGAAAATACAGGATAGCCATCAATTTTAGGATAGGCATTAACTTCAGGATAGGCCTTGATGTTTCGCATCGTAAAGCTATTGCGGCGCAGATCAATATCAAACTCGCTATAAGTGAATTCAACAAAGGAGCGCGCGGCGAGGATGGCAGATTGGCTAAAACTATGCACCAAACGTTCAGGGGCCATCAATTCGCCCCAGGTCACAGGCGCGCCCGCCGCTGCCGAAGAGCCAATAAAACAAGAGATAAGTGTCAAATAGCGCATAGAATCCTCCAATAGACTTGTGCGGACCCTATCACGATGCTGTGGAAATGTCACTGTTTTGAAAAGGTTAACGCAGCGCGCGCACTGCTTAGCATGCTTTAACCCGAATGTGGCAAAAGGGGCGTGCAATTGCAAAATCATGCGGCCCGAAGACCTCCTGCACCCATAAGTCGGGACGAGGGCCGTGTGTCGGACGAGATGGATTTAGGCTTCTGACTGAGCGTTTGGCACCGCTCAGACCGTCGATAATACGGGCCCGTGACGTCTGACTAATATATGTGCGACCCTGGGCAGCGCTGGGCTGTGACCGGGGATTTTGGCGTGGCTTGCGCGCCCAATCAATTGTTGAGCGCGCCAAAGGCATAGGGAGCTTACTGCGCAGGCATCAACGCGGGATCAACGCGTTTCGTAAAATGGCGCCGGTTTAAGGCAAAGACTAGAGCAATCATCCCAAGCTGCGCGGCCAGCGCGAGCCCGGTCAATGACCAATAGGCAAAGCCGAACTTAGCAATGACCCCGGCCCCAACCAGACCTTTATTGATCCAGAAATGCAGCATGACACTCAGTGCAACGCCGGGGCAGACCAGGGCATAAGAGCCCGCAGAATTGCCTGTGCCGCGCAGATAGGCGTCGCTATAGTTTTGCCGGCGTAAAATGATCAGGCCAAGCGCGAGAAACACCGCCTGAACCGCAAGAATTGTCGTGGTCAGCAACAGGTTATCCGCCATGGTGCCATGGGCATTAAACGTGGTGTGCAGCCCATGTTCTTGGCGCATGGTCATAATGCCAAGGACCGTCAGGATTGGAACGATGACCATCACGGTCGGCGCGGCCTCTTTCGCGGTGCCATGGGCAAGCATCGCATTCATGCCCAAAATCGCAGCAACCAAGGCATAAAGCGCAGCGATCGTCCCTAGCACGATGGACAGCACTAACGAGATGCCAACGGTTGTCGCAGTCGTGCTCATGGCTGCGGGCGCGGCCATACCAACCGCGGTCATGGACAGGGCAAAGGCGGGCAAAAGCTGGGCAAAGGAATTATTCGCCTTGGTATCGAACGATCCAGCCTCAGTAAAGATGCGGCCCAGAAAGGCCCCAATTTGGCGAAAAGCCAGAAATGCGATCAGCGCAAAGGCGATCATCGCCATGGGAAAGAGGTATTCGACCACGCTCCAAAGGCCAGGAACAAAAACCAGCCCAAGGATAAATCCAGCATTCACGGTCATCGCCAGGGCAAGAGGCATGGCCAGCAGCTGTGTCTCGCCATTGGACTGCATCAGTTTTGTGTAGCCTTCCGTCCGCTTGAACGCAGCAAGCTGGCCCAAGTTCCAGATCAAAAGCTTGATGTTCAAAAAGGCAAAGCCTGCAATCCCAGTCACAGCGATCAGAATTGAAAGCTTCATTGCGATGTGGCCACTGGTAAAGGCGGCCATGATGTCTTCGAATACGGGCACTGGCTGATTTGGATGGGGCACCCAAAAGAGCAGATACATAAAGAAAGTGACCGCCAAACCACCCGCCCCAAGCGAGGCAAGAAAATAGAGGGGTGACCAAGCGTCAGCGGGACGGTGATGCACAGATGACATAGCGATTCTCCTTGTTTGATGCCCCCTTTTTGCATGCCCTGCGGTCCGTGACTGTGACATGATCACAGGAGTGCGATTTTCTCAGCTTTGCCCGGATGTGTAGGCGCAGGCGCTGTTATCTTACGATAAATTCCGCATGCAAAGCCCCGGCTGCTTTGATGCTTTTGAGAATGTCGATCATATCTCTGGGATTGACGCCAAGTGCATTGAGACCCGCGATGACTTCGGACAGGGTGGTGCCCTCGGGGATTTCGGCAAGCCCGATGCCGGGCTCCTCTTCGATCTCCGCATCCGTGCGCGGCACCACAATAGAGACACCTTCTGAAAACGGGTTGGGCTGAATGGCGACGGGGTTCTCTTCGATGCGCAGGGTCAGATTGCCCTGTGAGACGGCGACCCGTGAAATGCGAACATCTTCACCCATCACAATGGTGCCAGAGCGCTGATCGACAATGACGCGGGCGGGCAATTCGGGCTCAACCCGCAGGTTTTCAACGCGGCGCAGCGCATGGGCCACGGATTTGGCCCGCGTTCCGCCCACATTCAAGGACACGGTTCCGCTATCGAGCATCACCGCCACGGGACGCCCAAATTCCTGATTGATCGCTGTCTCGATTCTTGCTGCGGTGGTGAAATCCGGCTCGCGCAGCCCCAAGCGCATCTCATTTAGCGAGGAGAGCGCAAAATCCACTTCGCGCTCAATACGCGCACCAGAGGGGATTACGCCCGCAGTTGGAACGCCTTGCGTGACGGCGGCCCCATCGCCCTGGGCGGCGGCACCCCCGGCAATAATCGTGCCCTGGGCAACGGCGTAGATCTCACCATCGGCGGCGTTCAGCGGGGTCATGATCAATGTGCCGCCAAGCAGGCTGCTTGCATCGCCAATCGCCGAGACAGTCACGTCAATTTGCCCCCCGGCGCGCGCGAAAGGTGGCAAGGTTGCGGTCACAAAAACCGCGGCAACATTTTTGGGGCGAAACTGCTCGCCGGTGACATTGACGCCCAGACGCTCAAGCGTGCTGGACATGATTTCTTCGGTGAAGGGCGCATTGCGCAGCCCGTCCCCGGTCGCGTTCAGGCCAACGACCAAACCGTAACCGACAAGATCATTGCCACGAACCCCGTCAAAATTCACCAAATCTTTAATGCGCACCTGCCCTGCCGACAGGAATGTTGGCAGCAAAAGGAAAAGCGCTAGGGAAAGAAGGGCTGATTTCATCGGATATAATTCGCCAAACTGAGGTTAGAAAGCCGTGCTGTCACCGCATAGAGTGTTTCCAACTGGAACTGTGCGGCCTCTAGACGGGAGGCGATTTCAAAGGGATCCACCGCGAGCAATGCGCCTTTGGCATTTTGCAATTCCAGCTTTTCGACGGCATGTTGGGTGGTCCAAGATTCGATTTGCTCCTGGGCAATGCCGACGCTGGCCTGCAGAGAAATCAGACCGGTATTGGCGCTGAGCAAGCCCTCGGCCGCCTTTCTGAGAAGATCGCCCTGGGCCTCGAAATCAACAACAATGGTCTGATCATCCGCGATCGCGGCCATTGCGACAAACTTCATGACTTCTTTCAGTTCGGGATCAATGGCTTTCACATTCACATCAATGCGCGTGGTTTGGGACATCCTAAATGGCGCCAGATCGGTATAGCTGCCGGAATATGCAAAAGCTTCAAACCCGGCGGGATCATCAAACCAATTGGACACTGTGTTCTCTATGGTAGATGCGCTGGCGGAGGTGGTGAAAAGCGATTTGATCTCGGTTATGATTTCACCCGCGCCAACCAGGGCTTGACGGTCGGTGGCATCGCCGGAAAAAAGCGTGCGCCCTGCGGATTGACTATTCATCGAATCCACAATCGTTTCCAAATAGAGGCGTCCGCCCTCGGCCAAGGCATCATTGGTCGCCGCCGCGCTTGCAAAATCCGCGGTGAGAAGGTCGCTAGAATAATCGGCAACCACATCGTTAATCTGTCCAAGCCGGACCTGAACCATATCTGTGTATTGCCGGGCCTCGGTGACGGTGACCTCAAACCCTTCGATCAGGCGCAAATCCCGCTCGATGCCGGTCAAACGGGCATAGCTGCCTCTGAGATGGTCCGCCAGATCGTCGGCCATGCCGGTGGTCAGCTCATTATTATACCGTGTGATATCTTTGCGAAGCTCGGTATTGCGCAGGCGCAGCGTGAAAGATTGGGCCAAATCGCCAAGGTTTGTGGCACTACTCATGGATTAAATTCCTAACAATGTTTCGAGCATCTCATCCGCGGCTTGCAGCGCACGGGCATTGGCCGCATAGGCTTTTTCAATGATCAGCATTTGCTGCAGCTCTGCATCTGTATCTACACCCGCGCCGCGTTCCTCTTGTGCCAGTTCAAATTGCGCGGAGGCGGCAAAGGTCTGGGTTTGTTCAGCAGAGAGGCGCTGAACGCCAACGCGGCTCATCAGGCCATTGGCCAGATTGCTCATCGACAGCGTCCCGGTGCCAAAATCCCCGGTGGCAGGCGTGATTTGTGCGTTAAGTGCTGTGCTCAGGGCATCTAGTAGTGCCGATTGCCCAACATTTCCCGGCACGGCTGCATTCATCCCGTCGCGCAGACGCCAGGCCAGCCCGCCCTGATCGGGGTCAACGGCGGCGTTAAGCTGCAATCTTTCGCTGATGCCGATCTCATTGGCGGGGTCAAAGGCTGCGCCGCGATCCGTAAACAGGCCAGCATCCCCGATATTCAATGTTGTATCCACCGCCGGATCCTGAAAGCGTTCGATCAGATTGCGGGTCATGGCATCAAGCTGGGCCAGGGCGTCAGTGGCAAGCTCGTCGCGGATAATGAACTGAGCGGCCAGGGTGCCGCCCGCAAGGGTGCTGCCGGGTTTGAAATTGGTTGTTTTTATCCCCTCAATCGTGATCCCTGATAAGCTGCCATCATCAATCGACATATAAGGGGTCGCCCCGTTGGCTGCGGTGAATTGAACGTCTCGCGCGGCCCCATCAAGCAAAATAGTGCCCCCTTGGGAGACCAGAGCGACGGCGCCGAGCTCTCGCTCTATGACGCGCAGGGGTACAATTTCATGGATTTCATCAATGATGCCTTGCCGCAGATCAATAATCGAATGGGGTTCGCGCCCGCCGATCACCGCTTGTTCGATTTGAGTGTTGAGATATTCAGCCTCTTGTAGGGCTGCGTTGAGGCGATTGACCTGCGCGTCAATGGCCTCATCTGCGGCGCGCCGCATATCACTGACGTCTTCAGCGGTGTCCGTAATACTTGTCGCCAGCGCGCGCGCCGCTTGAATTGCCGCTTGCAAGCGTTCCGGGGCGTCTGGACGGCTGGCGGCAGACAGGATTTTACTGTCAAGATTCGCGACCAAATTCGTGAGCGCATCTTCGTGATCGGGGGTTCCCAGCGTTGTTTCATAGACCGAAAAGAATTTGCTGATCGCAATGGAATGGCCCAATTCCGCGTCCGCATCGCGCCGCGCATTAAGCAGGGCCACATCCTGGACACGGGCGACACCAGAAATGGTCACCCCACCTATTAGCGAGCTAGAGGTGGAGGTGAGTTGAATTTCACGCCGGGCATATCCTGGCGTGGTCGCGTTTGAGATATTTTGCGCAAGAAGATCCAGAGTGCGGCTGTTGACGCGCAAACCCGAGATTGCATTTTGGAAAGCGCCGGACAAACTCATGGCAAAATCCTCATTTGGCTAATTGTGCTTAGCGTTTGATATTTGTGGTTTCTTGCAACATTTCATCCACGGTTTGGATGACCTTTGCGTTCGAGGAATAGGCGCGCTGGGTTTTGATCATATCGGTCAGCTCACCAGCCACATCGGTGGTCGATTCTTCGCGCGCAAAGCCGCGAATTTCACCGGTGGGCCCGTCGCCCGCATCCCAGAGGAAGAACGCGCCACTGGCATTTGAGGGGCGATAGGTTTGCTCGCCGGTGGGGGAAAGGCCATTGGGGTTTGGAACCGACACGAGCGGCACCTGGTAAATCACCTCGGTCACGCCGCTGTCGAATCGCGCGCTGACCATACCATTTCTGTCGATATCGACAGAGACCATGTTTCCAACTTCAGATCCATCTTTTGTGACCGCAATTGGTTGAAAATTATTTGAAAGCTGGGACAAGCCACCGCTGGTGCCAACGGCGCCAATGTCGACCTCAATGCTTGAATTGAGAACGGGTAAGACGAATGAACCAGTTGTTGGATCGTAATCGCGGCTGGGATCGCCTGAATTATTCACAACTGAGGCGATGGTCCCGCCTTCTGTACTGGTCGCGCTACCATCGCCAAATTGTATCGTATAATTTCCAACCTCAAGAGGATCACCAGTGATGGGATCGGCTTGAGAGGAATCCGTGATGATCATTGTCCATTCGTTTGTTTTCGCACCAAGGCTAGAAGCGACCGTTGGGATAAAGCTCATTGATAGGCTTTGAGAGGTGCCTAGATTGTCAAAATATTCGATGGCGAGGGGTCTTGTGACCCCTTCTGAGCCGAACTCGGTATCTGTCGCGGGCAAGTTCAACACCATGTCAACAGTACTTGTCGGGTTTGCCCGCAAGTTCAGGCTGAATTGCACCGGTTCAAGCCCTTCGCCTGTATCGCGTGGATAGCCAGGAATGGTCCCATCTGATAATGCGGGCCATCCCATGAGATAATATCCTGAATCATTGGCAAGAAAGCCCTCTGAATTGATACGGAAAGACCCGGTCGAGGCCAGGAGAATTTCAGATTCACCCCCTGATCCATTATATTCTGCGATATTTGTAACCGGAATAAATCCACCGCCTGAAATTGCTATATCGGTGGCATTATTGGTTGTCACCAAAGAGCCGCGCTCATCAATCAAGCGCCGTGATGTGGCATTTACACCGCCGGCCGTATAATCGCCCGAATCGCCCCCAAGGACCAAAGAGGAAAAATCGGTTTCCACGCGGCGATAACCGTAGGTCCCGGAATTGGCGATATTGTCGGAAATACTGGCCAGCCGGGTTGCATTTACTTGTAAGCCCGCCACGCTCGCCGTCAAGGAAGAAGAAATAGTCATTGGATACGCCTTTCTGCTGCATCACCCCAAAAGATCATGCAAGCTTCATAGGCGTTGGGCCTTTAACATGGCCCTAATAGATAAAATGTTCCCTATTTTACCCCTTCTCGGAGCAGGATGATCTCGATGCGGTCATTGCGCGGTGCCATGGGGTCAGCCACCATGGGTTCGCGGTTTGCATGCCCTGTTACGCGCTGGATGCGCTGGGCGTCCATTCCAGAGGTGGACAATAGACGCCGCATTGAGTCCGCGCGTGCGGTGGATAGCTGCCACTCTGTTGTTTTGGCTTGCACAATAGGTTGCGCGGCGACATGGCTTTCCACGGCGACGGCATTTGTAACCGATTTAGACACGCCACTGACCAGACGGGCAAGATCCCGCAAAAGGGGCGTGGGCTCATCGGTGGCACCGACAAAGAGGGGTTGCTCGCGGATCGCGAAAAGCTCAATCACCAAACCCTCATCGGTGACGCTGGTAATGATATGTTCCAGCGCGTTTTCAGCAATCATCGACTCGCCGCCGCGCCCCATCAGGGCTGCTTCGACCTCTTTTAGGGCCTCTTCTTCTTTGGACGTGTCGTCATCGCCACTGTCAACACCACGGGCCTTGTTCGCCTCGGTCGGCTGCAAGCTTGTTGCGCCGCGCCCATTCTTGGCCATGGTTTCTTCGGAAAACACAGAATCACCGTTGAGCGTGCCATCCCCGCCGCCCGAGACGCGGCTAATTGCAACGGTGGGCGAGAAGTAATCTGCGATCCCCTTGCGTTGCTTTTCCGTTGTCGCGTTGAGCAGCCACATCAACAAAAAGAAAGCCATCATCGCGGTCACAAAGTCGGCATAGGCCACTTTCCACGCACCGCCGTGGTGCCCATCACCACCACCTTTTTTGACTTTCTTAATAATGACGGGCGCCTGGTCATTTGACGCACTCATTTCCACCACCTACTTTTTCACCCAAGAATGTGATAGCGTGGAAATGTTAAATTGGTCTTAATCGCATTTAATATGTGCTTCGCCGCGCTCAGCTGACAGGCGAATTTGTTTTTGACGCTCGCGGAAGCGCTCTTTGTCGCTGTCGCTGGTCTCATCAATGCAGTGATGGCAGCTGACCCCATGTTCATACGAATTAAGCCCCATATCTTTGGGCAGAATCGGGCGGCGGCAGGCATAGCAGAGCAGGTGCGGCCCCTCTTGCAACCCGTGATCAACGCTGACACGGGCATCAAAAACGAAGCACGATCCGTTCCAGGTGCTGTCCTTTTCGGGCACCTCTTCGAGATATTTCAAAATGCCGCCCTCAAGGTGATATACATCCTCAACCCCTTGGCCCAAAAGATAATTTGTGGACTTCTCACAGCGAATGCCACCGGTGCAGAACATGGCGATTTTCTTGCCTTCAAAGCGGGCTTTATTCTCTTCCCACCAAGCGGGAAACTCCCCAAAGGATTGGGTTTCAGGATCAATCGCGCCCTCAAATGTGCCGATGGCGACCTCATAATCATTGCGGGTATCAATCACCGCCACATCTGGATCTTGGATCAGGGCATTCCACTGAGCAGGCTTCACATAATGGCCCACACGCGCGCGCGGATCGATATCCGGCTGCCCCATTGTGACGATCTCATTTTTCAAGCGCACCTTCATTTTCTTGAAGGGCATCAGTTCGGATGTGGCCTCTTTCCAAATCAGATCTGCGCAGCCGGGCAGGGCTTTGATATGGGCGAGCATCGCATCAATGCTGGCGCGCGGGCCTGCGACGGTGCCGTTGATTCCTTCGCTTGCCAGCAACAAAGAGCCGCGCACCCCGCCGTTTTTACACAAGGTTTCCAGCGGTGTTTTCAATGCATTCGGGCTTTCGAAGCGGGTGAAGTGATAGAGTGCAGCAATCGTATACATGGCGTGGGGCATACGCCTAGAGGCCGGGGGAATCAAGGATTTCGCGATTGAGCGGCTGCGGCATAGTGCGGTAAGTGTGGCATGTTTGATGAGAAAGGGATGATATGTCTGACTTTACGCATGCGGCTGGGGAAAATGACGCGTTGGTGATCATTGATGTACAGAATGATTTTCTCTCTGGCGGGGCTTTGGCCGTACCGGATGGGGATGCGATTTTGCCCGGCGTTGAACAGCTTGCGGGCCAGTTTGAAAATGTCATTTTGACCCAAGATTGGCACCCAAGTGGTCACGCAAGCTTTGCCGCTACGCATCCGGGTAAAGCGCCGTTCGAGGTGATCGAGATGCCTTATGGCCCGCAGGTTCTTTGGCCGACCCATTGCGTTGCGGGCAGTGCTGGCGCTGAGTTTCGCCTGCCGACCTCGGTGCTTGAAAAGGCGCAGATGGTTGTGCGCAAAGGGTTTCGCGCGCAGATCGACAGCTATAGCGCGTTTTTGGAAAATGATCAAAAAACCCCAACAGGCCTTGCCGGAGCCCTGCGTGAAAGGGGTATTGAACGCGTCGTTCTCTGCGGGCTGGCTTTGGATTATTGCGTGGGGTTTTCTGCGCTGGATGGGCGGAAATTGGGCTTTGAGGTCACTGTGGTGCAAGGGGCCACACGCGGCATCGCCCCTGAGTCCATTGCGGAGCGTTTGGGACAGATGCGAGATGCCGGCGTGCTCGTGGTTTGATTTCGGCGCCGCTGCGGCCGTGCGCGCAGTTTCAGCAGAAAATATTCTGAGATGCTCCATCGAGCCAAAAACTGGGCACCGGTTTTCGGATAAGTTGATGGGGAAAAGGAGAAAATCGGGCACCGAAAATTCGGGTTCCCAGGTGCGTTTGGTATAGGGAACACGACTCGACTGCGATCATCCCATCCAAAATGCGAACTGCCCGTCAAATTCGGCGCCGAACTCTATGGCGAACGCAACAAGAGACGAAAACGCATCAAGCCCCTTCTCGTCGGTGATCAAACCGGCATGGGTCAAGCTCTAAGCAGGATTCCCCAAAAGTCGACACCGGTTTTGGGGTAAAAATCCTGCAAAATCAAAGATACCTAAGCAGGTATTTGTGGGCAAAGCTCCGAATAGCTGCATAGGTGCCCGCGACCCAATCACCAAGAGATCACAGAATTTGTGACGCAGCGTGTTGCCCCAGAATGGATCGTGTATGCCATTGAAGTAAATTGGTAATGCCGACCCACCGAGGCGAGATGATGTGGGAGAGCGTCAGGAAACAAAGCCCGAACTCAAGGCGAGCGTCAAGCGCGTCGCAAATGCCCAGCTCGCATGATGAAAATGCGAGATAAAGGTCCGGCCCCGCAGATTTTTGACGTTATGACGAAAAACCGAAAATAGCTTATAGACAAACAAAGAAGCCTACTATATCAGCATCACCTGTTACGGTGACGCCCGGGTAGCTCAGGGGTAGAGCAGTGGATTGAAAATCCTCGTGTCGGTGGTTCGATTCCGCCCCCGGGCACCATTTAAGTAAGATAAGTCAATACGTTACAGGCTTTTTGACCCTAAGCCACAAGCAGGCTTTAAGTTTGGGTGCCATATGGGTGTCCAACGCTCGGAAACGTGCGCGGCCAGAGTCGCGCAACGTAAAGCAGATAGGTTACTTCTTATCCAGCCACTGGGCATAGGCCATCACATCGATCATCGGCACGGTTCCACTAAACTGTAAAAGGGATATGAGCTGAAACAGGAACTTGGACGCAGCTGTCGATGACTGGTCAACCCAGTACTCGTGCTGTTCTTTGTGCCAGAGGAATGATCCATGCGCAGCCACGCAACCGATTTCGAGGCGTTGCAGATCATCCTTGGTTTGAAGGTTCTTGGTCAGGCTTTCCCCCAACTTTGGCGTCCAGTCACTATCGAGAGCCAGAAATCCACCGATTATCGGGATAGGGGGCTTGGGCTTATAGGTGCCACCAGCGTGCGGGATTGGAAGACTCGTTCGATGGAGTTTCCTGACGCTTTCGATCTTTTCTTTCGCGTATTGAAGATGCCCGGCATTCACTGTTTGCTTGGCTTCAAACACAGCGTAGACGCTTTCAGCAGGGATCGTAATTTGCCCCCCCAGTGTGAACACAAAAGGGGTGTACTGCCGGTCAAAGACGACCACATCAATCTGATCACTCTGATTCCCTAGGCTGTCTACAATATGTGCTTTCCGGGCAGTGTAGCGCTCAGGTAGGTATTGGTTAAAGAGATCGATCCAAACATTTTCAGCGGCATCGCCCTTCGTCCCCGGGTGAGTGAAGTTCTTTCGAGCGAGTTCCAAGTTGGTACGAACATTTTCATGCATCCCGGCAAGAAGCTGGGCTAACGACCAATCAGCCATTTCTATCCCTCAAAAGGTGGAGTTTCAGGAAGCGACTGAGCAATCTGAATAGCCCTTGACCCTGAAATAGCGTTGCTTGGGAAAGCATCTAAAATGATTGAAGGTACAAGGCGCTGGGTCAGGTCGGAATACGTTAGGCCGTTGTCGCGACCGGCCCCCGGTCCAGTTACAGTCACCAACTGGCCAATTTCGGCCTCTGACAAACCAACGCCGTGAAGCAGTCTTGTTAAGGCTTCGCGTCTTTGAGTTTCGTCTGGGCGTCCAAATCGAATGATTTCTGCGGCTCGGCGACGAACTGCTGGATCAAGAGCGTTCAGGCGGTTTGTGCACATAATCACTGCAACCGGAACGTTTGCGTTCGCAATCCGGTCAATCCCACGGATGAATGCATTAACTCCGGCTCTGTCTTCGTGGTGCATCTGAGAGTTTTCGCGAGACTGGGCGAGAGCGTCGGCTTCATCGATGAGTAAGATCAGTCCGCCAGAAGCGCGCCCTCCGTGCCCCCTTAGAAGTTCACCCTGTTTGCAAGTATATTCAAACGCGGCCGACAAAAGCTGGGTCATTTCTCCGACACGGCCTTGGCCTCTGCTGGAAAGACTCAAAGGCAGCAGCGTGATTTCCAGATCGTGTATCCGCGCCACTGCGTCACCAATGCTTTCGGCAAGCGCAGTTTTCCCCGAGCCGACATCGCCCTCCAGAATAATTAATGGAGGTCTGTTCGTGACCATGCGATTGAGCATTAGTGCGTCGGGGTGGAACTTCTCTTGCCAACGAATGAGGCTGCTTTGGTCGATCAGCAACGCGAGCATTTTGCTTAGTCGAGCCTTCTTTGCTTCGATGCCTATCAAGGCATCCAAACGTTGCTTGGCATCTACGTCTGGAAACTGAGTCGCGTTTTCAAACAGTTCGTGCACATTGATTTCTTGCATGATTAATAGCTCCGTAGAGTCGACCGAGAAAGTGACCGACCACCAGCTGTGTAGCTTTTGTCACCGTCGAAATAGCCAGAGTATCCGGCGTCGTCTCCAGTTGTCCGTTGAAACGGTAGTCCGCCCTTGAACGAAGACCGTTCATCGGCACTCAGGTTCCACCAGTTGCTGTTGTAGTTCAGGAAACTGTGGAAGCTAGCGCCGGAGACATCTTTGTTCCGCGGTACGCGACCTGGATCGTCGTCGTCATACACCAGTCCAAATGCATCCGAGGACCGGTATTCCAATGTCGGCTCGATCCATTTTCCATCGCGCTGAAAACCATACTTCACGCTTTCAAGGTAGTCGCCTTTGAGCAGTTGAACCATTTCGTCTTCGTAGTCAGTGATCGCCGAACGGGATGGGGAGTCATAGAGACGGTGCATTCGCAGCAGATCGGCAGCAAGTTTCGACGCGATCTTTTTGGCGTGGGTGATCGTGAATGACGAGGTTGTAGATACTGTGTA